>JAWUWX010000028.1:0-37031 GCA_034111625.1 Flavobacteriaceae bacterium | reverse complement strand
TTACCTCCGTAGATTTCCAAGTTCTTGTAATCGTATAGTTATAATGATCAGAAGTACTTGCGTCAGCATCCTGTGTACTTACATCACTTTGAGTGATAAAAATAGCAGAACTGATATCAGTTCCTGTTGCAGTTCCTGTTGCAGATGAAGTTGTATCATCCTCACAATTAACTGTTACATCAGCAACATCCGTAATCGTTGGATTCGTAGAATCAATAACAGTAATAATTTGAGTTGCTGTAGTTGTATTTCCACCATCATCAATTACAGTAATAGTTTGAGTTTGTGTAATTGTATTTCCACGATCATCTGTTACTGTCCATTCTCGTGATATCAATCCAACACCGTCAGTAACAGTATTAGCAGTTTCAGAAGACGTAACAGAAAGTGTAGTATCACAATTATCCGTAGCAGTTGCTACTGCAATAACAGGAATAAAATCACATTCTACTGTAGTATTCGCAGGTACTCCTACTAAAACAGGATCCGTAGAATCAATTACTGTAATAGTTTGAGTTTCTATAGTTGTATTTCCACCATTATCAGTTACAGTCCATTCTCTAGTTATAGAACCAACACCATCAGTAACAGTATTAGCAGTTTCAGAAGACGTAACAGTAAGTGTAGTATCACAGTTATCTATAGCAGTTACTACTGCAATAAGAGGAATAGCATCGCATTCTACCGTAACATTACCAGGTACTCCAACTAAACTAGGTGCTGCAGAATCAATACCAGTAATAGTTTGAGTTGCTGTAGTTGTATTTCCACCATCATCAGTTACAGTCCATTGTCTGGTTATAGAACCAACACCATGAGTAACAGAAATAGTTTCAGTAAAGCCAACAGTAAGTGTTGTATCACAAATATCCGTAGCAGTTACAGAAGGTGCAGTTGGAATAGTAGCATCACAGGCTAATGTAACATCTATAGGTACACCAACTAAAGCAGGTGCAGTAGAATCAATAACAGTAATAGTTTGTGTTTCTGTAGTAGTGTTAGTACTATCATCAGTTACCGTCCATTCACGAGTTATAGAACCAACACCATCAGCAACAGTATTAGCAGTTTCAGAAGACGTAACAGTAAGTGTAGTATCACAGTTATCTGTAGCAGTTGCTACTGCGATAGCAGGAATAGCATCACATTGTACCGTAGCATCTCCAGGTACACCAACTAAAGCAGGTGCAGTAGTATCTTGAACAGTAATAGTTTGTGTTTCTGTAGTTGTATTACCACTGCCATCAGTTACTGTCCATTCACGAGTTATTGAACCAATACCATCAGTAACAGTATTAGCTGTTTCAGAAGATGAAACAACAAGAGTAGCGACACAGTTGTCTGTAGCAGTTACAACTGCAATAGCAGGAATAGCATCACATTCTACAGTTACATTACCAGGTACACCAACTAAAATAGGGTTTTCCTCATCTTTTATCACATAGGTTGTACCTACATTCGTGCTAATTGCACCGGCAGTAGAAAGCAATCGGCCCTCTAAAATTGCACCTGCTCCAAGGCTACAAGCTCCAGCATGAGAAATGAATGTTCCTTTAAGGTTACTAGCAGCTGCTATAGTAATAGCCCCTGTGGAAACTCCAGCTCCAGCAATCCAAAAAACATTGCATCGCCGCGTTCCATTAGTTAAAATTACTTTTGATTGTGCCGCTGCTGAAAACGCCCCTCCAATCTTAAAAACAAAATATGCATCAGGATCATTGTTACCATCTAAGGTAACAGTTCCTACTAAAGATCCTGCTCCTGCAACAGAATAAACTCCAGGATAAATAGTCTCTCCATATCCAAAAGCTGGTGCGTGAGAAGTTGTACTTGGTAATGCCATAAGCTGAGTATAGGCGATATCTAACTCCGCTTTGGCAGCTGCAGTTATAGGATTTGCATTATACACAGTTCCAACATGAACTGAAGAAGCAAAACCACTAATAGCGCCAGCATTTGAACCAATATCGCCAAATATACCAGATATCCCTGTATTATTCACAGCTCCAGCACTCGTAAAAAGTCCAAAATTTTCTAGACTTCCACTTCCTAACACATCAACATCAGCAGCGGGAGTGCTGCCATAACAAGGTATTTGAATAGTACTAGCGGAACTGGGTTTAGTTGCCACACTACCAGCAGCAATACTTATTGCACCTGACATGCTAAGCATTCTTCCTTCAAGAGTAACATCCGTTGCAAGAGTAACCGCTGCAGAATGTGAAAACAACGTTCCTTTTATAATACTGCCGGCTCCGACAGTAATAGCTCCTTCAGCAATCCAAAAAACGTTACTAGCCTTTGTGCCATTAGTTAAATAAACATTTGCGCCAGCTGACACTGCCATTGCTCCGCCAAATTTAATTATAAAGGAAGCATTAACATCTCCTCCTCCATTAAGATAAAGATCTCCTGCGATAGAACCAGCGGTCGCGATCGAATACACGCCTTGGGTAATAGTTTCGGCTCCAAAAGCCGCAACATGAGTTTTCGTATCAAAGACACTGTTAAGGTCTACATATAAATTAAACAAGTCTATTCTAGCTTGAGTCGTTGTAGAATTAGCATTTTCTATTGTACCTGTAAAAGCTGGCGGCACGAAACCGCTTATTGTTCCGATATGGGAGCCAACATCGCCTGTAAAAGTCGCCCCTGAGTTTAAAACTGTTCCCGATCCAGTATAAGCCTCAAAAGAGGAAAGTGTTCCTAAGTCAATTGTTTGACCAAAGCTTATACTTGATGTTAATAATAGTACGCAAGCTGTTAAGCTGAAAAGTAGTTTTTTTATCATAATTTCATAGCATTTAAAATTAAAAAAAAATAGGGGTCGTGAATGTATGTGTTTCGTTATTTTTGAATTGATATATATTAAATTAAATAGACTTAAAATTGATTATTGATTAAATCAAAATTAAACTCTACGAATATGATATTTATACGGATTCCCGTATATGGGAGCCAACATCGCCTGTAAAAGTCTCTGCAATTTTCCCTAAACAAATATTTAACCTTTACCCCTATAAAAAAAGACTAAAACCATTAAGTGTATAAATAAATCTATAAACTGTAATTTTAAATCTAAGAAGTGCTATGAGTTTAAAACTGTTCCCGATCCAGTATAAGCCTCAAAAGAGGAAAGTGTTCCTAAATCAATTGTTTGACCAAAACTTATACTTGCTGTTAATAATAGTGCATAGGTTGTTACCCTTAAAAGTAGTTTTTTCATCATAATTTCATAGTATTTAAAATTTATAAAAAAACATGTGGTACCCAAGCATATATTAAAATATTGATAAATCAGTACTGAATTTTTTTTAATTTTATAAAAAAGCCATATTGCTGACACTCTAGACTTAAGTAATACGTAGTATGGAGATTTCATAAACACTAAAAATAATGAAGCGTTATCTTATACTTTCAATGAAAAATGGAAAAAGTCAAATGAGACTTACATGAGCCTTCCATATGGTGCTGATATTCAATTGTTTATACTCCTCAAGAAGTTGCAATCTTTATGAATGGGTTAATGGAAGGAAAATTAATATCTGCAAAGAGACTACAACTAATGAAATTTATCACTGATGGAATTGGTTATGGAATTGGTCAATTCTCTATGTATGATAGATCCATATATGGACATCGTGGAGGAATTGATGGTTTATTGCTGTTAATTAACGGAATGGAATTGACGTTCTCTAAAAAACAATAAATCGATTTTAGTTTTCTATTTTTGTCAAAAAAGATTTGAATAGAAAACTAAAGTTAATTTGGGATTTTAAAGGCAGTGTTTCTTTGCCAACTGCACAACACCATTGTGTACATTTAAAAGAATATGCTACTCTTGAAAAATTGCATTTCTACGAGATCAATCATCTTGAAATTTCTGAAATGCATAGCATCGCATTTATAACTGTTGACGAAGTAGATATGAAAACGTATAGAGATGCGTTGAAACCTCATCGAGGAGAACTCGCTTAATCTTCACTCATTGCATTCCCAGCAATAAAACCTCCAGTCCATGCATTTTGAAAGTTAAATCCACCTGTAACAGCATCTATATCCAATACTTCTCCTGCAAAAAATAAATTTTTATGGAGTTTACTTTCAAACCTTTTGAAATTAATTTCTTTTAGGTTGACACCTCCAGAAGTTACAAACTCTTCCTTAAAAACACTCTTTCCATTGGCTTTAAAAACACCTTTGGTCAATTCTGTGGACAATACCTCCATTTGAGTTTTGGTCATATCAATCCAACGATACCTAACATCAATTCCACATGACAATACCAATCGTTCCCACAATCTTTTAGAAATTACAGGAAATGGAGATCTTAATGCAATCTGTTTTTTTCCAAGTTCCGACTGGAATGATTTTAATTGATTGAATACTTTTTCTGTAGATTTTGACAACCAATTTACTTCTATATCAAATACATATTTTTTATCTGCCAATATCCTTGCTCCAAAAGCCGACATTTTCAATATCGCAGGACCACTCATTCCCCAATGTGTGATTAATAAAGGTCCAGAACCTTCTAGTTTTGTATTAGAAACTTTAACCGTAGCATTTGGCACAGAAATTCCTAGCAAATCTTTTATTCTACTATCTTTAATATTAAATGTGAACAGTGATGGAACAGGTGGAATAATAGAATGCTCTAATGTTTCTGCTAATGCCCAAATCTTAGGATTTGATCCTGCAGCAATGAGTAGTTTATCTGCCGTAATAGTTTGTGTATTTGTCTTTATTTCAAATGTACCATTTGATGAAATTACAGATTGCACGTTCTGCTCTAGCCACAATTTGACTCCAGCATTTTCAGCGCTCTGAGTTAAACAATCTACAATCGTTTGCGAAGAGTTAGACTCAGGAAAAACACGATTATCATCTTCTATTTTTAAAGGAACATTTCTATCGTCAAACCATCCCATTGTATCTCCAGTCATAAACTGATGAAAAGGTCCCAACAATTCTTTCTTCCCTCGAGGATAAAATTCTACCAATTCATTTGGAATAAAACAAGCATGTGTAACGTTACATCTTCCGCCTCCAGAAATCTTGACTTTATGTAAAACCTTCTTACTCTTTTCAAGAATGATAACCTCGTTTTCTGGATTACTTTCTGCTGTGGTAATTGCTGCAAAATATCCTGCTGCTCCACCTCCAATAATTACTATTCTACTCATAAAATCATATCCTTATACGAAACCACAGTTTCAAATCCTTTTTCCTTAAAATATGCTGGAGTATCTTGGTTTCCTGTAGCAAGAATAAAATCGCCTCCCCAAGCACCCAAACTTTTGGTCTGACCAAAATAATCCTTAAATACTAATTCTTGAATGGGTTTATTATGAATTACTTTAGAAATTATCTGTTCGTGCGCTTTCAACATTCTTTCAAATTCTGACAAATTATCACAGTTAACCATTTCATCAGTAATTGTTGAAATGTCTTGTATCACATTCTCTTTATCTGTATCAAATTCTCGATACTTTTTAATTCCTGATCTACTATTCTGTTTTACATTCAAATGCACAAAATACAATTGATCAGAAAAAATAGGTTTGAAATTAATTGCTTTTACAATTGGTTTTTCATCTTTTAACTGATATGAAATTGGTGTGTCATTCTGCGCACAAGCAATGTCATAACCACTCCCACCAAAAGATGCAAATAACAATTCATACGGATCAACTTCCGCCCAACTTGCAATATTATGTATCAAGGTTGATGAAGTTCCTAGTCCCCAATTTCGAGGAAAAGAAAGATTGGTTTTTATATGAAATCCAGTTTTAGAATTTAAAAATTTAGGATTCATTTTTTGTGCATGTAGTACTATTTTTTGAAGAGAAATAGCAAGTGTTTCTTTAGAATTATCAGTTTCTGAATTGAAAGTCTCAGATACGATTCGTAGATCTGACATTCGGAATTCGGCTTGAAACCATGTAATTCCTCTTTCATCATAACTTTCCCAGATTAGTAATGGTTCTTTAATCGATTGCACAACCAAGTCTTGACCAAAAGTAGTCGGAAGTGCCAAAGACGTTGCACCGTCAAGCACAACATATTCACCTGTCAATAATAATTTTCCGTTGCTGTAAAACTTTTGCATCTATAAATTCAAGTTATTATATACATCTACAACTGCACTATGAGAAACTTGCTTATCCACAAAATACTCTAACAAATAGTCTCTTTCTTTTTCTGTTGCTCCT
Source organism: Flavobacteriaceae bacterium (assembly GCA_034111625.1). Lineage (GTDB taxonomy): Bacteria > Bacteroidota > Bacteroidia > Flavobacteriales > Flavobacteriaceae > Urechidicola. The sequence continues at coordinate 30,816 of JAWUWX010000028.1, read as the reverse complement.
AACTGCTTGATGATATTGGACAAATGCATTTTCATATGTCCTTGTTGAATTCCAGTTGTTGTCAATGCTCTCAATGCAGCAAAATTTTGTGCTAATCCAGCAACTGCAACAATTTTCATCAATTCTTCAGCAGAGGGGTTTTGTAACATTTGTAAAGAAAGTTTGGATAATGGATGTAAGGCTGTCAGTCCTCCAACAGTTCCTAATGCTAATGGAATTTCAATCCAAAATTTAAACATTCCATCTTTCACTTCACAATTGGTAAGGCTCTTGTACTTTCCGCTTCTTGATGCATAGGCATGTGCTCCTGCCTCAACAGCTCTAAAATCATTTCCAGTAGCAATCACAACAGCATCAATACCATTCATTATTCATTTATTATGAGTTACCGCTCTATGAGGCTCAACATTAGCAATATCAACTGCTTGCTTAAATTTCTTTGCAAATAGTTCTGGATTTGCATCTCCTAAATCTTCTATTTTACAACTTACTTCCGCTCGTACGAGACATTCAGGAACATAATTTGACAAAATACTCATCACTATCTGAATACCTTCCTTTTTAAAAGTTGCAGCGATTGCCTCAAGACACGAATTAATGAAATTTGCTCCCATAGAATCCTTCGTATCAAACGTCACATGTAATTGATAATAATTATCTAGGTCTTCTGTTTTATCACGTAATTCTAACTCAAGTATTCCCCCTCCTCGCTTTCGCATGTTTTTGGTAATGGATTCTGTTGCCTCTAATAAATCTTCTTTCGTATTGTTAAAATAATTTCTTAGTTCATCAACATCACCCTCGTATATAAAGTGTACTTGACCTATTTTTTTGGTCGAAATTACCTCAGCCTGAAAACCTCCTCGCGTGCTCCAAAATTTCGCGACCAATGAAGCTGCAGCGACTACTGAACTTTCTTCAACTGCCATAGGAATGACATATTGTTCTTCGTTTATAACGAAATTGGGAGCAACACCATACGGCAAGTAATAGTTTGATACAGTATTTTCAATAAACTCGTCATGCAATTCTTGTAATTCTTCGTCAGAACTCCAATATTGCTTTAATGTATTTGCAGCAGTTATATCATTGGCAAAAAAAGTTTTTACCAACCAATCAATTTTCTCTGTTTTAGAAAATTTAGAAAATCCAGAAATTGTTTTTGACATTTATGTATTGTATTGAAAGATGCAAAGATAGTAGAATCAAATAAAAAAGGGCATTTATATCTTTTGAGATTTTTAACGTTGTTATTGCTATATTTTGTGTAAAATTGCTTGAGTTTATTCAACTTTCGAAAAAATAAGTTATTTTTAGCATCGAATATTTAAAAAAACTGCTGAAAAAGTATTGTAATAATAACATTTATTTTAATCTAAAAATTTTAAAATCATTATGTCAAGTACAGCATTAAAACCACATCAAAGAGAACTATTTGGACATCCTATAGGTCTATATGTATTATTCTTTACTGAAATGTGGGAACGCTTTTCTTATTATGGAATGCGTGCGCTTTTAGTAATTTATATGATTGCAACAATTGGTCATAAAGATGGTGCAGGTTTGGGCTGGTCAAATTTAGAGGCCTATCAATTGTACGGATGGTATGTAATGTTAGTGTATGTAGTTTCTATTCCTGGAGGAATATTAGCTGATAAGGTTTTAGGTCAGAAAAAAACTGTAATGCTTGGAGCAATTATTTTATGCTTGGGTCATGGTACTTTGGCTATAGAGGCTGAATGGGCCTTTTTTACAGGTTTAGGATTAATTATTTTGGGTGTAGGTTGTTTAAAACCAAACATTTCAACAATGGTTGGAGGATTGTATAAAAAAGGAGATATCCGAAGAGATAAAGGGTTTTCAATATTTTATATTGGTATAAACTTAGGCTCTCTACTTGCCACTACTTTTGTAGGTCTTGTTGTTGCAAAATGGGGGTGGCATGCTGGATTTGGTATGGCTGGAATTGCAATGCTACTTGGATTAATCGTTTATGCTTGGGGACAAAAATACCTTGTACATGTTGGTAATAAGCCTTCAATAGAAGATAAAAAGAATGATGTTTCAATTGGAAAGTTATTTGGAAATATTTTTAAGTCTCCAATTCATTTAGGAATTTTCACAGTATTAATAGCGTTATCACTTTATGCTGGATTTACATTTGAAGGAGTTGATCATTGGGGATATGGAGCATTATTTATATTTCTTTCTTTTGTAATTGGATTATTGATGATGATTTATAAAAGTTTAGAAAACATTATAGATAAAGATCGTTTCCTAGTATTACTACTTTCATTTTTATTAGTAATCGTTTTTTGGGGTGCATTTGAGCAAGCAGGAGGGTTGATGAATGTTTATACTGAAACAAAAACTGATAGAATGCTACTTGGTTATTTAATCCCAACTCCTATGTTTCAAGGGTTGAATGCTGGTTTTATTATTCTATTAGCTGTTTGGGTTGCTAATATTTGGGCAAAACGTAAATTAAAAAACAAAGAAGCATCTTCGCTATTTAAAATGGCAACTGGAACCATAATAATGGGATTAGGTTTTGTATTTATGATTTTCGCTGTTAGAGAGTTTGAAGCAAATGGAAGTTCAGGAATGCAATGGCTAGTACTAGCTTATTTATTTCATACGATTGGTGAGCTATCCTCATCTCCTGTATCTTTATCATTTGTAACAAAATTAGCTCCAGTAAAATACGCATCTTTAATGATGGGATTGTATTTTGCCGCAACTGGTCTTGGTGGTAAAGTTGCTGGAATTTTAGGTGAAAAATCTGAGCACTTCGGAGAATACACTATTTTTATTGGTATCGTAGTATTTACTGTAGCCTTTGGTTTATTAGTTATAGCTCTTATGAAACCTCTAAAACGATTGACTCACGGTGCAGAGGATAACGAAATTGATATGCATACGGATGAAGCAGAAGGATTTGAATTGGCAGATTAATTCATTTCTTAAAATTTAAACTAAAAAAAAACACTTCTTTTAAGAAGTGTTTTTTTTAGTTATTGTAATTTTGGAATGCTTATTGCGACCATCAGTTTATGAAACGAGCATGCCCTAATTTCTCTAACCAAAGAAATTATTAATAACAAACACAAGTGAGCGTTAAAAAACAATAAGTACAAACACATGAAAAAAATTATTTTACTTTTAGTATTGTTCATTTCAACAATTACTATAAAAGCACAGGAGATTAATTGGATACCTATTGACAAGGCAATTGAATTACAGAAGCTCAACCCTAAAAAAATCATGATTGACGTTTATACGAATTGGTGTGGGCCTTGTAAGATGCTCGATAAGAACACATTTCAAAATAAAGAAGTTGCTGACTATGTAAATAAAAACTTCTACGCTGTGAAATTCAATGCTGAAGGTGATGATATCATCAATTATAAAGGGAAAAAATATAGCAATCCTAAATATGATCCTGCTAGAGCAAAAGGCAGAAATCACGCTCATGAATTTTCTGTTTTTATGGGAATTACCGCTTTTCCTACAATTGTATTTATGGATGAAAAAGCTGAAATGATTATTCCTCTAAAAGGATATAGAACACCACAACAATTGGAATTATATCTTAAAATGTTTCATAAGAATGATCATAATAAATTTAGTACTCAAGAAGGTTTTCAAAACTATTATGATAATTTCAAACCAGAGTTTGTAAATTAAAGAATCAGTCTTTTATTATATATGCTCCTTTCTTATTGGTATAATGAAAAGAAGTACTTTTTTTCAAGCAAGTTTGCTCCCATCGCATTACATAAGATTTATAATTCGAAGCATCCGCAATTATCATTGTAGGCTGAAGTAAATCAATCATTCTCTCAAAGTTTATTTTTGGAGATTGCTGAAGAATGACAATTTCAGGCATGTAACCATTCACATCATAAACGCCTAAACTATCTATAACTAATAGTTTTCTATGCTTAAAATTCAGAATATTAGAAATACTTTCCTTATATGATATTTTTAAATTTCCAGAACCAAGATCATATTGATTAATGGTATTATCTTTAGTATAAGTAGCTCTATCTAACGTATGTAAAACAGTTAGGTTATTTCCTACTCTATTTCCTATAATAGAAAATCTGCTTTTGTTAAAAACAATCAATTCATCAGTAGATTGGCGCTCGTACTTTTGATAGATAAGTACTGAAAACAATAAAATTAACGCTCCTAATAATCCGGTCAATCGTTTAAAACTTCTTCTTTCTATCAATCGAATTCCCATAACAATCAAGAGATAGCTTAAAATTACCATCAATAAAGAAAATGGGATATTTTTAATCAAAAAGTCTTCTTGCTGCGCCACCCAATCAACCACATAATTCATTATGTAAATCAAGTAATAATATGCTTTTGCAATAAACGAAGGAAGCATATTAATCAAAGCCAAGATAATAACAACTATACCACCTATCAGTATTGTTCCAAGTACAGGAATGATCACTAAATTGGAGATAAAAAATAATCCTGGAAATTGATGAAAATAATATAAACTCAGAGGAATCACACCAAATTGTGCTGCAATAGAAACCGTTAACAATTGCCAAAAATAATCGATCACTTTCCATTTCGGTTTCCATATACTATAAATCATTGGCTGAATCCATACGATTGAGAATACCGCTAGATAACTCAATTGAAATCCTACTTCAAACAAGAAATAAGGGTTGAATAACAGTAAAAAAAACATTGAAATCACCAAAGTATTGTAAACATTCGTTGGGCGATTTACGAGCATTCCTATAGCAACTGCCGAAAACATTGTAACTGCTCTTACTACTGATGCAGACATTCCTGCAATAAATGCAAACGTCCATAATAATGAAACTATAAGTATAAGTCTAATAAACTTTCCTCTTTTATATCTTTCAAGAGGTGTCAATAAAAAATTTAAAATCAATAATAATATTCCAATATGCAATCCTGATACTGCCAAGATATGTATTGCGCCTGCTCCTGCATAACTATCCAATAATTCTGGTGAAATATCTTGTCGCTGACCTAGTAATAGAGCGTTTATAACTGCAAGTTCATCTCCTTTAAATCCATTCGCCTGTAATTTAACATTGATCCTATGTCTTAACTGATGTGCCAACCCTTGAAAAGAGAACTTTCTTTTTTCTAATTTTAAATAACCTCCATTTTCAATGAATGATTGATGGTAAATATTTTGCTTTTTTAAATAGTTACCATAATCAAAATAATAAGGATTCTTAGGAGGAAGAACTTCAAGAAAATCGGATTTGACATATATTTTATCGTCAATACTCAATTGTCTAAGACTATCCTTCTTTACATTTAATAGTACTTTTCCTATAGTATTATGATTATTAACTTTTACTACTTCTGCCTCATACTTGTCATTGAAATTCCCTGACTTTAGTGTTTTTTCAACAATAAGAATAAATTCATTTTCTCCCTCTAGAAAATGCGAATAATGATTTTTATGATTCAAGTCATTATTCAATGTTATTACAGAAACACCAACAGTAAAAGTTAATAAGTAAGAGGTTATCACAAAAATAAAATTCCTATTGAACATAGAATTACTATACCAATATGCGAAACCCAATAAGAGAAATAATCCTAATAATAGATACGAAATAATAGTGTAGGATAGTAAGAAAAAATATCCGAAAATAATTCCTAAAACAAGACAAAAAGTAAGTTGTACAGGAATAAACTGTAGCATTTTTTTCATAGCATCATAAAGATACTGAAAATTTAACTCATGATCAATTTAGCCGTTTTTTCACTTGCTCCGCTATCGCCAAGAATCTGCTCTAATTCGTAATAATCGTTAAAAATCTTAAGGCGTTGTTCAGGATCAAGAATCCTATCAAGTTCTTGTTCTAGCCGCTTCTCATTAAAATCATTTTGAATCAACTCAATCACAGATTCTCTATTCATAATTAAATTGACCAAAGAAATATATTTTAAAGTGATAATTCTTTTAGCAATTTGATACGAAAACCAACTCCCTTTATAACATACTACTTCAGGGATTTTAAACAATGCCGTTTCAAGAGTCGCAGTACCAGAAGTTACTAATGCAGCGTATGAAAATGAAAGTAAATCATACGTTTTATTCGATATAAATTTTACGTTATCTGTTTTTATAAATTGCTTATAAAATGAATATTCTTGGCTTGGCGCACCAGCAATAACAAACTGATACCCTTTAAATTTATCTGCCATCTTCAACATTACAGATAGCATTTTTGTGATTTCTTGCTTTCTACTTCCAGGCAATAATGCAATTATTGGCTTATTTGACAATCCGTGTTCACGTTTAAAAGTATTCTCATCAACTTGAACCCTATCATATATAGAATCTAAAAGAGGATGACCTACAAATGTCACATCAAAACCATATTTCTTGTAAAAATCTTTGACAAATGGCAATATAACGTACATAGAATCAACATCCCGTTTTATAGCATCCACGCGACTTGATCTACTTGCCCATACTTGAGGCGAAATATAATAATGAGTATTGAAATTTTGTGCTTTGGCCCATTTGGCAATTCGTAAATTGAATCCCGAATTATCAATAAATATTATTTTGTCAGGGTTAAATTCTAAAATATCTTTTTTACAAAATTTTATGAAACCTAACACTTTAGTTAAATTCATAATAACCTCAGAAAAACCCATAAAGGCTCTTTCTTTATAATGTTTCACAAGAGTTCCACCAGCACTCTCCATCAAGTCTCCTCCCCAAAAACGTATTTCAGTATTAGAATCAATTCTATACATGGCTTTCATTAAATTAGAACCATGTAAATCACCAGACGCTTCTCCAGAAATGATGTAATATTTCATAAAATATTTTATAAAAATTTTAAAACCAACATTACAATTAGAATTAATAAACTTGTCATCATCACACCTCTAGCTCTATAATCTTGTTTCTTTTTAAGAAATATAAAAAACACAAATAAATTTGGAATTGCAGCTAATGCTAACACTTTACCAAACAAATCTCCCTCTCTAATAATTTCCAATGTTTCGTAAAATCCGAATTTTGAAAAAAGCTGGACATAAAGACAAAAACCACATATCGTTGCAAAAACTGCAACTATAAAACCTATTAAAATTTCTTTTTTCATTAGCGTATATTTTTTCTTATGGTACAAATGGTTTATAAATCCCAATTGTTCAATTTTTGAATAAAATGATGAGCTGTTAAATCGAATTGAACAGGTACAACTGAAACATAATTATGTTCCAAAGCCCATATATCAGTATCTTCTCCTTTGTCTAAATTAGTAAATTTTCCCGAAAGCCAATAATATTCTTTTCCATTTGGATTTATCCGCTTGTCAAATGTCTCCTCCCAATTTCCTTTTGCCTGTCTACATATTTTAATTCCTTTAAAATTATCTGTCTTAGGAAAATTAACATTTAATACAACTCCTTCTGGCAATCCATTTTTTAAAACGTTATTAGTGATTTTCACAATCTCATCTTCCAATAAATCAAAATTAGCATCCCAAGAATAATCTAACAATGAAAATCCAATCGCTGGAATACCTTCGATACCTGCTTCAATTGCAGCACTCATAGTTCCAGAATATATAACATTTATGGACGAATTAGACCCATGATTAATTCCAGAGACACATAAATCAGGTTTACGATCTAGCACTTCTCTAACTGCAAGTTTTACACAGTCTGCAGGAGTTCCAGAGCATTTATATTCTACTTGAGATCCGTTATCAACCCTCAATTTATCACATGTAAGCGTAGAATCAATTGTTATCGCATGTCCCATACCACTTTGCGGGCTATCTGGAGCTACAACAACAACATCACCAATTGTATTCATAATTGCTATTAATTTTCTGATTCCAGGAGCTGTTATTCCATCATCATTGGTCACTAAAATTAAGGGTCTTAAACTCATGAATTTTTTATATTTGAGATAAAACAAATCTACTATATTTTTTAATTGGAAGAACTAAAACATTTTTAACATTTCCTAATGATAATAAAACAAGATAAATCGTTAACATTGTGTTCGCTTATGAATGAGTGCTTTAGAGGTATTTAAAAAAAAGAGTGCTGTTTTATATAATATTAAGAAATTGGCACTATTTTAGTGTTAGAATAATGAAGAAAATCGGAATAATAATGAAGAAAAATTTGAAATATATAATCCCAATGCTAGTTTTTGCATTGACTTTACTTAGTTTTAATCAACAGCAAGATAAGACTACTGAGAAAGATAAGGTTCTTATAAGTATTCTAAAATATTCACTGACCACTAATCATTATCAACCACAGGAAATAAATGATGATTTTTCAATAAAAATCTTCAATGATTTTATAGAAGGATTAGATCCAACAAAACGTTATTTTCTTCAATCAGATATTGAGGAATTTGCTCAATATAAAACTGATATTGATAATCAAATAATGAAAGAAGATATCTCTTTTTTTAATTTGGTAAACAACCGTTTTTTAGAACGAGTTGAAAATATAAAATCATACTATAAAGAGTTATTAAATTCTCCTTATGACTTCACTATTGATGAGGCTCTAGATACGAATTATGACGATACTGTTTTCGCTAAAAATAAAGATGAACTATATGAAACTTGGAGAAAGCATTTAAAATTCAGTACACTTTCAAGATTGCACGACAAGTTATCTGAAACAAAAGATAATTCAACATTTGAAAAAAAATTACGTGATGACTTATTAAATAATACTTCTAAAAACCTCCTTTCAACTAAAAATGACGTTTTACAAATTCAAAAAATTCTTGTAGCTAATAACTTCTATCTTGGAAACTCTGGTGCCAATAAAGATGGCGTAGATGGCATTGCAGGAAGTTTAACATATAAAGGTCTTCAACAGTATAAGAAAAAATTCATAAATGATAAAGTACAAAATATTGTGAATTCATCTTCTAAAGATTTTGCACAACTCGAAATAGAAGCTAGAGAAAGTACTTTAAAAAATTACGATGATTTTTATGAACGATTAGGAGATTTTGATCATACGGATTGGTTTGCAACTTATTTAAATAGTATCACGCAAGCATTTGATCCACATACAACGTATTTACCTCCTCGCTTAAAAAAAGATTTTGATGAGAGTATATCTGGAAAACTAGAAGGGATAGGTGCACAACTATCTTATAAAAACGATTATACTAAAGTGGCTAGATTAATTTCTGGTGGGCCAGCATGGAGAGCTGGAGAACTTGAAGTTGGAGATATTATCTTAAAAGTTGCTCAAGGTGATGGTGAACCTCTAGATATCGTAGGAATGAGACTTCGAAATGCGATTGAATTTATCAAAGGAAAAAAAGGTACTGAAGTACAACTTACATTGAAAAAAATTGACGGTAGCATTCAAGTTATTTCGATTATCAGAGATATTGTAGAACTAGAAGATACATTTGTCAAGTCAAGTATTATTGAAAAGGATGGGAAAAAATTTGGAGTCATTAATTTACCAAAATTCTATATCGATTTTAACGATCGTAAAGCTAGAAACTGTGCTAAAGACATGGCGATAGAAATTGAACGACTGAAAAAAGAAAATATTGATGGAGTATTAATTGACTTAAGAAACAATGGAGGAGGATCATTGCCTGCCGTTGTAGAAATGGCTGGGTTATTCATTAAAGATGGGCCGATAGTACAAGTTAAATACAAAGGTGAAAAACCAATAGTTCAGAAAGATAGAGATAGGTCTATTTTATGGAATGGACCTATGGTTGTATTGACCAATGAATTCTCAGCATCAGCATCGGAAATTTTTGCAGCAGCACTTCAAGATTATAAAAGGGCTGTAATTATAGGTAGTAAACAGACTTATGGAAAAGGTACAGTACAAAGTTCTATGAATTTAAACCGCTATTATAATTATGATTCTGATCTAGGAGGATTAAATCTTACCATCCAAAAATTCTACCGAATTAATGGTGGTTCAACACAGCTAGAAGGTGTAAAACCAGATATTATCTTGCCTTCTCGTTATAGATATATGGATATTGGAGAAAAAGATTATGACAACCCTTTATCATGGGACCAAATTCCAAAAGCCAATTATGATACTTGGGATAACTATTCCAATTTAGACAATGTAGTTTCTCGCAGTGTTGAAAGAATCAATAATAAACCTCAATTTTTATTAATTGAAAAAAATGCTAAATGGCTTAAAAAAGCACAAGGAGATACTACTATTTATTTAAATTATGATGTATATAAATCAGATATTGATGACCATGCTCTGGAAAGTAAAGAATATGAGAGCCTTTCAAAATACTCGAACAACTTAACTTTTAATTCTCCAAAGTACGAACTACCGCTAATTAAAAAAGACTCTGTTCTTGGAGTAAAACGTACTGCATGGCATAAAAATTTATCTAAAGATATTTATATAGAAGAAGGTTTAAATGTATTGGGTGATTTAAAAATAAAAAACCAATATCAAATTGTAAAAAATTAAGCATTTTAAATTTGTACATTTAAGCTTATATTTTATAATCTTGAAAACTAAACCAACTTCTTTAACATTACTAGCACTCCAGCGTTTTAAAAAAAATAAAACTGGAGTGTTTAGTTTTTTATATATTCTATTCTGTGGTTTTATTGCAGTGTTCTGTTATTTATTATCTCCAGACAACACGAGTAATGCCAATCAGATGAACCTTGAGATTCATTCTAAAAAACCTGGTTTTACAATTCAAATGCTCACCATTCCATCTGAAGAAAAAAAACAATCTTTTTTTAACTTCATAGTCAATGGAAAAAACACTCAGAATACTGAAATTCCTATTGAGTCTTACACTATAAATGACAAAGAAATAGAAGTAGTTCTATTTTCAGAAAGCAAAAATACTGCTAAGACTAGGTCTTACCCTCTATCTAGATTTGATAAAAATATCTCTCAATATATTTCAACAAAAAAATATTATTTCGGAACGGATAAATATGGTCGTGACTTTTTAAGCAGAATGCTTATAGGAACTCGTATTTCATATTTCATAGGTTTTATTGCAGTATTTATTTCTCTTATTATCGGAATTTCGATTGGAGCCATCGCAGGATATTATGAGGGGAAAATTGACACTTTTATCATGTGGCTGATTAATATTACTTGGTCTATTCCTACACTCTTATTAGTTATTGCAATTACATTGGCATTAGGAAAAGGGTATTGGCAAGTTTTTATTGCTGTAGGATTGACAATGTGGGTAGAAGTAGCTCGTGTTGTAAGAGGTCAGATTTTATCAGCCAAGCAACAACAATATGTTGAAGCAGCAAAAGTGTTAGGTTTTTCTGATTTTAGAATTATCTTCAAGCACATTCTACCTAATATTATGGCACCTGTAATTGTAATTTCTGCTGCCAACTTTGCCGCAGCCATTTTAATAGAAAGTGGTTTAAGTTTTCTAGGTATTGGTGCGCAACCTCCTACTCCTTCTTGGGGAGCAATGATTAAAGATCATTATAGTTATATCATTCTTGGCAAAGCCTATCTAGCAGTAATTCCTGGACTGGCAATTATGAGTTTGGTATTAGCATTTATGTTAATCGGTAATGCACTAAGAGATGCATTGGATGTAAAAAACTAACTATATTCTACGTCCTAACTTCTAAAAAAAAATCTATTTTTGCGGACTAATAATACTCCTATGATATTTGAAGTGAAATTTCCAACAATTTGGGCAAATTTTGATGCCAATGCACATATGCGTCACACAGCATACAATGATTATGCAGCGGAAGTAAGGTCTCGCTTCTTTGCCTCTCAAGGGTTTTCCTTGACAGAGTTTGCCAAGCATAATATTGGTCCTATTTTATTTTCAGAAAACACTACCTTCTTTAGAGAGATTCATTTGGGAGAAAATATTACTACAAACCTTGAACTGATTGCTGCGTCTAATAAATTTGAACGATTCAAATTCAAGCATCAGATCATTAAGGAAGATGGTGTTGTTTCTGCAGAAATCATAGTGTATGGTGCATGGATTGATTTGACCAAAAGGAAATTAACAACTCCACCACAAGCAATGGTTGATAAGTATAAAGAAATGCCAAGATCAGAAAAATTTGAAATAATACCACTTAAAAATGCGCAATAGAAGATCAATTTACGCACTTTTATCACTTTTAGTCGCTGTAGGATTTTATCTATATGAGAATTATAATCCTCAATCTGTAACAATCGTTTCAATTGAGGGGTTCAACTATTTACCTACCTCAACAACTGGACAAATAATTCAACATAAAAACTACTCGCTTTCTTATAATGAACTCTATGAACAAGCAGAATGAGTTGCTTATGAATTGAACAATTTACACTTAACATACGACGATAGAAAGCGCCCTTATTTTATAAATGATCCTAAAGTTATTACTGGTTCGGCCAATTATAAAAACTATAAGAAATCTGGTTATGATCGAGGCCATTTATGTCCTGCTGGAGATAGACGGTATACTAAAGAAGCCTATGATGAAACTTTTTTTACGTCCAATATCACTCCGCAAAGAAATAACTTTAATGCAGGAGTCTGGAATCGATTGGAAATAAAAACAAGGTATTGGGCAAAAAAATACAAGCGCTTATATATTGTTACTGGAGGAATTCTTAATAAAGACTTACCTACAATTGGCTATGAAGATGTTGCTGTTCCTAAGTATTTCTACAAAATTATTTTAGATTATACAGAACTCTAAATAAAAACAATTGCTTTTCTATTTCCACATGAAGAAAGCAAAAGTCATCTGAGTAATTTCATTGTACCAATTGATACACTAGAAAAACTCACCAATATTGATTTCTTTCCAAATCTTCCTGACGATATTGAATCGAAACTAGAAGCAAAATCATCTTCAAAAGGCTGGAAATTCTAATTAGTTTTCAACAACACAAGTCTTATTAATGGTAGTCTTACAAGGCTTATAAATAGACATATTGCTGAGGGTTCGTTTATTGCATGTATTTTACGCTTAATAGTAAACTATTTTAGTAATGAATCTAACTTGAAGTATTTATTATGTTTTCAAAAGCTAATTTAATTTCAACAGTAGTTACAGCTCTTTGGGCTTTCTTTGGAGGATATATTCTTTTTGGAATTCTCATAGATCCATTTTCACAATCTCACCTTGGCGCATGCGCAGGCAATATGCCATAAAATCCAGATTTTACTTTTTTAGCATTAGGTAGTTTAATTATGACTTGGGCGTTTTCAACGCTTTTTTCTAAATTGGTAAGAGGAGCGCATAGCGTATCTCAAGGAGCAGAATCAGGACTTATAGTAGTTATATTACTTGGATTTGAAAGTGGTTTAATAAATCATTCAACGTCCAATTTATTAGATATGACAGGAACACTTGCTAATGGTGTTACTTATATCGTCTTTTATATAATCATGGAAATACTGGCAAGTGGTGTATACAGTAAAGTAACTGACTAATCAAACTTCAATTAACCAAACTAAAAAAGCTTCTCAAAATTGAGAAGCTTTTTTCTTTTGTACAGGCGGAGAGACTCGAACTCTCACACCTTGCGGCACTAGATCCTAAGTCTAGCGTGTCTACCAATTCCACCACGCCTGCAAAAGGTGTGCAAATATACACAATTGTTATAAATCACAAAGAAGTTCCGTTATATTTTTCTTACTTTTGAGTCTCAAAAATTTTTCCAAATGAAAGACATAAAATCTTATATAAACCAACATAAAAATAGGTTTCTTGACGAACTCATAGAACTTTTAAAAATCCCTTCAGTAAGTGCTGATAAAGCGTATAAAAATGAAGTTTTAAAAACTGCTGAGGTTGTGAAATTATCTCTTGAAAGAGCAGGATGTGATAGTGTTGAAATCTGTAAAACTCCTGGATATCCTATCGTCTACGGAGAAAAGATTATTGACCCCTGTTTACCTACAATATTGGTATATGGTCATTACGATGTACAACCTGCAGATCCATTAGAATTATGGACTTCACCTCCATTTGAACCCGTGATTAAAAAAACAGATGTTCATCCAGAAGGAGCCATTTTTGCGCGGGGAGCATGTGATGATAAAGGGCAAATGTACATGCATGTAAAAGCATTAGAATTTATGACTTCTACCAATCAATTGCCTTGTAATGTCAAGTTTATGATTGAAGGTGAAGAAGAAGTAGGGTCTGAAAGTCTGAGTTGGTATGTAAAACAAAACAAAGAAAAACTAGCCAATGATGTGATTCTAATTTCCGATACTGGAATGATTGCTAACGATATTCCGTCTATCACAACTGGATTAAGAGGATTGAGTTATGTAGAAGTTGAAGTGACTGGACCAAATCGTGATTTACACTCAGGATTGTACGGAGGAGCAGTTGCCAATCCAATTAATATTTTGACTAAAATGATTGCCTCATTACATGATGAGAACAATCATATTACCATTCCTGGATTTTATGATAACGTTGAAGAATTATCATTAGAAGAAAGAGCTGAAATGGCAAAAGCGCCATTTTCGCTAGACAATTATAAAAAAGCCTTGGATATTGATGAAGTATTTGGTGAAAAAGGATATACAACTAATGAACGCAACTCTATCCGACCTACACTTGATGTAAACGGAATATGGGGAGGATATACTGGCGAAGGTGCTAAAACTGTAATTGCATCACAAGCATTTGCTAAGATTTCTATGCGACTGGTACCTAATCAAGATTGGGAAACTATTACGGAACTTTTCAAAAATCATTTTGAAAGTATCGCACCTAAATCTGTAACTGTAAAAGTTACACCACATCATGGAGGTCAAGGCTATGTCACTCCTATTGATACAATTGCATATCAAGCCGCTAATAGAGCCTATACTGAGACTTTTGGTGTGCCAGCAATTCCGCAACGAAGTGGAGGCTCTATTCCTATTGTATCTCTATTCGAAGAAGAATTAAAGAGTAAAACAATCTTAATGGGATTTGGTTTAAATAGCGATGCTATTCATTCTCCAAACGAACATTTTGGGGTTTTTAATTACTTGAAAGGAATTGAAACGATTCCTTATTTCTATAAATATTTCACTGAAATGAGTAAATAGATTTATGTCAACTTATCTTTTCACATCTTCAAGGTTAGGTTTCCGAGAATGGAAAATTTCTGACTTAGCTGCTATGGCAGAAATCTCTGCTGATAAAGAGGTTATGGAATTCTTTCCTTCAACTCTGTCCAAAGACCAAACAGAAGAATTCATAACAAAAAGACAAAACAAATTTACCAAAAATGGTTTTTGTTATTATGCTGCTGAAATTATTGAAACCAATGAATTGATAGGTTTTATAGGATTGTCTAGGCAAGAGTATGATGCTGGTTTTGAAACTCCATTTGTAGATATTGGGTGGAGATTGAAAAAGAGTTCTTGGTTTAAAGGGTATGCAACGGAAGGCGCAAAAAGATCCTTGGAATATGGGTTTAAGACATTAAAATTAAAAACTATTTACGCCATTACTCCTTCATTAAATACGATGTCAACTCATGTGATGGATAAAATAGGGATGGTAAAACATACTAAATTTATCCATCCATCAATCGCTGATGATAGTAACCTAAAAGAATGTCTTGCGTATAAAATTACTTTGGAGGAATGGAAGGATTAGATGCAAATATCAAAGTAAAAGAAATTCAAAAAATGGAATTCGCCTGTATATCTCAAATAGGAATTCAAGGACTGAACAATGCTTTTGAACGATTGATGAAATGGGCAGCACCCAAAGGTCTTATGAATGAACCTGATTTTAAAATGGCTACGATCTATTATGATAGTTTTAAAGTTACTGCACTGACAAAGTAAAAATGAGCGCGTGTATCTTATTAAATGAGCCTCTAGAAACAAATGGTGAAGTCGGATTGACAACGATTGAAAAAGGAAAATGTATCATAGGAAGTTATGAAATCGGAATTCACGAATTTGAAAAGGCATGGTCTGGACTATTTATATGGATGAGTGAAAATGGTTACAAGAAAAGTGCCCAAAATCCATTTGAAATTTACCATAATGATTTCAATACGCATCCTGAAAAAAAGTGCATTGTGGATTTATATATTCCTTTTACATAAAATCAGAGTTTTATTTACTAATTTCGTTTAACAACATGAATAATCAATTAAAACTCAATTTATCTAAAAATGAGCAGATAGTGATAGGTTGAATTCTAGAATAAAACATTATTAATTAAAACGGTATTAATAATCAATCTAAGTTTTAAAAACTATAGAAATCTAAAATAAAATTAATACTTTTACAATAAATTAAAGATAAAAAATATGTTTAAAAAATTTACAACCACGGACAAACTCCTATTTACTGCGGCAATATTATCGTTGATATTTTCCGAAGTTCTTTATTTTCAAGGAGATAAGGTAGACGGGAATTTTATTGGACTATGGGTTCCGTCAATATTAGCATTTGGAATTTATCTAAAACTAATTAATAACACAAAAAATGATTGATTTAATACCATATTTCGCAGGGTTAGTAACCCTACTTTTTGGCTTAGGTTTTTACTTAACAATTAGAGAATCTAAAAAAATAAAATAGTTGACAGTATTTATCAATTACTAAAAGTAATTACAACCTTAAATTATATGTTTAAAAAGAATATTTGCATTATAGGTATCTTAGCAAGTTTAGTTTTTGTTTCTTTTCAAAAAAAAGACGTTACTACCTTACATGCTATTTCTAATATAATCCCTAAAAATAGTAGTGATGTTTCTGGAACTGTTTCTTTTACCGAAACAGATGGTATTGTTTCTATGAATGCAACTATATCTGGGTTAACTCCCGGAAATCATGCTATTCATATTCACGCTATTGGAGATTGTAGTGCAGATGATGGAGTATCAGCAGGAGGTCACTGGAATCCAACAAATGTCGATCATGGAGCTTGGAAATCCTCTCCATTTCATTTAGGTGATATAGGTAATATAGAAGTAGGATCAGATGGCAGTGGCGCTATAAGCAGAGTAACTGATTTATGGTGTATTGATTGTAGTGACAACACCAAGAATATAATAGGAAAAGCTATCATTATCCATGCAGGTCCAGATGATTTCAGTTCACAACCAGCTGGTGCTGCTGGCCCACGCATCGGTTGTGGAGAGATTGAATTACAATAGGCTTAATTAAAATTTGAAAAACAAGTCGAATTCTGAAAAGCCATACAAATAATTAAAATTTAATAGAATGGAAAAATTAACAATATTAGTACAAGTGTCTTTAGCAATTTCTGTTGCTTATGTATGGGTTTTTAGATTTCATAATGTCGTTGAAGAATTTAAACTATTCGGTTTGAGTGATTTAACTCGAAATTTTGTAGGAGCAACTAAAATTTCGTTGGCGACATTACTAGTTGTGGGTATTTGGTATTCACCATTAGTTTTTATCCCATCTATTCTTATGGGGGTATTTATGATAGCGGCTCAATATTTTCACTTTAAAGCAAAGAACCCTTTTATTAAACATTTACCTTCTCTAATTCTTTTGATTTTATGTGCTTTTCTAGCTTTAGAATCGATACAATAATCAGATATGGACATAAATAAAATTTCCATTCTAATATCCAGTTTGTCTTTTTTTGCTTATTCAGCATACTATTTTAAATCACCTAAAATGAAAAGCGAATTCAAACGGTTTGGTTTAGAAAAATATGGTCTAATAATAATTACATCACAATTTTTAGGAGCTATAGGTTTACTAGCAGGACTTAAATTTAATCCAATTTTAACAATTTCATCTTTTGGTCTTGCATTCCTTATGTTATCTGGGGTTATAGTAAGAATAAAATTAAAAGATAGTATTTGGGTTTCTTTACCAGCTATGTTTTTTATGGTGTTAAATGCGTATATCTTTTTAATATCAATAAATTAATCGACCTTAGAGAGTTATAGTTGATAATACAAAATATCCTCTCAATTTACTGAGGTTGATGAATCGGTTAACCATTAATAAAAAAGAATTGATATATAATTAAAATAAGACCTGATTCAGGAATATAAGTATGCTAAAAAATAATGAGTTAAATATTCTAGGAACAAAATTAAAATCTTGTTGTAATAACCCAGTTACAGGATATTTTAGGGATGGATTTTGCAGAACTATCCAAGAAGATTCTGGTACTCATATTTTATGCGCTATTATAACTCAAGAATTTTTAGATTTCACAAAATCTCGCGGAAATGACCTTTCTACTCCTATTCCACATTGGAACTTTCTAGGCCTTAAACCAGGTTCAAAATGGTGTTTATGTATTTCTAGATGGTTAGAGGCTGAGCATGTTGGTAAGGCCCCATTTGTAGTTCTAGAAGCAACGCATGAGAGGGCATTAGAATATACTACTTTAGAATTACTGCAAAAATATGAGGCAGTAAATTAACTTTATTTAGACGTACTACTTTTCCAAATAAATAGTACTTGATACCATTTCTATAGCCGCAAGCGCAGCTCTTTCTCCAGAAATCATGGCCGCATTTAAAGATCCATTTAATTGAGTATCTCCTGCTAAAAACAAACTATCTGTTAAACGTGTTTCAGAAGGTAACATTTCATATTGTAAGTCATTTAACTTAGGCAAAGCCATTGGTATATTATATTGCTTTATAAATTTACAAGAATCAATAGCACAATTTTTCTGTAATTCTTTTTTTACTTGTTCGATTAATAACTCACCTGATAGGTTTTGGTTATCAAGGACTGTTACAGAAAGTAACTCTTTAGTTGGTTTTATAGAGGTTGGTAGACTTGTATGATAAAAAATATTATTTATTAAGGTTTCATTTTTAGGAATAAGACCAATTAGCGGTTTTTTAATAACGCGCCTCTCAGTTTCAAAATATAGCGTGTCACATGATTTCCATTCAGTATGCTGGTTTTTTAAATTAGAAATCAAGTTACTTGCTTCTGTGGCAACTATCGTAAAATGACTTTCTAATTTTGTAGTATCAGCAAGAACAATTTCACCTTCTTTGATCGAAGCTACTTTCGTATTAAATCTAAACGTGGTATTCTGTAAGTTTTGAAATAATTGTTTTGGAATCGCTTCAATTCCAGCTTTGGGCAAAGCGGCATAACCTTCGCCAAACATTTTATAGACAAACTCAAACATTCTACTAGATGTTTCTAATTTTTTTTCAAGAAAAATACCACTAAAGAATGGCGTAAAAAAATCAGTAATCATCTCATTTGAAAAACCTAAACCTATCAGATAGGATAAGGTAGATTGTTCTTTCTCAGAAAATATAGCTTCTAGCGTTTTCTTGTTTAACCGTATATTCAGTTTAAGAATTTTGAACTTATCAGAAAAAGTGCCTATTCCAGAAAATAATGTTGAGAATAATAGCGATAGTTCTCTAAGAGGATCGCCTATTATTAATTGTTTGCCATTTTTAAAAACGGAAGCACCTGGAAGAAATTTTTGTAAATCTAAAGATTTAAAATCAAGATATTTTTGAGCTGCCGGATAGGCAGTCAATAATACCTGAAAGCCATGGTCTAATTGATAACCGTCTACAATATCTGTTTTTACTCTTCCTCCTACGCGATCTGTGGTTTCTAGAATAATAGGAGAAAAACCATTATCTTCTAAAACTCTGGCGGCTATAAGTCCGCTCACACCAGCGCCAATAATATGTATCTTATATTCATGTTTATTCATATGGGTACTATTTATTAAAAAATATAAAAATCTACTTTTTGGCTAATTTAATATTTTTAATTTTTGTTTAACAATTAACCTTGAAAAGTTAACAAAAAAATAAATACCTTTACATCGAAGTTAAATTATAAATAACTAAAACTTATTATAAATATGAAAAAAACAGCTATTATACGTTGTGAACATTTCAACTCAGCTCATAGATTACATAATAGTAATTGGAGTGATGAAAAAAACCATAAGGTTTTTGGTAAATGCAATAACCCTAATTATCACGGACACAATTATGATTTAGAGGTAAAGATCATTGGTTTTTGTGATCCAGAGACTGGTTATGTAATTGATACAAAAATTCTTTCTGATCTTATCAAGGACAAAGTACTAAACAGGTTTGATCATAAAAATTTAAACTTAGACACAAAGGAATTTGAAAATTTGAATCCTACTGTTGAAAATATTGCAATGGTGATATATAACATTCTTAAACCTGAGTTAGACGAAAGCCTAGAGTTGAAAATAAAACTTTATGAAACTCCAAGGAACTATGTAGAATACCCTTGCGTATAATTCATTTTTTATAACGAATAGGTTACAAGTGGAATAGCTTAATAGATAAAACCTATATTGGTATATTAATTTTGTTTAACTTTTTTACTTAATTTGTTAAACAATTATGTAAATTTGTATAGTACTTGAATAAAAAGCATTTGATGATAGGTATCTTTAAGACGTCTATACATCTTAAAATAAAACAAAATATATTCTTACATACTAAAATAGATGAAATTGAAAACAGCAAACTTAGCAACTACTAATGGTAATATTATTAGTAATTTTTCCAATGATGAGATAGGAGATGATCATTTTTATACGGGTCTAGAAACTCCTATGAAATCAGATGCGTTTATAATGTCAGATAAAGAAAAAAAAGAAAAAATTTCTGATTTGTTTGCACAGATAATGGATGTTATAGGCTTAGATCTTACAGATGATTCATTAAAAGGAACTCCTGATAGGGTCGCTAAAATGTATATTGAGGAAATATTTTCTGGTCTTAATCCTGATAATAAGCCTAAGATTGCGCTATTTGAAAATAAATATCAATACAACCAAATGTTGGTTGAGAAGAACATTACATTTTATTCCAATTGTGAACATCACTTCGTTCCGATTATTGGTCAAGCTCATATAGCTTATGTGTCTTCTGGAAAAGTTATTGGACTTTCTAAAATTAATAGAATTGTACAGTATTATGCAAAACGCCCGCAAGTACAAGAGCGTTTAACAAATCAAATAGCAATGGAGTTGAAAACTATCTTAAATACAGAAGATATTGCTATTATAATCGATGCAAAGCATTTATGTGTTTCGTCTCGTGGCGTTAAGGATGACACCTCTGCTACTGTTACCTCTTACTATGGTGGCGTATTTAACACGCCGCATAAAATTGCTGAATTACAGAGTTATTTAAACCAATAAATTTGTTAGTTAGTAAAAAAACAAAATCATGAAAACAATTGATAAAGCAAAGTTGTCATCAATGGCTTCTACTGAAATAAAAAAACAATTAATCTATGATATCGCTATCAACGCCATAGATGGTAAACCCATTTCTCTTTTAGAATTTAAAGGGAAGAAAATACTTTTTGTCAATGTCGCTTCTAAATGTGGGTTTACAAAACAATATAAAGATTTACAGACTTTAAGTGATACGTATAAAGAAGAACTTGTTGTTATTGGTTCTCCTTGTAATCAGTTTGGTAATCAAGAACCTGGAGATGCTTCACAGATTCAAGAATTTTGTGAATTGAATTTTGGTGTCACCTTTTTACTTACTGAAAAGATAGACGTAAAAGGAAGTAAACAACATCCTTTATATAAATGGCTTACATCTAAAGATCAAAACGGTAAAAAGAGTTCTACTGTAAAATGGAACTTTCAAAAATATCTAGTTGATGATAAAGGCGGTCTTATAGATTATTATTTTTCAATCACCAATCCAAAGAGTTCAAAAATTAGTAAGCATTTATAATGTCTATAGATGTTATTAGGCTTTTATTAGATTTTGGCCTCGTTGTTTTGATTTGGATAATACAGCGAATTGTTTATCCGATTTTTCTTCATTATAACACTGGAAATCTAGTTGTTTCACATAAATTATATACCTCTCGCTTTAGTGCTATTGTTATTCCATTGATGCTTGGACAGTTAGTTATTGCTATATATCAAGCGATTATATTATCCAGTCTATATACATTTATGAGTCTCGGAGTTATTCTTCTTATATGGATATCTACTTTCTTGCAATTTGTTCCGATACATGCTAATATTTCGAAGGGAATAGTTAGTGAGAAAATGTTGGTTTCACTCGTGCAGAAGAATTGGATTAGGACTGTATTATGGACACTACTATTTCTATATAGTTTTTTTAACACTAGTATTAAGGGCTATGCATCATAATAATCCAAGTTTAAAAAGGTGTTTTTTAAATCTGTCATTCTACCGATAAACTTTTTATTATCCTGATAGTTTTTATTTTTTCTAAAATGTATGAATTTTCCATTTGAGTGAATACTGAACATTTGAGTGCTGTAAATAATCAAACGGTAGTATGGTATTATCCAAGAATAGCGGTCTAACCTGTTGGTGAAATGTATGATAATTCCTTTAGGCCTTAATTCAATATTTGCATAATTAGTGTCTATTGCCTGCATATTTTTGGGCTCTAGATTAGGACTTAATTCTTGTATAATTAATCTACTAGAACCTACTCCACTCATTTTTAGTTTTTTAAAAAAAGAAAAAGTTTTACCTACTGTATGGTTGCTTAATTCATCATAATCTTTGTTTATATAACTGGTATTAAATAACATTGTTGTTTTTTTATTTCTAATTATTAATAGATAATAGTTACCATCCTAAAACTAGATTTTATCCCAAATCTGGTCTACATTTAAATAAAAACTACCCATCCCATTAAAGCTGCATTCTTCTGGAGCTATGATAGAAAGAAATAATTCTCCGTTCTGTCTTTTATATAAATGATATACCTGTCCAATGATAGGTTCAAAAGTAAATTTTGCATCAAAAATCAATTTGTTGTATTCATACTCTTGAATCATTTTATTATATTCAGCTTTCAACTCTAAATATTTTGCTTCGACTTTATGATTTATTTTATTGATACTTCTATTTTTCCACGCGATAGTATCTGTAGTAGTAATTACTGGCGCACCAACAGAAGTTGCATAAGGTTTAAGTGATGCATCATATTTTTGAGTTTCTGTATTAAAAACTACATTGTCAGGTTTTTTATCTTCTTTCATTTTTTATCAAAATGTACTAACTCTATTTTTTAAGCTATTTCATTACTTCTTAAATTTAAAATGCTTTTACATCTCAATTTCTTGTTAGAAAAAGTAAAACAAGAACTTATATAAAAAAATTAAATTTTATTTGAATACAAATATACATTAAACATTTTATTTTGTCTAACTTTTAGTGTTAAATTGTTAAACATATATGTTTAAAAAACATAGTTTAAAAAATTAAATGATATTATCTATTATCTGATTCCTACTGAAATCTAATAAAAATAACGAATTCTATTAAAACCAAAAAAAGCGATTGTATTTAATTAAGTCTCTTGTTCCAAAAATAGATAGATATTTATCAGTAAATTCGTTTCTCAAATGATAAAGTCTACGAAAACAAACTTTTCCTTAACGATTGCAGAGTATTAAACGATGTTTTACAAATGTTAAAAAAATACTATCGTTATATAAATAATTGAAAAAAAAACAATGATCACAAAAATTATCGTCCTATCAATTTATATCGCTATTTTATTTTTAATAGGAATCTTAGCATCACGAAGAATCAAAAGCATGAGCGATTATTATGTCGGAGGTAAAAAAATGGGCTTTTGGGCTGTTGCTTTTTCTGCAAGAGCAACTGGTGAATCTGGGTGGCTTTTAATAGGCCTTACAGGAATGGGAGCCATGGCTGGTTATTCAGGATATTGGGTTGTTGCTGGTGAGTTGCTCGGAGTTTTTCTTTCATGGCAATTTATGGCCAAACGATTCAAAAGGAGGTCTGACGAGTACAAAGCAATTACAATACCTGACTACCTTGAAAGTCATTTTAAATCCTCTACAAACCTGCTCCGAATCGTTTCGGCTTCTATCTTGGTGGTTTTTGTTGTTATTTATGTGGCATCACAAATGGACGTAACAGGAATTGCGTTTGAATCAATGCTTGGTATTGACTACAGAATAGGTGTGCTTGTTGGTTTTAGTATTGTGCTAATTTATATTTTTATTGGTGGATTTGTAGCGGCAGTTTGGTCAGATATGTTCCAAGGAGTATTAATGTTTTTCGGACTTGTTTTACTACCTATTGTTGTATGGTTTTCTATGGATCATGGAGCAGGAATTACCGAAGGATTGAACGCCATTGACCCAACCTTGACACAAATAATGGGAAGAAGCGATGTTGGATTGATGAACTTATTTACAATTCTTGGTTTCTCTATGATTGGATTGGGTTTTTTAGGATCGCCACAAGTATATGTTCGTTTTATATCTATTAAAAGTGAGAACGAAATTGATAAAGGGAAATGGGTAGCGTTACTTTTTACGCTATTAACAGATGCTGCTGCTGTAACAATTGGTATTCTTGCTCGAATTTATTTCACATCTGAAGGACAAGATCCTGAAGTAATATTAGGAACTGGCGGAGAAGATGTACTAAGCATGATCACCAATGAATTTTTACCGACAATTCTAGTAGCAATCTTTATAGCTATTGTCCTTTCAGCAATTATGTCAACAATAGATTCGCTCCTTATTCTTGCTTCGAGCGCGATTACTCGTGATTTTTATCAGAAAATATTTAGACCAGATTTAAAAGATAAAGACCTAACAAAAATTTCAAGAATAGCAACTGTTTTAATGGCAATGGTCGCTCTCGGAATTGCAGTTTTATTATACAACCTCTATCCAGATAGACAGATTTTCTGGATTATGATTTTTGGATGGTCGGGAATTGCAGCTACGTTTTGTCCTGTAATCATTCTTTCTCTTTTTTGGAAAGGGTATACAGAAAAAGGAGCTATAGCGTCTATGATTACCGGGTTTGTATCGGTGATGTTTTTCAAGTTTGTGGCAGCAAACCTGGAAGGAATTGGCGCCTATTTTGTAGAGTTGGATGTTTTAGGACCTTCATTTGCATTGGCAATCATTGTTGGGTATATCGTTTCAAAAATATTCCCTAACAAGAATATTAAAATAGAATAAAAGTATTCTTCAACTCCTTATAAACAAACCTAGAAGTCTACTTGGCACAATTTATGCTATCTATCTTGTAGTCAAGATTACCATTTTATTAACAACTTTTAAGAATGAAAATGATATTTTTGGGCTTTAAATTTTGGATAAAATATGAATAATCAGTTTATAAAAATTCTTTTTTTTGAATGTATATTAGTTGGAAGTATCACTACTTCTTTTGGGCAAATAGACAATCCTTCTTCTGATAGACCTATTCCAAACATCAACATTCCTCCTACGATTACTGTTGAAAAACATAAAATGGATGATCCTAGAAATTCGCCAGAAGCAAACGATATGGATGCTTTAAAGATTGTTCTTAACAAGCAACTTGCAGCACAATATGATGCCAATTTAAAGAACAAAGGAATTATTACTCAAGAACAAATCCGTAAAGAGAAATTTAAAAAACACGAGAAGGAATTGAATAAATCATATGCTAAGATTGATCAATATCTTGGAGGATTCAGCAGTATTTCTGAATCGATTACCATTGTATGTCGAGACTTTGGATTTCCTGATGGAGATAGAGTAACTGTATATGTAAATGATAAACCAGTAGTAAAGAATATTACTCTGACTAATGGCTACCAGCAATTCACCTTACCTCTTATTCTAGGATTGAATGTTATTTCTTTTAAGGCTTTGAATCAAGGAACTTCAGGCCCTAATACGGCAGCATTTGGTGTGTATGATGATGAAGCTCAAGAAATTTCTTCCAATGAATGGAATCTTGCAACTGGTGCGAAAGCAACACTATCTATCGCAAGAGTTAAAAAAGAAGAGTAATGCCATTCCCATGAAAATGGGAATCTATTTTTCACACTGTATTAACATCACTGAACGTAGAGATTCCCGCCTTTTTAGATATGACAAATTAGTAATAAAAATCAGATGTTATTGTTAAATTTAACAATGGTTATTGGTAACTGAGCAGAGTCGAAGTGACTCACAAGAAATTACATATAGATTCTTGCCTTTGCAGGAATTTGGCTTATAACTTCTTTACGTACTTTGTAATAATTACAATCTGAGTAGGACCTACTTTTCCTTCAATAAATTCAGCATTATTTTGATCCAATGATATTCTACGAACTGCCGTTCCTTGCTTAGCAACCAAACTCGAACCTTTTACTTTCAAGTCTTTAACTAGCACAACAGAATCTCCAGCCTCTAAAATAACACCATTCACATCTCTATGAATTATCTTTTCACTCTCATCCAATCCTTCTCCTGTAGCCTTAGCAAATTTCAACACTTCATCCTCTAGATACATCATATCTAATAAATCTTGAGGCCATCCTTCTGATTTCATTCTAGAAAGCATGCGCCAAGCAACCACTTGAACCGCTTGAGACTCACTCCACATACTATCATTTAAACAACGCCAATGATTGGAATCCGTAGTTTCCGGATCATTTATCTGACTTATACAAGTTTCACAACCCAACAAACTTCCATCCTTTCCTCCTGTCGAGATAGGCGGTACTTCGTAAATCTGTAAATTATCTGTTGAAGTACACAATTCACATGCATTTCCGCTTCTTGCTTTTAGGTCATCTTGTAAACTCATTCTTGTTTTTTAGAACTACAAACCTACATTTATTAAATTCTCTGAGCAACTTTTACTAAGTTCTAAAAGGATTTATTACATTTGAATAACAATCTATTGAAACCATGTTTTTAAAGACCGAACGACTGAACCTTACTGAATTTAAAGCCAATGATGCGCCATTCTTCTATGAATTAGTGAATGATCCAGCTTTTATAGAATTTATCGGAGATCGCAATGTGAAGTCTGTTTCTGATGCAGAAAAATATTTATTGGAAAAGGTTATTCCCAGTTATGAAAAAAATGGTTTTGGGTTTTATTTAGTTTCTACAAATGAAAATAATGTCCCGATCGGAATGTCAGGAATAATTGATAGAGATGGACTAGATCATATCGATGTAGGATTTGCTTTTTTATCAAAATTCAGAGGAAAAGGATATGCTTTCGAAGCAACAAATGCGGTTATGAAGTATGCTACAGAAACTTTAAAAATAAATCCTATTGTTGCAATCACGAATACCAATAATGCCAAATCCATTAATTTACTGGAGCGCTTAGGATTGCGTTATGATAAATTGATTCAACTTCCACAAGAAACTGAAAAGATTAAGTTATTTACTACTTGATCATTAAAAAACGTTAAAGTTTTTATTTGATGTAACATTTTGTCTTTACCTTGGCTTCCATCGTTTTTTATCTTTCTATTATTTTTAGCCATTGAAACTTCACCAATTTTCGCCAAAGTATTATCTCCAAAAGGAGAGTATGACTTTAAACTTGAAGATGCTGAAAATGCAGTTAAAACTTGGGTTGCACAAAAAGTAAATCAACGTACAAAAATGCTTCAAACTGATATTATTTTGAACGAGAAAGTATATTCAGATATATCGGAAGAAGATGAATTATATGAATATAAACGTAAAATGGCACGTGAATTAATGCAACAACAAGCAGATGCTTTTCATAAAGGTCAACAAAAAATTATTGGTTAGATAAACCTAGTTATATTTTGTTTATCTATTTTTGAGTAAAGTTAACTTGAATGGATTACACTACTTTAATTATTACTAAAGAACAAGCAGAAAATACACTTTTAAAATCATATGGTATTCATGGAATTGCATCAAAACTTCCTGGTTATGTAGATTTTAATTTCAGAATAAAAGTTAAAAATAACGACTGCTTTGTACTGAAAATTTCACGTCCAGAAGAGAATAAAAAATATCTTGAGTTTCAGCAAAATTTATTACAGTATATCGAAGACAGTGATGAAGATCTTATTGCTCCGAAAGTAATTAAGGATAAAAACAAGAATTCCATTTCAGAAATAACAGACGAATTTGGGAAGAAACGACTTGTAAGATTACTTACTTGGGTTTCAGGCAGAGTTTGGAGTTCTGTAAATCCGCAATTAGAAGATTTTCGATTTAGTTTAGGAGAACAATGCGGCATATTAACTAAGGTACTTCATAGTTTTGATCATCCCGAAGCACACTACAATTTTGAATGGGATATTGCCCAATCGCTCTGGACCAAAGAGCACCTTCATTTATTTACAGCAGCTAAAAAAGAGATCCTAATAGAGTTTCAAGATAAATTTGAGGCTACTCAATCCTCCTATATAAAACTTCGAAAAAGTGTAGTTCATAATGATCCTAATGATAATAATATTATTGTCTCTGACGACATACTTAATCCTAGGGCAAAGGCAGCAATTGATTATGGTGATGCCATATACACTCAGACAATTAATGATCTAGCCATTCTATGCGCGTATGGTGTTATGGGACATAACGATCCCTTAAACGCTTCTCTATCATTGATAAAAGGATATCATTCAACTTTCCCTTTAGAAGAAATAGAATTGCAGCATTTATACAGTGCAATTGCGATGCGACTAGTAATTATAGTTACAAGGGCAGCGATGAGCAAAATTGAAGAACCCGACAATGAATATCTCTGGATTAGTGAAAAACCTGCTTGGAAAGTTCTTGAAAAATGGCATTCTGCAAGTGATGAATTTGCACATTATAGTTTTAGAGAAGTTTGTGGTTTTACGGCACATCCTGATGAATTAAAAATTAAAAAATGGGCTTCAAAAAATGATTTTGACCTATCTGATTTATTCCCTTCCATTCATAAAGATAAAGCACACCTTCTGGATCTAAGTGTTTCTAGCAAATGGATAGGACATGAAAAAGAGTTTAATAATTTAGATTTATTTCAATTCAAAATTAATCAACTACAAAAAGAAGTTCCAGATAAAATTATTGCAGGTGGATATTTAGAACCTCGACCTATATACACCTCAGCTGAATATGACAAAATAGGAAATTCTGGAAGAGAAAGTAGAACCATACATTTAGGTGTTGATTTTTGGTTACCAGAGAATACTGCTGTTCATGCATTGTTTGATAGTGAAGTCATGATTGCAGTGAATGATGCTGGAGATAAAGAGTATGGAGGATTGGTGGTTTTAAAACATCATATTCAAGACTTAGAATTCTATACTTTATATGGTCATTTATCCATAAAAAGTGCCACAAAAAATATCGTTGGAACTATTATAAAAAAAGGTGAAAAAATTGGAAATTTAGGGAACCATCTAGAAAATGGAAATTGGGCTCCTCATTTACATTTTCAAGTGATGTTATCTTTATTGGATTATACTAAAGATTTCCCAGGAGTTACCTATTACAATCAAGTTAATGTTTGGAAGAGTATATGTCCAGATCCTAATTTAGTATTCAAATTCAAATCCCTTGAGGTGATAAACTCTATTTCGAATAAAGAGATAATTCGTTATCGGAAACAACATCTTGGTAAAAGTTTAAGTCTTCAATATAATACTCCAATTAAGATGGTTCGCGGTTCAGGACAATACCTGATGGATCAATATGGAAGAAAATATTTAGACACTGTAAACAACGTTGCGCATGTTGGTCATGAAAATTACGAAGTTGTAAAAGCAGGCCAAGAGCAAATGTCAGTGATTAATACCAACACTAGATATTTACACGAAAACATCCATGAATTAGCAGAAGAACTTATAAAAACTTTACCTCCTCAATTAAATGTTTTACATTTTGTAAATTCAGGTAGTGAAGCCAATGAATTGGCCATAAGAATGGTAAAGGCTGTAACTGGCGAACAAGATATCATTGCTTCAGAAGTAGGCTATCATGGGAGCACTAATATTTGTGTTGATATAAGTTCTTATAAATTTGATGGAAAAGGCGGAAAAGGCGCACCAGAACACACTCATGTTTTTCCATTACCTGATTCTTTCAGAGGAAAATACAGAGGCAAAAATTCTGCTGATTCATATGCTGAAGAAGTTCAAAAACAAATAGATATAATTCATTCTAAAAAGCGTAAAGTTGGGGCATTAATTTTAGAACCAATTATTTCTTGTGGCGGACAAGTTGAATTACCTGAAGGCTTTTTATCTAAGGTTTATAAAGCAGTTCGAGCAGTTGGAGGCTTATGTATTTCTGATGAAATTCAAACTGGTTGTGGACGTATGGGAAAAACATTTTGGGGATTTCAATTACACAATGTGATTCCAGATATAGTTACCATAGGAAAACCAATAGGAAACGGACATCCTATTGCTGCAGTTGCCTGTACGCAAGAAGTTGCTGACAAGTTTGCCAATGGAATGGAGTACTTCAATACATTTGGCGGGAATCCTGTTTCATGCGCTATTGGGACTGAAGTATTACGTACTGTAAAACGGGAAAAACTTCAAAAAAACGCATTAGAAGTTGGTGAATACCTAAAGAAGGAATTGAAAAAATTGGCTCAAGATTTTCCTATCATTGCTTATATCCGTGGGCAAGGATTGTTTTTAGGAATAGAATTGGTAGACACTAACTTAAATCCATTGGCAGCACAAACAGATTATATAGCCAATAGAATGAAAGACCATGGAATTTTAATGAGTACCGATGGTCCAGATCATAATGTTTTAAAGATTAAACCTCCTTTAGTTTTTAACAAAGAAAATGCCAATGAATTGATCTTTTATTTACGAAAAATACTTTCAGAAGATTTTATGAGCCTATTATAAATAACCAAATGGGTTTTCTATGGAGTGTGCGGGTTCTGTGAACCATTTTGGACCATCATCGGTCATATAAATATGGTCTTCAAGGCGAATTCCAAATTCATTATCAACACAAATCATTGGTTCATTACTAAAAGTCATTCCTACTTCTAAAATGGTTTCGTCATTTCT
>JAWUWX010000027.1:0-38414 GCA_034111625.1 Flavobacteriaceae bacterium | reverse complement strand
TGTAATAATAATGGCATTATTGCCACCTAATTCTAATAAAGATTTACCAAAACGTTGGGCAACAGTTGCAGAACGTTTTGGAAAGTCATTATTAGAATTAGGAGGAACCAATGCTATTTTTATTACGCCTACTGCAGATTTAAAAGTAGTAGTTCCTGGAGCCGTGTTGGGTGCTGTCGGAACCTGTGGACAACGGTGTACTTCTACAAGAAGATTAATTATTCATGAATCTGTGTATGATAAAGTAAGAGATGCAATTGTTGGCGCTTATGGTCAATTGACAATTGGAAATCCATTAGACGAAAAAAACCATATTGGTCCGTTAATTGATCATGATTCTGTAAACACATATATAGCTGCTATTGAAAAAGCAACCGCTGAAGGAGGAAATGTATTGGTTGAAGGTGGAGTATTAAAAGGAGAAGGTTACGAATCTGGATGTTACGTAAAACCTGCAATTATTGAAGCAGAAAATCATTTTGAAATTGTTCAGCACGAAACCTTTGCGCCAATTTTATATCTAATGAAGTATTCTGGTGATGTAGAAAATGCTATTGAAAAACAAAATGGTGTTGCTCAAGGATTGTCTTCTGCTATTATGACAAATGAATTGAAAGAAGCAGAAAAGTTTTTGTCTTATGCAGGTTCTGATTGTGGAATAGCGAATGTAAACATCGGAACTTCTGGAGCAGAAATTGGTGGTGCTTTTGGTGGTGAAAAAGAAACTGGTGGAGGACGCGAGTCTGGATCAGATGCTTGGAAAGTATACATGAGAAGACAAACGAATACAGTGAATTATTCTGACGAATTACCGTTAGCACAAGGAATTAAATTTGATTTATAAAGCCTGATTGTAAAACAATTAGATTATTTGATATTTAAAAAACCACGCAAATTGCGTGGTTTTTTTGTTTTATATTTACCCTAATATTTAATTTCCTAAATGTATTACCAAATAGCGCTAATATGAATTCGCAAAAAAACAAATCCATTTTAACTGCTGTTATGATAACATCAGGATGTACAATAGGAGCGGGAATGTTTTCATTACCTGTCGTTTCATCAGGAATGTGGTTACCTTTTAGTGTTTTATGCTTGTTAATCGTATGGTATATGAATTATTTGTCAGCCATTTATTTATTAGAAGTTAATGTTCAATTTTCTCCTGGAGCAAGTTTTGATACGCTTGTCAAGAAAATTTTAGGAAATAAATGGAATCTTATTACGGGTTTAGCAATTGTATTTCTGTTATACATATTATTATACGCTTATTTTAGTGCGTTTGGAAGTGTTGTTTCCAACACTTTAGACTGGGAAGTGTTTAAAGAAAATAAATGGTCTCAAAGTGTTCTGAGCCTTATTTTTGGTGGCTTATTGGCTGTCATAGTTTGGTTAAGCACTGGTTTTGTCGGTCGTATTTCAACGATATTGGTCTCTTCAATGGTAGTTACATTTGTTATTTCAATGTCTGGCCTTGCACTGAATGTAGAAGTGGTAAAATTGTTTAATATCGGAGTCCATGACTCTAATTACTCTCAATATGTTTGGGCTGCCCTTCCATATTATATGACTTCATTTGGATTTGCTTCTATTGTACCAAGTTTATACAAGTACTATGGTGGAAAACCTCAAACTATTAAGAAGGGGCTTTTATATGGGTCATTAATTGCACTAGCAGTTTATTTATTATTCCTTTTTGTCTCTTTTGGAAATATTTCTCGTGATGCATTTATAGTGATAAATCAAGCAGGAGGAAACATGGGAGTTATGGTCAACGCTTTAAAGCAAAATGGTACAAATAAAATCATCAATATTGCCTTAAATATTTTTTCGAATTTTGCTGTTATCTCTTCGTTTCTTGCTGTTGGTTTAAGTTTGTTCGACTATATCGCGGATAAATTTTCATTTGAAGATACTCGAAAAGGGCGATTATATAGCGCATGTATTACTTTTTTACCGCCAGGAATTGCGAGTTTATTTTTCCCTAATGGTTTTATTCAAGCAATTGGTTTTGCAGGATTGGTAATGGTCTTTGGTTTTTTTCTTGTTCCCTTTTTAATGGTTCATAAAACAAGGCGCTTAAAAAGTACAGCTATCTATAAAGTCCGTGGAGGAAATTTATTGTTATATGCCTTTTTACTTTTAAGTTTATTGATCATTGTATTTCACATAATGGCAATGATGAATTATCTTCCAGTATGGTAATTAAAGAATATCAAACACACACTTTATGACAACATTTCTTATAGCGAAAACTAACCTTGATTTTGAACAAATTGCTAATCTTGGCACAATAATCTGGAGAGAACATTATACTCCCATAATTGGTTCAGATCAAGTAACCTATATGCTAGATAAGTTTCAATCGGTAAGCGCTATTAAAAAACAAATTCATGAAGGAACCGAATATTATATTATCAAACATCAAAAAACTATGGTAGGTTATCTTTCTTTTTATAAAAAAGAAGATGCTTTATTCTTAAGTAAATTATACGTGTTAGGAACTGAACGAGGAAAAGGAATTGGAAAAGCAGCAATGTTATTTCTAGAAAATAAAAGAGTAGAAATTGCTTGTAAAAGTATTGGTCTTACAGTTAATAAATACAATACGAATTCTATTAAAGCTTATGAAAAAATGGGGTTTGAAAAAATAGATTCGGTTGTAATGGATATTGGAAATGGATACGTGATGGACGACTATGTAATGAAAAAAGAAGTTGGCTAGTTATACTTCACCTTTCTCAGTACTCGCATTACCTCTTTATACTTAATGTAGGTCGTTTTATCTTCTATATTTTTAATATAATTTTTTGCTTTTTTTAATTGGCTTTGAGAGTCAAGAAAACCATTTAAATAGCAGATTAAATAACTTTTTGGCAATAACAATACATCTTCATGTTCTAAAACTGACAGTGAAACTCTTTGTTCGATTTTTGAAATAATAACATTGTTATTGTTGTAAATATGCTGCAGAATTATTTTATCATATTGTGGTGGCACAAATAGCAGCTCTTGAACAATATCATGTTTCCCATTATCCTTAAAATTAATAATTGTTTTTTCTAATGCATAATGTGTTTCGTTTTTATCAATTCCTAGTAATATAAATTCTGTAATAATAAATGACTGTTCGTTATAGGTAATTTGAACTTCATCCATTGATGAATAAAATAACCGAACCTGTTCATTGATCAATTCAATATCTACTCTAGAATAATAAGTGTTTCCTCCAATTTGCTTTTTTTTTCCTGCCCAACATAATACAAACTGCTCCTTGAAAACTTTATAGGTTGGATTGTACTCATCACTATGATTCGTCATAAAGTAAAATACACCATCGAGTGTTAATTTTATATTATTACTTGCATTTTTCTCTATCGCTTCTACAATAGATTTATTGGTGTTGACCAATTCAAAAGTCTCATAAACTGGCATAGAATTAGAGCCTCTCCTTTTAAAGATCGTGTCTTTTTTATATTTCCATGTATTTCTTTTAAGCGATGCAATTTTAAAAGTTGGATGAATTGTCACCAACCCTATTACTTTGTGTTTTGGAAGTTTCGGGAAGCCTATATTTTCATATTGAATTATAGGAGGGTTGTTTAAATAAGCATTGACTAAATTCTGAATTTTACTATCGTCAAAAAAATCTACACCTATAATTTTGTTAGTTTCATCTTCAATCCCTATTACCATGAAGGAGTTGTTTTCAGAGTTGGAGTTGGAAAGTGCACAGATGTGCTTGATAAACTTTGCCTTCCCTATTTTTGAATTAATATCTAATTGTTGCTTCTTATCATAAAAACTATTCTCATCATTATGAGAAAGTAAATTTTTAATTAAAAGGCGCTTGTTAATCATCGAATTGAATATAGTATAAAAATAAAGAAATAAAACTGGACATAAAAAAAGCCGCTCCTCCGAGCGGCTTTTACATCCAATTGGCTATCTAAAATAACCAACTAAAAATCAACTAACCAAACTTTATTTTAAATGCTTTTTTCTCACTTTTGTTTTCCGTTCAACTTTAGTACGTTTTCTTGCTTCTATACTTAAAATATCTACTTCATTTTTAGTCGAATTTTCTTTTAAGAATTGTAAGAACTCTCTTCCTGTAAATTCATAGATTGTATCTGAATCAACATGATATAATTCTATCTGTCCATCATTTAAAACGACCAATTCGAATTCTTCATTGCCTCCAGTATCATAATCTAATGTTAATATTTTTAGATTCTCATACCCTTCAACGTCAAACACCTCATATCCACCTACATAATCCCAATTAATTAAGTCAATATTCATGCCCAAATCATCTTCTGAAGAATAAAATGTTGTTAAATTTTCTGGTGTAAAAGCTAAGTAGTTCTCATTGTCAAACTCATTTATAACTCCTGTTGCGCTTGCAAATGTTTTCTCCCATCCTACATACTCTTGTAAAAAGTATTCTATATTCTCATAGAATATTTGGTCATAGTCAAATGAACTCTTAAAATATCCTTCAAGATAATACGTAACATTTGTATTTAAACTGACAAGTTTAAGTCCGTTTCCTGACGTTTGAATCACTTCGAAGTCATTTACTCCATCAAGCGCATGATCTATCTCTAAAGTCTTGTTATATGTGTTGTAATGTCCTATCTCAATTCCATAACCATTCCCAGTAACTCCAATATCAACCATATTGTTATTGGCATATAAATTACCATTGCTAAACGTTAACGTAAATGCTATTGACATAAATGGTACGTCTCCACTTCCTGTTGTACTGTGGTAGTCCACATACCATAGATCATAGTCTGTAATTAACGTTTCTAGTGAAATCGAATCAATAGGGTCAGCAAAACCGTCTTCAACAATACACGATGTTGTAAATACTCCTATTAATATAAATCCTATAAGTAATTTTAATGTTTTCATAATCCTTCTTTTAATGGTTATGATTGTATAATTTCAAATTCTATGCCAAAAAATATATAGAAATCAATTCTAATAAAAAAAACCAACTAAATTAGTTGGTTTTTTTTATTAACGCATTGAATATTAACGATATAATCGATCTTTTCCTTTTTCTAAGGTAATCTTATAAAATTTTAATTTTCTTTTTTCTTTATAACTGATTATCGCCTCATCTTTTTCCAAGTCAAAAGGAAATTCCTTTTCTATAATTGGTCCTTGGTTTCCAAATTCTTTTTGAGAATCACTATGCAGTACTTTATCTTGCCTTTGATTTAAATATGAGTTAAACCTTCCTATATAGTTTGAGCTTTTTACTTCTACCTTAACTTTTCGCCCTCTAAAATACATGCTGTCAATCACAACATTATTGGCGTCCAAATCTTTTATGGTTACAATAACATTCGTTCCGCTTCCTCCTCCTTTAATTCCTGCAACCCAATCATTGTATGTTGCTTTTTCTATTGAAAATGGGGTGTTAGTTTGAACTTGGTATGAAGTTTCTTTACAACTTCCACATTGAGAAAACCCTAGTAATAACGCACTTCCAAATAAGATTCTAAATATCGCTCTCATAATACTGTTTTATATGTAAATATAGTATTTCAAAAGTAATGCCAAATAAAAAACCTCTTCATTTCTGAAGAGGTTTTAATGTTTTTTAAAAATGTTATTTAACTCTTTAAAGCTTCTGCTCCACCAACAATTTCTAATATTTCATTCGTAATTGCCGCTTGACGTGCTTTATTATAAGTCAACTTTAAATCGTTACGTAAGTCATTCGCATTGTCCGTTGCTTTATGCATCGCAGTCATACGAGCTCCATGTT
Source organism: Flavobacteriaceae bacterium (assembly GCA_034111625.1). Lineage (GTDB taxonomy): Bacteria > Bacteroidota > Bacteroidia > Flavobacteriales > Flavobacteriaceae > Urechidicola. The sequence goes on along the minus strand of JAWUWX010000027.1, from coordinate 32,629 downwards.
CCGAAGCAAATGAATCTCTGATCGATTTGTATAATTGTGTTTTTAAAGACTTCGGAATTAATTGTAATACTATTTCAGCCTTAGAAGGTTCGAAGATATAATCAACATGTTCGTTCGTCTCTCCATTTACACTTGCAATTGGTAAAAATTGCTCTATTTGAGTAATTTGTGTTGCTGCATTCTTAAATTGATTGTAAATAATCTCAACCTTGTCATAGGTTCCATCAATATAAGAAGCTGTAATTCTCTCAGCAATTTCAGCAACATTATCAAATGTCAAAGCATCAAAAATAGTTGAATTACTTTCAATAACATTAAACTGTTTCGTCAATAAATCAGCTCCTTTCTTTCCTATTGCAAGAATAGCAACATCTTTTCCAGCATAACTGTCATTAATATGTTTAGTTGTTGCTTTAATTACTGATGAATTAAATCCACCACACAATCCTCTATTAGAAGTGATTGCAACAATTAATACTTTTGAAACTTCACGCTGTTCAGAATAAATTCCGCCTGCATTCGCATCCAAAGTAGCACTCAAACTTTGTAAAAGCTCAGTCAACTTTTCTGCATATGGACGCATTTGGGTAATTGCATCTTGTGCTTTTTTCAATTTAGCAGCAGATACCATTTTCATGGCACTTGTAATCTGCATTGTTGATCCAATCGATGTAATTCTGTTACGTATTTCTTTTAAATTTGCCATACTTTAAAGTTATGAGTTGTGAATGTTAAGTTATGAGTTTTTAATTCAACACTCAAAATTCAAAATTCAAAATTGTTATGCGTACTGTGCTGAAATTTCTTTAGCAGCATTGGTCAATACATCAATAACTTCTTCAGTTAATTTTCCTGATTTAAGTGTATCCAAAGTATCTCTATGCTTAGCGTTTAAATACTCTAAATAATTTACTTCAAATTCTTTTACTTTATTTACAGGCACCTCTTTCAATAAGTTTTTAGAACCAGCATAAATAATTGCCGTTTGATCCTCTACACTTAATGGACTTGCTTGTGCTTGTTTCAAAATTTCAACATTACGTTGTCCTTTAGAAATTACATTCATAGTTGCAGCATCAAGATCAGAGCCAAACTTTGCAAACGCTTCTAATTCACGATACTGTGCTTGATCTAATTTTAGTGTTCCAGATACTTTTTTCATAGATTTAATCTGAGCGTTACCACCAACACGAGATACAGAAATACCTACGTTAATTGCTGGACGTACACCTGAGTTAAATAAATCTCCATCTAAGAAAATCTGACCATCAGTAATCGAAATTACGTTTGTTGGAATATATGCTGACACATCTCCTGCTTGCGTTTCAATAATAGGCAATGCAGTTAATGATCCTCCTCCTTTAATTTTCCCTCTTAATGAATCAGGTACATCATTCATCTCAGAAGCAATCTTATCATCATTAATTATCTTTGCAGAACGTTCTAATAAACGAGAGTGAAGGTAGAATACATCTCCTGGATATGCCTCACGTCCTGGTGGTCTTCTTAATAATAAAGATATTTCACGGTATGCAACTGCTTGTTTTGATAAATCATCAAAAACAATTAATGCAGGTCTACCAGTATCTCTAAAATACTCTCCAACTGCCGCTCCAGCCATTGGTGCGTATACCTGCATTGCTGCAGGATCAGATGCATTAGCTGCAACAATAGTTGTGTATGCTAATGCTCCTTTTTCTTCAAATAATGCAACAATTCCAGCAACCGTAGATGCTTTTTGACCTATTGCAACGTATATACAATATACTGGCTCTCCAGCATCGTAAAATTCTTTTTGATTGATAATAGTATCAATGGCAACTGTAGATTTCCCTGTCTGACGGTCACCAATAATCAACTCGCGCTGTCCTTTACCAACTGGAATCATTGCATCAATTGCTTTGATTCCTGTTTGCATTGGCTCAGTAACTGGCTCACGGTAAATAACTCCAGGAGCTTTACGCTCAAGTGGCATTTCAAAGGTTTCTCCTGCAATAGGCCCTTTTCCATCAATTGGATTTCCTAAAGTGTCAACAACACGACCTACAATTCCTTCACCTACATTTAAAGAAGCAATACGTTCAGTACGTTTTACCGTTGCACCTTCATATACTCCTGTTGAAGGTCCTAGTAATACAACACCTACATTGTCTTCCTCGAGATTCAATACAATTCCTTCCAATCCGTTATCGAATTGAACTAATTCACCGTATTGAACATTTTCAAGACCATATACACGTGCGATACCATCACCTACTTGTAATACTGTTCCTACTTCATCAAGTGATGCACTTCCGTCAAACCCTGATAATTGTTGCTTTAAAATTGCTGATACTTCAGCTGGTTTTATTGATGCCATTTTATTTATTTTTATAAAACTAAATTCTTCGTACTAATTTTTTAAGAGTTAAATTGTCTTTTGATAACATTTAACTTATTTGAAATACTTGCATCATATTGGATATCTCCTACACGTAAAATAAACCCTCCTAAAATAGATGAATCTAAGATACTTTCAAGTATTGCTTCTTTTCCTGTCAATTCTTTTACTTTTGCTAAAACCTGCTTTTTTAAAGCGTCATTTAATGCGACTGCAGTTGTTACTTTAGCAACTTGTTTTCCCTTTTCAGCATCATATATCTTCACAAATTGTGAAGCAACATTACCGAAATCAGAAATTCTTTTATTAGTGATTAAAAGATCAATTAAGCCTTTAGAAGCCGCATTAATTTTTCCATCAAAAATTGCTAATAAAGCGCTTCTCTTAACGTCTGATTTTATAATCGAACTATTTAGGACAGTTTGTAACTCAACACTTTCAGAAATTGTCGCTTCGACCAACTGCATATTTGTATATGTTTCGTCAGTACTATTCTGCTCTTTAGAAAAGTCTAAAATTGCTTTTGCGTATCTTATTGCTGCTCTATTATTACTCATTGCTATTTTTTTAGCTGATTGTAACTTCTTTTAACAATTGCTCGATAAGTTGAGATTGATCATCGTCATTTGCCAATTCTTTTCTCACAACTTTTTCTGCAATTCCAACTGACAACTCAGCAACTTGTTTTTTAATATCGCTTATTGCTGCTTGTTTTTCAGATTCTATTGTTGCTTGTGCAGAAGCTATAATTTTACTAGCCTCTCCCTTTGCATCTTCTTTTGCTTCAGCAAGCATAGATTCTTTTATCTCACGTGCATCCTTCATCATAGCATCACGTTCAGCACGAGCTTCTTTTAAAATACGCTCATTGTCTGCTGTTAAGTTTTGCATTTCTTTACGAGCCTCTTCAGCAGATGCTAAAGCGCTTTTAATTCCTTCTTCACGATCACTAACAGCTCCTAAAATAGGTTTCCAAGCAAACTTTCTTAATATCACTAATAATATAAGGAACGTTATTGCTGTCCAAACAACCAAGCCTAATCCAGGCGTTACTAAATCTATTGAATCCATTTCTTTATTTTTTTAATAACTTAAATTTTAAAAATACAGGAATAACCAACCGTTATTCCTGTATTTACATGTTTTATCCTTGTAAGAAGGCAACAACAACACCAAATAGTGCTACTGCCTCAACAAAGGCTGCTAAAATTAATGCAGAAGATTGAATCTTCCCGTGCATTTCTGGTTGACGTGCCATAGCTTCCATAGCAGATCCACCAATTTTACCAATACCAACACCAGCTCCAATAGCTGCTAAACCAGCTCCAATAGCTGCAATTCCAGTAATAGTCATATTTATAAAATTTAAAATTAATTAATGTTCTTCTTCTGTTGCCATTCCAAAATAAAGGGCTGACAATATTGTAAATATATATGCTTGTATCGCCGTAACGATAATCTCAATAACTGTAATGAATAATACAAATGGAACAGAAACTAATCCCATCCATTCAGATTTAAATACAAATATTAATGACATTAATGCTAACACGATAACGTGTCCTGCTGTAATGTTAGCAAACAAACGGATCATTAAAGAAATCGGTTTCACAAACATTCCTATGATCTCTATCGGCATTAAAAATATTTTCATTGGTACAGGAACTCCTGGCATCCAAAAAATGTGTTTCCAGTAATTCTTATTTCCACTTAAAGTTGTAATTATAAAAGTAAACATTGCAAGTGTAAAAGTAAAAGCAATATTACCACTTAGATTCGCACCATTAAATATAGGTATTAATCCAAATATATTATTAATCCAAATAAAGAAAAAAATTGTTAAAAGATATGGCATATATCTTTTATACTTATGCTTACCAATCATTGGAATTCCAATCTCATCTCTCACAAAAACAATCAATGGCTCTATAAATCCAGCAATTCCTGTTGGAACTCCATCTTTAGATTTTTTATAACTTCTTGCTGTTGTTAAAAAAATTAATAATAATATAATGACAGAAACCCACATCATAAAGACGTTTCTAGTAATAGAAAAATTTAATGGTTTTGAAGCATTTATTGGGTGATGTTCTTCATCAAAAACAACATTGGTTGCTCCGTTTTCAAGTTGGTAAATTTTCTCATGAAATTTTACGAATTTCCCTCCATTTTCCTCTACAATTGTATGACCCGTATCATCATGATGAAATTCGCTAGAAGAAAAGGTTGTTAAACCATTATCAGTCCATAAAATTATTGGTAATGGAAGTGATACAGCATGACCTTTCCAATCCCATAGATGAAAACCATGTGCATCTTTTACGTGATGCAAAATCATTTCTTTTGGATCGAATTCTTTTTCATCACTCGATTCTTTATCTTCCAAAGCAAATCCTACTATAGAAATTGCGAAAAATAATACTGAAAATAATGCTGTTCTAAAAGTCTTTAATGTCATTCCGTAATAATTAACAATACCTTACTTTAAATTCGGTGCAAATGTACACACATTATATGAAATGGCAAATTAAATTTTTATGATTATTTAAAGCCTTAGACTGAAGTCTTATTGGTTGGTTGGTTGAAGAAAGCTCGTCACTGAATAGACTTCAAAAGCTAAAAATAAAAAATATGGAATAAAGAAGTTTACAAGGTCAACTCCCTTATTTTCAGGTTTAGATAAAATCCAAGGTAATAAGAACACCATTGCTAATATCATTTTTAATAACATCCCTAAAATAAATGTATTGAACACTTCAGATCTACCAATAGAATCTCTATAATTAATTAATGTGTAAACTACTAAAATCGTTACTATTTGGAATAAATAAATATGCCAAAGAGGAAAAAAAGTTGTTATGTTTTTTACAAAATGATAATTTAAGTAACTGTGAATTGCATATAATATTAAACTAAATAAAACAAGTTGTATCAAAAAGTTTAACTGTCTTTTTTTAAAAATTGAATTCATATTATTTATCTTTTGAAGCGGAAATTATTTGCCGTATCACATGAAAAATAGATAAGAGTACCGAACCTAATAAAAAACCTAATGTAAAGAGGTTTTTTTTGTTTGGGTATTTTTCATCAAGTTTAACGCCTAGGTAAGCACCTAGACCGATTATAGCAAACATTTGGAATGCCAATCCTGAAAATTTAGCGTATTTATTAAGCGGTTTTTTCGGCGGCTTTTTCATTATTCTTTAATTCTTTAACGCCAGATTTCATGGAGCATATTGCATTGAAGGTTGCCCCAGGCTCTACAGATAATTTATTTATAAAAATTTCGCCATTAATCACAGCTGTACTTTTTAACGATAATAAATCACTCACAAGTAATTTTCCAGAAAACGTCCCTTCAATATCCGCATTGGAACATTCAACACTCCCATTTATAATTCCATCGACCCCTATTATTATGCGTCCTGATGTTTTTATGGTTCCTTCAACTGTTCCGTCTATTCTGTAATCTCCTTCTGACTCAATATCTCCAACTATCCTGGTTTTATTGGCAATAATATTTCTTTCCATAGTTTGTGCTTGATTATTTCGTTTATCTAAAAACATGGGTTCGTTTTTTATATTAATTTATTTTAAAGTCCTTCAATAGTTTCTATGACTTCTTTTGCTTTTTTTCCTTCAATAGTATTGGAATAATTCAATGACACAAATTCAAGTGCCGTTTTAAACGCGTCAAGACCGTCTCTTTTCCCTATAGCGTATGCTCTTAATAATTCAAATTTTGGCAAAATAGCCAAGGTTTCATAATGTCGTATTGCTATATCTACACTAGAAATAACTGCTTCATATTTTTTATCTTGAAAATCAAAATACATTTTTTTATAAATATTCTCTGGAGAATTTTCGTCATTGGCGAGCGCAATTACTTCTTCTGGATTTAAAATTAATTTGGCATATTTAGAATCCGAATAATTGGTCGTTATATCATTTTTATATTTCTCAGACCTACTACTATCATTCAATTCTGAGTAGATATTATACAAGTGATATTTGGTCGGTAAAATGTATTTTTCTACAGGAGAAAAGGTCAATAGTTTTTCAAATCTATCAGCAGCTATTTTATTTTCTTTGAACTGTTCCTTATAAATCAATCCCAACTGATAATAAGCTTCATTTCTCAATATGGAAATACTATCAATTTTGAATTTTTCCGTCGGAATTCTTTCAAGATAGGCCGCTAAATCATATTTTTTTGATTCTTCAATCTGTACATCAATTTCTGCATTATCGCCTTCCGAATCTATACTAGTACGAATCCTGTTTTTATCTGAAAGCCTCCAATTATCTTCCAAAGGTCTATTACCCCATATTCTCTGAAACTCTTGAATTCCAAACCCTAAAACCTGGGTATTATAAAAATACCATTTCCCACTTCCCGAATTTTGCTTGGTAGCGTTTGAAGTAGTTCCTCCAAATCCAGCATTCAGAATTCGTTCTTGTTCTTTTTCTTCTTGTGCTTTTAAAGCATCGATATGCTTCTGAAAAAACAGTCCTTGCTGCTCTTTACTCATTCCTACAATATGAAGAATACTATCTGTTACTTTCACTATTCCTTCTTGAGAAATAACTTCTTCAAGGTTTTTTCGTTTTCTTTCCAGTCTTCTTATTCGCTTGGTATTTTTATTTTGAGGAACTTGAAAAACACTGTCATAATATGCACCTGCTTCTACAAAGTTTGCTTTATCAAAACTTAAATTTCCTAATTGCTCATAAGAAAGCCCTTGTTGGAATTGTTTTGCGCTTTTAGTATGAATAGATTTTTTAAAATGCGTTTCAGAAGCATCAATTCTTCCTAATTTTTTATGAACAAGTCCTGCCTGATAATGCAATTCATCTAGGTAAGGTCGATTGTAACGGTCGTCAATTAACTTATTTAAATTTTCTATAAGTTGATCAGTGTCCGTATTTTCAGAAAGGTTTTTGGCCTTTTCAATTTCAGAATGAATTTTATATTTGTATGGTACTTTCTTTAAATCTATAACTTCCTGAAATGCTATTTGTGAAGAATCAATTTCATTAATATCGCGATATATTTGCCCTAAAATAAAAAGGTTCCGTGCTTTTTGCTCTCTATCAACATCTGTTAAGGCGGCTTGTTTTAAGTGATGTACTACTTGACTTGTGCTATCCATTTCAGAATACACCATTGCAATCGCTGTATGAGCCTCTTCACGAATATTCTTTTCTAGGAGTTCTTCTTTGTTTAGCAACAATTGAAGTGTCTGAAGCGCTTGGTCTTCGTTCTGAAGCCTTAGTTCAGTCTTGGCTTTCCAGATTTTTGTTTCATGAATTAAATCAGCAGTAGGATAATTTTTTATCACATAATTAAATGCTTCTAATGCAGGAACAAATCGTTGGGAATAATAACGTGCTTTTCCAAGTAATAAATAAGCGTTGTCAATCTGTTTATTGCGTTCTTTTCCTTTGATATTCATGGAGTGTTTCTGAACTGCAATTACTGCTTTTTCTTCTGCTCTTTCAAAAGAAGCGTTCGAATCATCACCTGTTCCTTGAGCTCCAGGAATCGCCAATTCTGATACCTTTAAAGGCTCGATAGGCAATCGTTGCCAGTAATCATCCTTGTAAGCGTCATTTAATTCTTTCAAGCCTTTTTCAAAAGCCACATCGCCATTATAAAGAATATTAAACTTAGTAGTAACTGAATGAAAGCCTCGATTTAAAGCAGCATCCTTCTTAGTAGAACAACTTGCTATAATAATAAGTGCTGCAAATAAAGTTATATATCTATTTAAGGCCTTTTTCAATGTAAAATAATTTGTTTACTTTTTTAACTAAATTCCCTTGTTTATATTGTCAAAGGGCTGTAAAAATACAAATTAATTCAAGAAAAGGGATTTCGTTGTTACATTAATTAGATTCAACCATGATAATCCCGTATAAAGTTAAGATTAGATTTCTGCATCTCTGGGAATAACAAAGACTTCTTTAACGATGCTTTGCTGAAGATTATCTAAAGTGCAAAATGCGCTTCCAACTCCTTCAGTGTCGCTTCAGATGTTTTAATGTCTTTAACCACATTTCCTTTCTCCAACACTACAATACGCTCACACACTTCCGTAATATGCCCTAAATCATGACTTGAAATTAATACAGTAATATCCTTATTGTCTACTAATTCTTTTAGCATTTGTTTTAAACGAATCTGAGTTGTTGGATCTAAATTTGCAAATGGCTCATCTAGTATCACAACTTCAGGGTTTCCAATTAAGGCGGCAACAATTCCTGCTTTTTTCTGATTTCCCTTTGATAGGTCTCGTAGATATTTCTTCTTTCCTATGATCTCGTCATTAAAAATCTCTTCAAACTGTTTTACAAATGTGTCAATATCTGCTTTGTTCTGCCCTCGCAATTCTCCCACAAAATAAAAATATTCTTCGGCAGTTAAATAACCTATTAGAAAACTCTCGTCAATAAAAGATCCCGTAAATTTTTTCCAATCTTCACTAGTATTCACCTGAATATCATTGGTTGTAATTTTTCCTGTTGTAGGTTTAATCAGATCCAATAAGAGGTTAAAAAAAGTAGTTTTTCCAGCACCATTATTTCCAACCAATCCAAAACTTTGACCTTTTGGAATCTCAAGGTTATCAATTGTTAATACTATAGTATTTCCGTATTTTTTAGTAATTTTAGTAGTGTTTATCATATCTTTTATATTAGTTCTCTTGACTGAAAGCCTCGATCATTTTATATTTTACCTTTAAATATCTATTCGTAATAGCAGTCATTATTTTTTGATGGAGTACGATTCCAATCAATCCCATTCCTGTAAGTGTAGCAATTGCTACTTCAAAACTTACTAGCCAATTAACAAGTGCAAAAATTCCCATTGGAATTATCATTAACGGAATTCCAATAATCCATTGTACGGCTCCTGTTCCTTGAAGATTAAATGCTGCTTTTTCATCAAGATTTATTTTCTTTCGATTGAAAGTTCCTCCATACATCATCACATGTGTATTCACTCCAATATTGTAAATCGCCGCCGCGAAATGTGCGATTAGAATTTTCCACCCAAAATAAACATACGGTATGCCCAATACAAATAAAATAATAACACTGATGGTCATTAATGTAAACTTTGATTTTAAATATTGTTTGTATTTAAAATTCTGACTCATCAACATTTTATAATAACTACTGTCCCATGCTGGAATAAACTGACCAAAATTGATTAAGAAAATACCTGTCGAAAATATTCCTACAAATGCAAACAGAAACTCTTTATCTTGATACATTGGCATTGGATAGAAAAATAACCCATACAATAATCCCATAGCAAGCATTGGTAAGGTAGATTTTGGTCTTTTATTTCTCCATAATAATTTTAAGTCCAGTTGCATAAACGGAGCAATATCTCCAAATTTTCTTGTCCATGCGAGTTCTGAAGTTTTTGCTTCTTTAATCTTAGTCTGGACAGAACTATCTATATATAATTTACTTTTTAACACATTGTAATTATACATATACAATCCTATTAATATCAGAATCGGTACGCCAATCATCAGTGGGTTTTCCACAATTCCCATAACTCCAGAAGATATCATTGAAGAGAATGAAACAATGTTGAAATAGTTTAAGGCAAATAGTGTTCCTGCAATTCCTACAATTGGTAAAAAAGAAATAGAAGTTTTAGATGAAAGGTTTTCAATAATAAAATTTAGAAAATTGATGATTAAAACGATCAATAATAAGGTTACTACCCAAACTAGAACGGTATTGGTTTCATACCCTTCTTTCAACAATACTGCTCCAAATGGAATGATGGCAAATAATGGTAAGAAATTAAAAAAAGAAGTTGCCGATTTTCCCAACACATAATTAACTACTTGACTTCTTTTAATAGGCAATGTAAGCAATGGTTTTACCGACATTACCGGTAGTTTTTGTAAGAAAAAGCGCATTATTAAATCTCCCAATATCCAATAAAATAAAAATCCTGTTACCATCACAAATGGATCTGAATCGGGAAATTGCTTTTTTAGAATATAAAAAATCCCAAATCCAATTGCGAGAAACATAACTGTAAAATACAGTGCAAAAAAGCCCATTAAAATTTTTAGCGCGATGCCTCTCTGCCAATATTGGGAACGAAAATATTGCTTCCATTCAAGGTTTAAAAAGTTCTTAATCATAGATAGTAGAAGTTGATTTCTGATTAGTTAGTCTGCGAAGATAAGAATTTGTTACAAAAAGAAACAAATTATAACTTTATGATATCCATAACGTCTACTTAGACAAATTGTTTCTTATTTTTGTACTCTAATTTACATCTTAAATGGCACAATTCCATAATCTTACTATAAAAGAAATCAAAAAAGAAACAGCAAACGCAGTTTCCATAACATTTGATATCCCTAAAAACCTAGTCTCAGAGTTTCAATTCATCGCAGGACAATACATTACAATTAAAAAAGAATTGGACGGAAAGGAGTTGAGAAGATCCTATTCCATTTGCTCTGAACCAAATAACGACGAATTAAAAGTTGCTGTGAAATCAGTAGATCGTGGAACTTTTTCAGTACATGCAACTACCGTTTTAAAAGAAGGCGATACGCTTGAAGTTTCAAAACCTGAAGGGCGTTTTATTCTAGAGCCTCAGAACGATAAAAATTATATTGCTTTTGCCGCAGGAAGTGGAATTACACCTATCATGTCTTTGTTGAAAGCTACTTTAAAAACCAATAGTTCTTTTACGTTAATCTACGGAAATAAAACGCTAGAAGATGCTATTTTTAAAGAAGAATTGGATCGTTTAAAAACAGAATATTCGGATACTTTTAACTTGCATTATGTTTACAGCCGTAAAGATCTTGACAATGCTCTTTTTGGAAGAATTGATATAGGAACTGTAAACTATTTTGTGAAAAACGTATACAAGCATCTCTCGTTTGACAAGGCTTTTTTATGTGGTCCTGAAGAAATGATTCGTACAGTAACTGACACATTAGTACTGAATAATATAAGTAAAGAAGATATTTATTTTGAATTGTTTTCTGCTCCTGTTGTAAGTGGTGAAAAACTAGAAATTGTTGATGGGAATTCTGAAATAACTATCATTCTTGATGACGAAGAGACAACCTTCCAAATGTCTCAAAAAGAGCTGATTCTTACTGCTGCTTTAGATCAGGACTTAGACGCTCCATATTCATGTCAAGGAGGTGTATGTAGTAGTTGTCTTGGCCGTGTAACTCATGGAGAAGCAATTATGGAGAAAAACTCTATTCTTACGGATAGTGAAGTCGAAGAGGGATTGGTTCTTACATGTCAAGCACATCCTACGACTCCAAAAATCACAGTAGATTTTGACGATGTATAATCGTATATTTGTTAAATGATTGAAGATTTATTGAAAGCCATTCCTATTGGTTTTGGGCTCGCATTTATGATTGGTCCAGTATTTTTTATGCTGATTCAGACTAGTATTCTTAAAGGTGCGCGAGCAGCAATTGTTTTTGATCTTGGCGTAATCTTAGCTGATATTGCTTTTGTTTTACTTGCTTATTACGGAAGTCATCAATTTTTAACCAAAATTAAAGATGACCCAAAATTATTCTTTCTTGGAGGTACCATTCTTTTTATTTATGGATTGGGGATTTTCTTAAAAAAAGATAAAAGAGAAATTGGCGTAAATCAAGAATTTGATCTTCCAGAAAAAAATAATTACATCGGATTATTTTTAAAAGGCTTTTTCTTGAATTTTATCAATGTTGGTGTGTTGGCGTTTTGGTTGTTTTTGGTTCTGGGTATTGGTCCTTCGCTAGAGATGAATGAAAATCGTATTTTTCAATTTTTTGCAGCCATAATTATTGCCTATTTCGTGACTGATTTAGGGAAAATAGTTCTTGCAAAACAATTACGAAAAAAACTAACTCCACAAGTGATTGTAAAAATAAAACGTGGAATGGGTATCGCTTTAATGATTTTTGGTTTGGTATTAGTTTCAAATGGATTTTTTTCTAAATAAGAAATGAATATCAACACTCTTATTGAAAAAATTGAGTAGCCTAAAACGACTACTCAATTTCTACATAATTATTCTTTCTATCAACGTCTGCCATCAATTGAGAAGAGTCAATTTCTACCGATTTAATCTCCTTAGACGCTTTAAATGTATACGTAGGGTACGTCCAAGCCCAATTTTCTAATTTAGTGGCCCTTGTAGGTTTTTCACCAAGCATCATTCTTAATGGAATATAAAACGCTTCTTTAGTTCCGTCCAGATATGTTACTGAAACATCTATAGGCATTGGCATTCTCCCAATTCTTTCAAGTGTAATTGACTTGTTTGCAATCACTTTAATTCCATAATCAATAGTATGAGTAGTTTGCGTCCATTCGTTTAAGTACCATTCTAATTGCAATCCAGAAACTTTTTCTGCTGTGCGCTTAATATCATTTGGAGTTGGGTGCTTAAATTTAAAGTCTTGATAATATTTTTTAATCGTTTTATCTAAATTGTCTTGTCCCATTATGTATCCTAACTGAGTTAAAAACAAACATCCTTTTTGATATGCGTTAGAACTTGCTGTTCGCTCTCTACTATATCTATCAATATGTGTAGAAAGAGATTCTTGCCTGTCTAAATTAACTACATTAAAATAACTTCTATAAGATCCTGCATGAGGGTTTTCTTGCTTGGTCTCTAAAAATAAGTCGCTCCAAGCCCTACTATCTATATATGTAGCAAAACCTTCATCCATCCAAGCGTGTTTACTTTCGTTTGTAGCCAATACAAATTGAAACCAAGAATGCGCAAGTTCATGCTGCATAACACCTATTAAACTTGACAAACTTCTATTGGCGGTAATTAAAGTAGACATTCCGTATTCCATTCCGCCATCTCCTGCTTGAATAATTGAATATTGTTTATACGGATAATCTCCAATCAACTCATTGAAATACTCCATCGTCTTTATGGCCATATTTTCCATCAGTTTCCAGTCATCTGAATTTTTTATATCTTTTTTATATAAAAAATGTAAATCAACATCATTTGGTCCTTTTAAAATATCGTGAGCATATTCGTCATCTGCAGCCCAAGTAAAATCATGTACGTTTGGTGCTTTAAAATGCCATTTTAGTTTATTTCCTTTTGGAAGTTTTAAAGGTTTTGTTTTGTCTTCATATCCATGACCTACTTCTTGTGGGTTTTGAAGATATCCTGTCCCTCCAATTGTATATTCTTTATCAATATGAAACGTCACATCAAAATCTCCCCATACTCCATGAAACTCATGATTTATATAAGGATTTGCATGCCAACCTTCAACATCATATTCTGCCATTTTAGGATACCATTGCGACATTGAAAGCGCTATTCCCTCTTTGTTATTTCGCCCAGAACGTCTTGTTTGTACTGGTACTTGGCCTAAAAAATCCATTTCAAAAGTTACAGATTCATTTGGTTTTATAGATTTATTAAGTGTAACCTTAAGTATGGTTCCAACCACTTCATACTTAACCACTTTTTTGTTTTGTTTTAATGAGTTTATCCTAATAAATCCTTGTTCTTCTGGTTTTAAATTAGAAATATTTAAAACACTTTTCACAAATCTCCTATCAGGATCTGGCAACGTTGTATAGTGTTTATACATTTCGGAATTTGGCTGAAAAGCGTTTGGATATAAGTGATAAAAAACCACCTTCAATTCATCCGGAGAATTGTTTGTATAGACTAATTTTTGTTTACCATCATATTGATAGTTTTCAACATTCATATCAATCTCCATCGTATAATCAACATGTTGCTGCCAATACGTAGCGTTTGATTGCGCGTTAACCCATAAAACCAATGTCATTACTATTCCTGATAATGTATATTTATTCATATTTTTATTAATTAAAAATTTCGTTAAATTTAAAATTGTCTTTAAGACGAACGCCCTTTTCTGTATGCTGCACCGTACATAATTCTGTATGTGCATCGTGTTCCAAAAACAGATAATACTCCTCATCTGCGGCTTTATTTAAAAAAAGTTGTTTCTCGTCTAATGTCAGTAGTGGCCTAGTATCATATCCCATAACATAAGGTAGTGGAATATGACCTGTTGTAGGCAATAAGTCTGCCATAAAAACTATCGTTTTTTCTTGATATTGTATCTGTGGAATCATTTGCTTTTCGGTATGACCATCAACAAAGAAAATATCAAAACCCAATGGAGAGTTTTGTAATACGTTTTTTTTTGGCAAATCAATAAAATTCAACTGTCCGCTTTCTTGGATTGGATTGATATTCTCCTTTAAAAAAGAGGCTTTTTCTCTAGCGTTAGGATTTGCTGCCCAATTCCAATGGCTTTCATTGGACCAAAATTTAGCATTCTTAAATGCTGGCTCATATCCTGTTCTGTCTTTGTTCCATTGAATAGAACCTCCACAATGATCAAAATGTAAGTGTGTTAAAAAAACATCCGTAATATCATTACGATGAAAACCATGTTTTGCCAAAGAAGCATCTAATGAATATCCTCCAAACAAAAAATAATAACTAAAAAACTTTTCTGATTGCTTATCTCCAACTCCTGTATCTACTAATGTCAATCTATCGCCCTCTTCAATCAACATACAGCGCATACTCATGTCAATCAAATTCTTTTCATCCGTAGGATTCGTGCGTTGCCATAAACTCTTAGGAACAACTCCAAACATTGCACCGCCATCAAGTTTAAAGTTTCCTGTTTCTATTGGATAAATCTTCATTTAATTGCGTTTTTACAAATATGATGAAATTCTAATAGTTTATATGTTAAAGGAAATAAAAAACCGTTTCGAAAATTCGAAACGGTTTTGAGGCGTCGAGCGGATTCGAACCGCTGTAGGAGCTTTTGCAGAGCCCAGCCTAGCCACTCGGCCACAACGCCAATTGTGATTGCAAATTTAATTATTTTTTATTGGCTGACAAGTATTTTTAGTGTTTCCTTTTTTTCTGAAGTGTTACCGTAACTTTTTCAACATTTCCACCTATTGGCGGATTCATTTTTGATACAGACACATTCGCAATTTGTACCATTAAAATTTCATCTAAAACTCTATTTAAAATTCTATCTGCCACATGTTCTAAAAGTTTAGAACGAATTGCCATTTCCTCTTTTACAATTTTATTTAAGTGAACATAATCAACCGTATCAGCTAGTTCATCGCTCTTTGCAGATGTCTCTAGATTTGCTTTCACTTTTATATCAACTCGGTAATCAGAACCTATTTTCCCTTCTTCAAGAAGGCAACCGTGATAGGCGTAAATTCTAATATTTTCTACTTTGATTATTCCCATTATTCAAACTTTACACAAATATACTTGTTTTACAGTTTTCAAATAGTTTTTTTAGATATTTGTAGAGATTTGATTCTTATGAAAGTTCGTGAAAAGTTTTTAGTTAGTGGATTAAATTTGCCTGACGAAACCACAAGAGATTATATTAATAAACGTGTTGGAATAAATAAAACAGTTAAATTTAGTGGAATTTTTACTGAATTAGAGGTTGGAAGTTTATTGAATTAAGAAGTTAATTACTTATAGGTTTTTATCACATTATTTTATCTAGTTTTGTAGTTCATACAATTACCCATGAGCGAAGAAACAAAAGCATTGAATTTTATTGAACAAATCGTTGAAGAAGATTTGGCAAACGGAATGGACAAAAATAAATTGCGTTTTCGTTTTCCTCCAGAACCTAATGGTCACTTACACATAGGTCATGCGGCGTCTATTTGTTTAAATTTTGGTTTAGGAGAAACGTATAATGCTCCTGTTAACTTGCGATTTGACGATACGAATCCTGCCAAAGAAGAGCAAAAGTATGTAGACGCTATCAAAAAAGATGTTGAATGGCTTGGTTTTAAATGGGATCAAGAACTCTATTCTTCTGATTATTTCCAACAATTATATGACTGGACTGTAGCATTGATTAAAAAAGGCAAGGCATATGTTGATGAACAGTCTTCCGAAGAAATAAGAGTTCAAAAAGGAACTCCTACTAGTAAGGGAACAAATAGTCCATATAGAAATCGTTCGGTTGAAGAAAATCTTGATTTATTTGAAAAAATGAAAAGCGGAGATTTTGATGAGGGAACAATCGTATTACGTGCTAAAATTGATATGGCGCACAATAATATGCATATGCGCGATCCCATTTTATATCGTGTGCTTAAAAAATCACATCATAGAACTGGTACTGATTGGTGTATTTTTCCAATGTACGATTGGACGCATGGTGAATCAGATTATATAGAACACGTTTCTCATTCGTTATGTACACTTGAGTTTAAGAGCCACCGTGATTTATATGACTGGTATCTTGATCAAGTTGTTACTTCTGATACATTACGTCCAAAACAACGTGAGTTTGCACGTCGTAACTTGAGTTATACAATCATGAGTAAGCGTAAGTTATTACAACTTGTTGAAAGTAGTGTTGTTAATGGCTGGGACGATCCAAGAATGCCTACTATTTCAGGTCTTCGTCGTAGAGGTTACACTCCTGAATCTATTGTAAGTTTCAGTAAAACATCTGGTATTTCTAAAAGAGATAATGTGACTGATGTTGCTTTACTGGAACACAGTATTAAAGATCATTTGAATCAAATTGCTCCAAGAGTGATGGCGGTTTTAGACCCTGTTAAAGTTGTTATCACTAATTATCCGGAAGCTAAAGAAGAGTTTTTAGATGCCAATTATAACGATTATGCAGAAGGGTTTGGAAGTAGAAATGTTCCTTTTTCTAGAGAAATTTATATTGAAAAAGAAGATTTCAGAGAAGAGGCAAATAAGAAATTCTTCCGTTTAAAATTGGGCAAAGAAGTTCGATTAAAAAACGCATATATTATTAAAGCTGAAAGTTGTACAAAAGACGAAAACGGAAACGTTACCGAGATTCAATGTACATATGATGAAGATTCTAGAAGCGGAAGTGGCTCAGAAGCAAGCCAACGTAAAGTGAAGGGAACATTGCATTGGGTTTCAGTAAAACATGCTGTAAAGGCAGAGGTAAGAGTCTATGATCGTTTATTCAATGATGAAGCGCCTGACGGACATAAGGATAAAGATTTTATGGAATTCGTAAATCCCGATTCTCTTGAAATAATTACTGCTTATGCAGAACCAAGTTTAAAAACGGCAAAAACCGGTGATCGTTTTCAGTTCCAACGAAAAGGATATTTCTGTGTAGATCTCGATTCTACTGCAGATAATTTAGTGTTTAATAGGACTGTTCCTTTAAGAGATTCTTGGGCTAAAATGGAGGCAAAATAAATCAAATTTGAACTTCTTCAAAAAATACAAGCAGCAAATCTATTTTCATTTAATACTGAATTTAATTGTTGCTTTTTGCATTACATTATCTTCTTATTATCACATTCCGTTAAGTGGTTTTAAAAATTATTCCATTTATTTTATTCACTTTATATTATTACAATTTTCCTTCTTTGGAATACTCTATTTTTTGAGTATCAATAAATATATTTTCTATGTTGGATTTTCAATACTGTTTTTATCACTTTCGTTATTAGGTTTTTATAAGTATTCTTTAGATTTAAGCGTAACAAAATCTATGGTAGAGGCCATTTTTGAAACAAGCCTTTTGGTAAGTGTAGATTTAATTTCAATACCATTTATTACTTATTTATTATTTGTTGGAGTAGTGTTATACATCATCTTTAAAAAATATAAAAAAGTTAACGTTAATCAGTTAAAATCACCTTTAATTATCCTTGCGATACTAGGAATTGCAACTTATTTCATTATTGAGGCTAAAAGGCATGATACTTTTAATTCTCGTTTACCTTATGTTGTATTTAGTAGTGTTGTTGAGTTTTTTGAAGAGGAAGATCTTCAACTTTTACCTATTAATACTAATGTGAAAGCAGTTGTAAATGACATTAATTTTATCTTTATTCTAGGTGAGTCTGTAAGAGCAGACCATATTCAATTAAACGGTTATAATAGAGAAACTAGCCCAAAATTATTCAAAAGAAAAAATATTATTAGTTATAGTGATTTATACACTCCTTTGACGCATACTGCTGCAAGTGTGAAGCAATTACTGACCAATAAAAGTGTAAATGATATCGTAAAATCAAACAAGGTATATTCTCTTTTTTCCATTCTAAATAAATCAAATTATAAAACTTCTTGGATTGGAAATAGCACAATAGTTAAGAGTTATGCGCCTATTATTAGAAGCAATCAACATGTAGAATTGATCGATAAATTCAGATCTATTATGAGTTTTAATAAGGCACTTGATGAAGAAATGTTACAACCATTTGATTCGGTGTTAAAAACGTCTAAAAATCAATTTATAACGTTACATATGACTGGAAGTCATTGGTATTATGAGAATAGATATTCTGCTGAGTTTAGAAAGTTTACACCAGTTACTGACAGCAAGTACATTCCCTCTTTAGGGCCTCAAGAAATAATTAATTCTTATGATAATACGTTGGTTTATTTAGATAATTTTATAGATACCGTAATCGCATCTGTAGAAAAAACTCATACAAAATCAATTGTAATGTATGTTTCTGATCATGGAGAAATACTTGGAGAAGATGGAAGGTGGTTGCATGCTCAAGAAAGTGAGGTTAGTAAAAATCCCGCTATGATTACTTGGTATTCTGATGAATTATTAGCAGCGTATCCTGAATCAGTAAAAGCGTTAAAAGAAAATCAGCATAAAAGAGTTACAACAGATTTTTTCTATCACAGTGTTATAGATTTGTATAAAATTGAAAACTTTAATTATAATAAAAATCAAAGTATCTTCCGAAAAGGAAATTTCTAAATTATTTGATCTTCAAGGTCTTTAACACCGCTTCAATTTCAAACATATAATCTCTTTTATTAGCCGTAGGAGCATATGTAAATCCTTCAACAACAATGAGCCTGTTATTTGGCTTATCAACTACGGTATAGTTTAAAAAAGGACCTGCCATAAAATCATTTTTCATTTCCCATTTCCCACGAGTTTCAAAGGCTTTCTTTCCATCTAATGTTACATTAAAAGTATGTGGAGAATAGGCTTGTTCTGTGATAAGGTATTTCCCTTCTTTACTCCCAGGAATATGATTTTTACCAATGGTGTCACGAACAGAAACAATATTTTTTCCTTCTTCATCATCTAGAGAATTAATAGGCAATTCATACACAATCAAATTCATAGATTGACCCTGTTTAATATGCTGTCTCATCCATAAAAAATCACCTGTATCATCTACCAATCGATACAAGTTAGGAATCTGCATCGTAATGCCAAGATTCTCTAAAGTTTTTAATTTTGTTATGTCAAATTGCTTTTTTCTTAATCTATATTGAATCGCCTCCAAATCTGAATTTTTAAAGGTTGTAATAATCTCTTGCTTTCTTTTGTAGATTTCCTCCAATAACCTTTTTTGGTCTGCTCCTGTAATCTTAATGATGGTTTGGGGCTTTGCGTAGACATTGGATTGGATTGAAAAATTGGTTTTTTCACCTATTCCTATAATCAATATGTTTTTTAAAGACTTAAACATTGTTCCAAAAGATTTAACAGGAACTTGAGTCACTCCAAATTGCGGTTCGTTCTGTGGCAATCCCAACACGCGTTCTCCAGTAACATTTCGTAAAGAATCTCCTTCTATTCCTTGCCATAGGTTGTTATCCATTACAACCAATAACTGATTCATTCTTCCATTGGAGTCCACTAAAACTGGTTTATAGTCTTTAGAAGAACAAGAGGTAAAAAGCAATATTAATCCGATAAAAAGAGTGTGTTTGTTCATAATCTAACTTTTAAATATTTTTAGTTTCGTTCCGGGTTTCAGAGATTTTACGTTCCAAATATCGTTCCATTCTTTTAAGTTCTGAACGGAAACTTTTGGGAACTTGTTTGAAATCGTCCAAAGAGAATCTCCTTTTTTAACTACGTATGTAGAATAACTGCCTTTTGGAGTTGCTTTATTTTGGGTTGGTTTTAAAGATTTTGAAGAGGCAGAAACCATTTTTCTTGGATGAATAACCAATCGTTGTCCTATTCTTAAGCGGTTGCTTCGTAATCCGTTCCATCGCTTGATTGAGTTTACACTAACTCCATATCTATTGGCAATTTTTCCAAGGTAATCTCCACTTCTCACACGATAACGAATCTGATCTTTTGCTTCAATTAACTGAGGTAATGCCGTTTCTCTTTTCGCTTCTTCAGCATCAATATAAGCGTGTAATTCTTTCTCCTTATTTAGATACTCTCCTATATTATATAATGGTAATTTGACATAGTAATTTTTATCCTTACGGTAAGGGATTATATCCAATTTATATTGAGGGTTTAAATACTGAATCATCTCAATGTCTACATCCAGAAAGTTTTTTAATTGATCAAAAGTTACTTGTTTTTTAATGTGAATCGTGTCTGTTTCGAATAGATTAATAGTTGGTTTATTAGAATAAATCCCATGCTCATTCGCATATTCAAATATGTAAAGTGTCGCGTAAAATGCCGGAACATATCCTGCGGTTTCTCTTGGCAAAAACTGTCGAATATTCCAATAATTTCTTTTTCCCCCAGACCTTCTGATGGCTTTATTTACATTTCCAGGTCCAGAATTATATGCTGCCAATGCTAAATCCCAATCGCCAAATAATTTATGAAGCGCTGAGAGGTATTGACACGCGGCTTCTGTTGCTTTAAAAGGATCTTGACGCTCATCAACATAAGAATTTACGTTGAGTTTAAACTGCTTTCCAGTCTGATACATAAATTGCCATAATCCTGTTGCTCCAACTCTAGACTTTGCTCTCGGTTTCAATGCAGACTCAACAATAGCAAGATATTTTATCTCTAGTGGAATATCATATTTATCCAAATGCTCTTCAAACATTGGAAAATAATATTGTGCTCTTGACATCAACGTAGAAAAAGATTTCTTTCGAGACTTTAAATATGTTTTTATCAACCTTTCAAGACTCTGATTGTATACAATATTAAAGGGTGTTTTATTGTCGAGAATGGTAAGTCTAGATTTAAGTAATTCCGTTGAAAGTTCTTCTAAAATTATTTCGACTATCTCTCCGTCTTTTAAAACTACTCGTTCAGCATCTTTAATTAAAAATTCTTCCGAATCATATAATGGAGAGTTGTATAGCTCCTTCAGCCAAAGGCTGTCAATTAATGTCGTCTCTTGAATGCTTTTATCGACAACAGGATTGTTTAAGTAGATGGTATCGTTGGTTGCAGAAATTGAAAATCTTTGTAAAGGTTCATCCTCAATTGTCTCTTTTAATTCTATAATCTTAACTCTAAGGGATTTTTTTTGTGTAACAATTAATGAATCTTGAGCATTTGAAAAAAAACTCAAAAATAAAAAAAATAAAGGTATCTGTTTTAATAATTTCATCTGCAACTAATCTATTTCTACAACTATTGGGCAATGGTCTGAGTGCTTCGCTTCTGGTAAGATATACGCTTTAGAAATTTTATCTTTCAATGGCTTAGATACCATCGCGTAATCTAAACGCCATCCTTTATTATTCGCTCGAGAATTTGCTCTATAACTCCACCAAGAAAACTCTTGTAATTCGGTATTTAAATATCGAAAACTATCCACAAATCCACTTTCAATAAAACTACCAATCCATGTTCTTTCTTCTGGTAAAAACCCTGAAACACCTTTCATTTTTGGGTTGTGGATATCTATTGCTTCATGACATATATTATAATCTCCACAGATAACCAAATTTGGAATTTTCTTCTTAAGGTTATTTATATATTCTTGAAATTCGTCCATATAGTTGAACTTAAAATCCAATCGTTGAGAATTGGTTCCAGAAGGTAAATATAAACTCATCACCGAAAGATCATCATAATCTACACGAAGGTTTCTACCTTCAAAATCCATTGTTTCAATTCCAGTTCCATACGCAACATGATTGGGTTCTTTTTTACAAAAAACCGCAACACTTGAATACCCTTTTTTCTGCGCTGAAAACCAATAATGAAAAGGATATCCTGCGTTTTCAAACAATGTTACATCCAGTTGTTCCTTATGCGCTTTCGTTTCTTGAAGACATATTACATCTGGACTTTCTTCTTGTAACCAATCGATAAACCCTTTTTTAAGAGCAGCACGAATCCCATTAACATTGTAAGATATTATTTTCATTCTTATTCTTTTATAACTTCATTTCAGGAATCAACCCTTCAACAATTAATGTTCCTGCTGTTGCCTCTTGAATTTCTTCAACGGAAACTCCTGGTGCTCTTTCCAACAAATAAAAAGCATTGTTTTTAACTTCTAATACTGCTAGGTTGGTTACCACTTTCGTTACACAACCTACACCTGTCAATGGCAGAGAACATTCTTTTAATAACTTACTCTCTCCTTGTTTATTTGTGTGCATCATCGCTACAATAATATTCTCTGCAGACGCTACTAAATCCATTGCTCCACCCATTCCTTTCACCATTCTTCCAGGAATTTTCCAATTGGCAATATCTCCATTCTGTGCAACTTCCATTGCTCCGAGAACTGTCAATTGAACGTGTTGACCTCTTATCATCGCAAAGCTTGTTACAGAATCAAATAGCGACCCTCCTTTTAAAACAGTAACTGTTTGCTTTCCTGCATTGATCATATCTGCATCTTCAGTTCCTTCAATTGGAAAAGGCCCCATTCCTAACAATCCGTTTTCCGATTGAAACTCAACTTCTATACCTTCAGGAATATAATTGGCCACCAAAGTTGGAATCCCAATTCCTAAATTAACATACCATTTATCTCTTAGTTCTTGAGCTATTCTTTGTGCTATTTCTTGTTTACTAAGTCCCATTTTTTTATGATTTAGGAGTTACTGTACGTTGCTCAATTCTTTTTTCATAATCTTTCCCTTGAAAAATTCGTTGTACAAAAATTCCAGGAGTATGAATCTGATTTGGATCCAATTCTCCAACCTCAACCAGCTCTTCAACTTCAGCAACCGTGATTTTTCCAGCCATTGCCATCATTGGATTAAAATTACGTGCCGTTCCTTTAAAAATAAGATTTCCTGCAGCAACTCCTTTCCATGCTTTTACAAAAGCAAATTGTGGCTCAAAAGCATGCTCTAACACATACATTTTCCCGTTAAATTCTCTAGTTTCTTTTCCTTTGGCTACTTCAGTTCCATAACCTGCAGGTGTATAAAAAGCAGGGATTCCTGCTCCTGCTGCACGACATCTTTCTGCTAATGTTCCTTGTGGAATTAAATCTACATCCAGCTCTCCTGATAGCATTTGTCTTTCAAATTCATCGTTCTCGCCAACGTAAGAAGAAATCATTTTTTTTATTTGACGTTTTTGTAATAACAATCCTAATCCAAAATCATCTACCCCTGCATTGTTGGAAATACATGTCAATTCTTTTATTCCAAGTTTTACCAATTCAGAAATACTGTTTTCAGGAATTCCACTCAATCCAAAACCTCCCAACATAAAAGTCATTCCGTCGGTAACACCTTGTAATGCTTCTTCGGCGTTTTTTACTACTTTATTTATCATTTGATGTATTCTTAAAAATCTGGTATTTCTTCGACTGGATCGTCAATTGGATTCTCATCTGAGTCTTCAGCCTTAGAACAATCCAATTCTATGGTTAAGTTTTCCGGTTTTTCAAAATCTTCTTTACTGACGTTTAAGGATAAATCAGCATAACATTTTTGATGGTACAATGCCCAAATAGGAAGCGCCATAGTTGCTCCTTGGCCATAGGTGATTCCTGCAAAGTGTGTTGCTCTATCTTCTCCTCCTACCCAAACTCCAGTTGCAAGGTTAGGTACAATTCCCATAAACCATCCATCGGATTGATTCTGAGTTGTTCCTGTTTTTCCTGCAATAGCATTGGTAAATTCATACGGATATCCTGTCGAGACATTGTCAGGATAACTTCCCCATTTACTACGTAAACGTTGTCCTGATCCTGATTTAGTTACTCCTTCCAATAAGTTTAAAACTACATAAGCAGATTCTTCATCCATCACTTCTTTCGTTTTAGGAGAAAATTGCTCTAAAATAGTTCCGTTTTTATCTTCGATTCTTAAAATCATCATTTGTTCAACACGAAGACCTCTATTGGCAAATGTCGAATAAGCGCCTACCATTTCAAACAGGCTTAAATCTACAGACCCTAAAGCGATAGCAGGAACCTCTGGTATCCAACTTTCAATTCCAGCGTCGTGAGCTAATCTTGCTACTGTCTGAGGATGCACCATATGAATCAATCTAGCAGTAACAACATTAACTGAACCTGCAAGCGCATCTTTTAAATTCAACATGCCTCCATATTTTTCTGAAGAATTTTTAGGCGACCAGTCCTCTGGCATTCCATAATCTTCTTTAGGAATAGTATAAGGTGTATTAGGGTATTCCTGACATGGTGATAATTGCAATTGGTTAATTGCAGTTGCATACACAAATGGTTTAAAAGTAGATCCTACTTGTCGTTTTTGTTGTTTTACTGCGTCAAACTGAAAGTGCTTGTAATTCAATCCTCCAACCCATGCTTTCACATGTCCAGATTGTGGTTCAATTGACATTAATCCAGCACGTAAAAAATGTTTATAATAGCGTATCGAGTCTAATGGGGTCATGATCGTGTCAATGTCTCCTTTCCAAGAAAAAACACTCATTTCTGTTTTTTTATTAAATGAAGCGCGTCTTTCCTTTTCAGATTTCCCTTGCTTTTTCATTCTCTTCCAGCGATTAGACCGCAACATTGCTTGTTCCAACGTTATATTAATCTGCTTTTGATCAATATCATAAAATGGAGCTATTCTATTTCTTTTTTGTTCTTTAAAAAAAACACGTTGAAGGTTCGCCATGTGTTCTTGCATTGCTTCCTCAGCATATTTCTGCATTCTAGAATCCAACGTCACATAAATTTTAAGACCGTCTCGATGAAGGTTGTATTCTCCACCTCCAGGTTTTGGATTGTCTTTAATCCATCCTTTCATAAAATCACGTAAATATTCTCTAAAATAAGTTGCGTACCCATCACTGTGACCTTCTCTATTAACATTTAATTCTAAATCTAATCGTTGTAAAGAATCTTTCAATTCTTCGGTTATAAAGTCGTTTTTAAACATTTGTCGTAAAACAACATTCCGACGATGTTTCACTGTGTCTTTTCTTTTTTCTCTTAAAGGATTAAAAAGGGAAGAATTTTTTAACATTCCAGCAAGCATTGCCGACTCATTAATTTTTAATTCTTTGGGTTCTTTTCCAAAATATATCCTTGAGGCAGACCGAACACCTACAGCTCCATTGATAAAATCATATTTGTTCAAATACATGGTCAAGATCTCTTGCTTTGTATATTGACGTTCTAGTCTGACGGAAATCACATACTCTTTTATTTTTTGCTTCAACCTCCCAATAATATTTTTTGAGCCTTCTCCATGAAATAAAAGTTTAGATAGTTGTTGTGTAATAGTACTTCCACCGCCACCTTTACCCATCTTAAGGATGGCTCTTAATGTAGATTTAAAATCAATTCCTGAATGACTATAAAAGCGTTCGTCTTCTGTTGCAACTATAGCTTCAATAAGAGTTGGGGAAATATCCTTATAATTTACAGGCGTGCGGTTTTCGTATGCGTATTTTCCAAGTGTTTTCCCATCGGTTGAAATAACTTCGGTTGCAAGATTGCTTTCTGGGTTTTCTAAATCATCAAATTCTGGCATAGCCCCTAA
This sequence comes from Flavobacteriaceae bacterium, assembly GCA_034111625.1. Lineage (GTDB taxonomy): Bacteria > Bacteroidota > Bacteroidia > Flavobacteriales > Flavobacteriaceae > Urechidicola. Next base: position 6,515 of record JAWUWX010000027.1, on the reverse strand, counting down.
AGCGCCTATTGATGCTAAAAAAAATGGAAGAATTGCTAAAATAACTCCGCCAATTAGAATACTCCAAAACAATTTTAAATATTTTTTATCCTCTATATATTCTGAAGTTTCTTTATTTTTCATTCTGTTTTATTCTATTAACGGTTCAATACTCAACCCTACGTCTGTAATACCTTTTAACGAGTCAAGTCCTTGAATATTGTCGTTTTTTCGCATTGCTTGTTCAACCTTAATAAGGTAGTTTCCGCTTTGATTGAAACGTACTTTTTCTTTATAAAAAAGTTTGTTCTCTTTGATATCTGTATATCCTAATCCTAAAAAATTCCCCGTTTTATCGGTCATTTCATATTCCAAAGTATCAACAACTCTGTAGCCGTCAGGAAACTGAATTCGTGATATTAAAAACAAATTACTAAACTCGTAATCTTTATTATTTCTAATGTTTATAAAGATATTGTTTTGAGAAACTGTATCCTCTATCTCTACATTAAATTCAAGAATATTATTAGTCTTCCAAACATTATTATCAATGGAATAATACTGATTGTAAGTGTCTTTTTCCACACAAGAAGATAATCCAATAACAGTAAGCAATAAAATTAATGATTTACGCATTTTTTTGATTGTTGTTGTTATTCGGCTTAGGTTTTGGTTTGCGTCTTTGATTTTGGTTTGACTGTCCTTTAGTTTTGGGTTTTGGACCATGATTATTAGGCTTCTGACCTTGGTTGTTGGAATTCTTTGTTCCTGCAAATCTCTTTTTATTTGGCCTTCTCTTTTTCTTTTGTTTTGGGCTGTCAAATCTTGTCAGACTATCTTGTCCTACTGCGTCTTCAAAATTAACTTTTGGAATAACAGGTAAATCCAATTCATAATCTTCCAAAGATGTAATCACTTCTCCTCCTTTATTCGCTTCAATAATTTCTTTTAACTGTAATAAATCCAACTTATACCACTTAAAAGAATCGTTTTTATAGGTATACCAGAACTCTTCTTTAAAAATATCCATTTTGACAAAAACAGCATCTCCTTTTTCTGTCTTAAGAATTGTATCTTGTTTTGGAAAGCTTCTTAATGCATCTAGATACGTGTCTAATTCGAAGTTTAAACAGCACTTAAGTTTTCCACATTGACCTGCTAATTTTTGAGGATTTAGAGAAAGTTGTTGGTAACGAGCAGATGCCGTATTTACTTTTTTAAAGTCCGTCAGCCAAGTAGAACAACACAATTCACGTCCACAAGAACCAATTCCACCAAGCCTCGCCGCTTCTTGACGAAGACCCACTTGCTTCATTTCAACTCTAATACTAAATGCGCTTGCAAGGTCTCTAATCAATTGACGAAAATCTATTCTTTCTTCGGCAGTATAATAAAAAGTTGCTTTATTACCATCTCCTTGATATTCAACATCTGAGAGTTTCATTTTAAGACCTAATCTTCCCAGAATCTCTCTACCTCTACGTTGCGTTTCAACTTCTCTGTTTCGTGATTTTTCCCAAATTTCAATATCGCGTTTCGATGCTTTTCGATATACTTTTTTTATCTCCTCGCTATCTATTGCAACTTTTTTTTTCTTCATTTGGATTCTCACCAATTCTCCTGTAAGAGAAACTGTACCGATGTCGTGTCCAGGAGACCCTTCAACAGCGATCACCTCTCCCATACACAGTTGGAGTTTTTCGTTTTTAAAGAAATGTTTTCTTCCGTTTTTAAAACGAACCTCCACAATATCAAAAGGTTCTTGTCCGTTGGGAAGTGTCATGTTGGAGAGCCAATCGAAAACGGCCAATTTACTTCCGCTTCCGCAAGTCCCTGAACCACAATCTCCATTACTTTTACATCCTTTCGGAACTCCGCTTGTATCTGTTGAGCAAGAATTACAGCCCATAGTTTTATATATATTTAAATGTTTTAAGAGTACTCATAAAACACTTTAAGATTTAATTAAATAGTATCACTAATCCGTAAAGATAAAGAATCTTAATAAAAGGTTTTCAGAAAAATTTTATTTCTTAAATTTTAGCACTTCTGAACGTCCTTTTTTAAAGATTTTATTACTGTTATGTGTGCCTTTTCGAAGGGCTTTTTGCTCTTCAAATGGAAGTTGGTTGATCTCTTTGCATTTGACAGAACAACACGTATCCATTTTCTCTTGACAAGACTCGCATTGGATAAATAGCAAATGACATGCCTCATTTTCACAATTTACATGCTCATCACAAAACACTCCGCATTGATGACAATTCGAAACAACATCGTCAGAAATCCTTTCACTTCTTCTATGGTCGAAAACAAAATTTTTTCCGATAAATTTATTTTCTATTCCTTCAATATCAACTTGCCTTACGTAGTTGATAATTCCTCCTTCAAGTTGAAAAACGTTTTTAAATCCCTTGTGTTTATAATAAGCGCTTGCCTTTTCACAACGAATTCCACCAGTACAATACATCAATAAATTCTTATCTTCTTTATTATCTTTTAAATCTTCTTCAATAATATCCAATGAATCTCTAAACGTATCAACATCAGGCGTAACTGCTCCGTCAAAATGTCCTATTTCGCTTTCATAATGGTTTCTCATATCAACACATACCGTGTTTGGGTCTGCAAGCATTTTATTAAATTCTTTTGCATTCAAATGAACTCCAATATCCGTCACATCAAATGTTTTATCATTCAATCCATCAGCAACAATTTTATTTCTGACTTTAACTTTTAGTTTTAGAAAAGATTTATTGTCTTGTTCTACAGCAACATTCAGCCGAACATTTTCTAAAAAAGTAATAGAATCTACGTGTGTTTTAAAATCTGTGAAGTTCTGAGCAGGAACAGAAAGTTGGGCATTAATTCCTTCGGAAGAAACATAAATTCGCCCAAGAACATCAATTTTTTCCCAATTGATAAATAGATGATCTCTGAAGACTTGTGGGTTTTTAATGTGGTAATATTGATAAAAGGAAATCGTTAATCGGTCTTTTCCGGCTTTATCAATTAATTCAGCGCGTTCAATAGCGCTTAACTTATTGTACAGTTGCATGCTATACTAATTTTAGTTAAACAATAATTTTTAACAAAATTACATTTTTAACTAGTAACTAATGCAATTCTTATATTTTTTAACTTGGTTTTTGTTCTTTTTGCCAAAAGTTTCTTTAAATGCATCTTTTACCATTTAATAGACCGTTTATGTCGTTGTTTTTTCATAATCTTTGCATATCTAAAATTTAATCCTTTTAAAGAATGAAAGTAGCAGTAGTTGGAGCAACAGGAATGGTAGGAAACGTGATGTTGCAAACTCTTGAAGAAAGAAATTTTCATGTCACAGAATTGATTCCAGTCGCATCAGAAAGATCGGTAGGAAAAACAATTTCTTTTAAAGGAAAGGAATATAAGATTATGAGCATGCAAGACGCGGTAAATACAAAGCCAGATATCGCATTGTTTTCTGCTGGTGGTGATACATCACTTGAATGGGCACCAAAATTTGCCGAAGTTGGAACGACAGTTATTGACAATTCTTCTGCTTTCAGAATGGATACTGATAAGAAATTGGTGGTGCCAGAAATTAATGCTCCTGAATTAACCAAAGAAGATAAAATTATTGCCAATCCTAATTGCTCAACAATTCAATTGGTAATGGCTCTAGCGCCTCTTCATAAAAAATACAATATGAAACGTGTTGTCATTTCTACCTATCAGTCTGTTTCTGGAACTGGCGTTAAAGCTGTTCAACAAATGGAAAATGAGATGAATGGTGTTAAAGGAGAAATGGCATATCACTATCCTATTCATAGAAACGTAATTCCTCACTGTGATGTCTTTGAAGAAAATGGATATACCAAAGAAGAAATGAAATTAGCACGTGAACCACAAAAAATATTGAATGATAGTACCGTTGCCTATACTGCAACTGCAGTAAGAATTCCTACTTCTGGAGGCCATAGTGAAGCAGTGAATGTTGAGTTTAAAAATGACTTCAATGTAGGTGATATTCGCAAGCTCTTAAACGAAACAAATGGCGTAACTGTTCAAGATAATACGGATACCAATACCTATCCTATGCCTTTATATGCTCATGGAAAAGACGATGTGTTTGTAGGAAGAATCCGTAGAGATTTATCACAACCAAAAACGCTAAACATGTGGATTGTTTCTGATAATTTACGAAAAGGTGCTGCGACTAACGCGGTTCAGATTGCAGAATATTTAGTTGAGAATAAACTTGTTTAGACTATTAGACTTTAGATTACTTCGTTTCTATACATTAGAAAGAAAATAAAAAACCTTACAAACTTTGAAGTTGTAAGGTTTTTTATTTTAAACAATTACACTAATCAACGTGTAACCCATTATCTATTCTTGCGTCTGTTTTTATACTTGTTCTGTCTTCTAGAGGGTTTATTTTCAGTGATCGTCTCGTTAAAAGTATCTTTTGCTTTTTCCCCTTTGTTTTTACGCCAAGAATTATTTTCAGGCAATAAAACATCTAATAAGTCTGTTCGCTTCAACTTAGACAATGTATTCTTTATCCACGCTTTATTTTCCTTTTTATACCAAAAGAAAAAACGATGTTGTTCTTCTTTTTCCTTCTTGGTTTTAGGTGTTCGCGTCGGTTTTAAAGTGTATGGATGGTATCCACTATAATAAATTACTGTTGCAACTGTCATTGGCGTAGGAGTAAACCCTTGCACTTGTTCTAACTGAAAGCCCAAATTTTTAGTTTCTGCTGCCAGGTTTGCCATGTCTTCAACTTCACAAGCAGGATGATTGGAAATAAAATATGGAATCAACTGAAGGTTTAATTTTTCTTTAATATTGATTCTATCAAAACGCTCTTTAAACATGTGAAAATACTTAAAAGAAGGTTTACGCATCAATTTTAAAACAGGATCTGAAGTGTGTTCTGGGGCTACTTTTAAACGTCCAGAAACATGCTTGGTCATTACTTCTTTCGTGTAATCATCCAACTCTTTTGGATCGGCATTTTTATTGAATTCTGGAACCAACATATCGTGACGGATTCCACTTCCAATAAATGATTTTTTCACCTTTGGATGACTATCTACCGCTTGATATAACTTCGTTAATGGCTTGTGTGAAGTGTCTAGATTACTACAAATAACTGGAGAAATACATGAAGGTGCAACACATTTATCACAGATAGATTGTACTTTTCCTTTCATCTTGTACATATTGGCAGAAGGTCCGCCTATATCAGATAAATAGCCTTTAAAATCTGGCATGTTTGCAACAGTATCTACTTCTTTTAAAATAGACTCTTGACTTCTACTCGCAATAAATTTTCCTTGATGTGCCGAAATTGTACAGAAACTACATCCTCCGAAACATCCCCTATGAATATTGATCGAAAACTTGATCATTTCATAGGCTGGAATGGGTCCTCTTTTATTGTACTTAGGATGAGGCATTCGAGTATATGGCAATTCAAAAGACGCGTCAATTTCATCTTCAGTCATTGTCGGAAATGGTGGGTTTATGACCAGTGTTCTCTCTCCAACCTCTTGAAAAATTCTACGTGCTTTTAACTTATTTGATTCTTGCTCAATCACTTTAAAGTTGGAAGCAAACGTCTTTTTATCTCCCAAACATGCTTCATGAGAATTGATCGTTACATCATCCCAATCTTTTATAACAGGAACTTTTTCATCTTTATCGATTAAAACGGCTGTCTGCTTGATGGTTTTTAAACTAGAAAACGGCACTCCTTTTTGCAATAATTCTACAATTTCACGCAAAGGTTGTTCGCCCATTCCATAAACCAACATATCTGCTTTTGAAGTTTCTAAAATCGTTGGTAATAACTTATCAGACCAATAATCATAGTGTGTAACTCTTCTCAATGATGCCTCAATTCCTCCAATTAAGATAGGAACATCTGGAAACTTTTCTTTTAATATTTTAGAATAAACAGAAGTCGCATAATCAGGTCGAAAGCCTTTATCTCCATTTGGAGTATACGCATCTTTATCACGTCGTCTTTTACTTGCCGTGTAATTACTTACCATCGGGTCCATACATCCACCTGTAGCAGCAAAAAATAAACGCGGTTTTCCCATTTTGGTGAAATCCTGTAAATCATCGTTCACACTTGGCTGTGGAACAATCGCAACTCTCAACCCGTAACTTTCAAGAATACGCCCAATTACTGCAGGGCCAAATGATGGGTGATCTACATAAGCGTCTCCACTAAATAGAATTACGTCTAATTCTTCCCACTTGCGAAGCTTTACTTCTTTGTTCGTCGTTGGTAACCAATCTGATAATTTATTCATCATGGCGCAAAGGTACAGTAATTAAGGGTATTAGTAGTTTTAAAGAATAATAAAGAAATCGTTGGTAAATCATTTGTTCAGCAACCTGAATTTATTTCAGAATCTCAGGTTATTGGGGATATCCGTCTTCGACTCATTTCGCCTTCGCTGAATGAACTTAGTCGAGCACGTGAGTTCAGTTTACCGAATACCATATTTTCTATAAATACACCATAACCCAAA
>JAWUWX010000026.1:0-8174 GCA_034111625.1 Flavobacteriaceae bacterium | reverse complement strand
ATAAGATGAGTAAAAACTGGCCTCTTTGGGAAGTCTTCGTGAGAAGTAAAAACGGATTAGAACATCGTCATTTTGGAAGTCTACATGCTGCAGATGCAGAAATGGCTTTAGAAAATGCACGTGACGTGTATACAAGACGTAATGAAGGAATAAGTATTTGGGTTATAGAATCGAAAAATATTACAGCGTCAAATCCAGAAAATAATGGAGAATTATTTGAACCAGCACAAGACAAAATCTATCGTCACCCAACATTTTACGATTTACCAGACGAAGTAAAACACATGTAATGAAAGAAAATCTTTATAAATACATTCTTGGGATTGCTGATAATTCCTTAATTCTTGGACAACGCTTAGGTGAATTATGTGGTCATGGACCAAGTTTAGAAACAGATATCGCTTGTACAAATATCTCTTTAGATTTATTCGGGCAAGTGCGTAGTTATTACCAATATGCTGCTAAAATTATTGGAGATGGAAGGTCAGAAGATGATATTGCAATGCTTCGAAAAGAAAGAGAGTATGTAAATGTTCTTTTAGTAGAACAACCAAATACTGATTTTGCATATACTATTGGTCGCCAATTCTTATTCGATGTCTACCATTTTTTGTTTTTAAAAGAATTACAAAAAAGTCATGACTTGACACTTTCTGCCATAGCAATAAAATCTATTAAAGAAGTTAGTTACCATCAACGCTTTTCTTCAGATTGGGTAAAACGTTTAGGTGACGGAACAGCAGAAAGTCATCAAAGAATGCAAGACGCAATTGATAGTTTATGGACATATACAGATGAGTTATTTCATCAGACTGAAGCAGATAAAACAATCATTTCTGAAGGAATTGGTGTTGATGTTACAGTTTTAAAATCAGTATATTACGCTACTGTTTCAAAAATTTTAAATGAGTCAACTTTAAAAGTTCCTGAATCAAAATGGTTCCAAAAAGGAGGGAAAGAAGGAATTCATACAGAACATTTAGGCTATTTATTAAGTGATTTACAATACATGCAACGTACATATCCAAATATGGAATGGTAATATTGCTGTGATAGCAGAAATGTCAAAAAATGATTAAAACTGAACAGCATATCGATCAAAAACTATTTCCAATTCTGGAGCAAGTTTCTGACCCTGAAATTCCTGTATTATCTATTATGGAAATGGGAGTTGTACGTACAGCAGTTATTAAAAATGGGGTTGTAAAAGTTCAAATTACACCAACATATAGTGGATGTCCTGCAATGGATGTTATTGGTGAGGATATAAAAAAAGCATTAAAAGAAAAAGGATACAATTCAGAAATAGAATTAATCCTCGCTCCTGCTTGGACAACTGATTGGATTACACCAAAAGGGAGAAAAGCGTTAGAAGATTATGGAATAGCAGCACCATTAGATGCTGAAGGAGATAAAAGTGTATTGCTTGATGGTAAAAGATTGGTAAAGTGTACTAATTGTGGTTCAACCAATACAAGATTAGTAAGTCAATTTGGGTCAACAGCATGTAAAGCACAGTTTCAGTGTGATGACTGTCAAGAACCATTTGACTATTTTAAATGTCTTAAATAGACAAAACATAAAATAAGGTATGAGCAATAATTCAATTCTAATAAAAATTGAAAATAAAATAGCGTATATCACGCTAAACAGACCTGAAGTATTTAACAGTTTCAATCGTGAAATGGCGTTTTTACTTCAAGACACTTTAGACGCTTGTGAGAAAAATGATGAAGTCCGAGCGATTGTACTTACTGGAAACGGCAAAGCATTCTGTGCAGGTCAAGATTTAAAAGAAGTTACTGATCCAGATTTAAATCCAGGATTCAAAAAAATATTAGAAGAGCATTACAATCCCATAATTACGCGAATTCGTTCTATAAAAAAACCAATTATCGGTGCAATAAACGGTGTCGCTGCAGGAGCCGGAGCCAATATTGCTTTGGCTTGTGATATTGTCGTTGCACACGAAAAAGTAAATTTCATACAGGCTTTTAGTCTTATAGGTTTAGTGCCTGATAGTGCAGGAACTTTCTTTTTACCAAGGTTGATTGGGTTTCAGAAAGCATTAGCTTTAGCAATGCTTGGTGATAAAATTTCTGCAGAAGAAGCAGAACGATTAGGAATGATTTACAAGATGATTCCACTTGAAAACTTTGAAGAAGAAGTACATAAATTGGCACTAAAAATGGCGAATATGCCAACCAAGGCATTAGGGATGATTAAAGAATTGTATAATAAATCGATGAGCAATACTTTGGAAGACCAACTTGCATTGGAATCTAAGTTACAAATTGAAGCAGCGCAAACTAATGACTATGCAGAAGGAGTTGCAGCATTTATAGAAAAAAGAAAACCTAATTTTAAAGGAAACTAAATGAACGTAGGAATAATTGGTTCTGGAACAATGGGAAGTGGCATCGCACAAGTCGCTGCAACTTCTGGTTGTAAAGTGAAATTATACGACACCAATCAAGTAGCATTAAACAAATCTAAAGTTGCGTTAGACAAAGTATTGTCAAGATTAATTGTAAAAGGACGTATTGATTCTGATGAAAAAAATAGAATTCAAGATAATATCTCTTACGTAAATAACTTAAAGGATTTAGCCGATTCAAATTTAACGATTGAAGCGATTATTGAGAATTTAGACATAAAGAAAAAAGTGTTTTTAGAATTAGAAAGTTATGTTTCTGACGATTGTATTATAGCCTCAAACACTTCTAGTTTATCTATTGCATCAATTGCCGCAGCATTAGAAAAACCCAAAAGATGTGTTGGAATTCATTTTTTCAATCCAGCACCATTAATGAAATTAGTTGAGGTCATTCCAGCCATTCAAACGTCTTATGAAACATTAGAAAAATCAATAGATACAATTACTAGTTGGAAAAAAACAGTCGCTGTTGCTAAAGACACACCTGGATTTATAGTGAATCGTGTGGCGCGACCATTTTACGGTGAGGCATTACGAATCTATGAAGAAGGGATAGCAGATTTTGCAACTATAGATTATAGTTTAAAAACCTTAGGAGGTTTTAGAATGGGACCCTTTGAATTAATGGATTTCATTGGAAATGATGTTAATTATACGGTTACGGAAACTGTATTTAAAGCCTTCTATTTCGATCCAAGATATAGACCAGCTTTCACGCAAAAGCGTTTTGCTGAGGCAGGTTATTTAGGACGTAAATCCGGAATAGGTTATTATGAATATGATGAAAACGGAAAGAAAGTCGAGAGTAACGATCTCGATCTGAGTGCAGTCGAAAACTCTCTAAGTGTATCTATTTTTAACAGAGTTTTAGTAATGCTAATTAACGAGGCTGCAGACGCCTTGTTCTTTAATATTGCTTCTGCAGAAGACATAGACAATGCTATGACCAAAGGAGTTAATTATCCAAAAGGTTTATTGGCTTGGGCTGATGAAAAAAGCATGAATTGGTGTGTGTCTAAATTAGATGAATTATACAACGAATATCACGAAGACAGATACCGTTGCAGTCCTCTATTGAGAAAAATGAATAGAGAAAATAAAACATTCTATTAATGAAAGGCGAATTAATTCCATATAAAATGTTGAGTCAAGATGCTTATAGTGCTTGGCTAGGCATAGAGATTTTAAAAAGTGAAATTGGTTGTGTGAAAGTTGGAATGACAATTCGCAAAGAAATGTTGAACAGCATGAATAAAGCACATGGAGGAATTAGTTATTCACTCGCAGATACTGCTTTTGGATTTACGTCTAATACACATGGGAAATATGCTGTTTCAATTGAAACAAGTATCAATCATATTGAAGCCTTGAACGAAGGTGATTATTTAGTTGCTGAATGCGTCATTGAAAAAGTAAATAACAGATTAGGTTTTAATATCGTAGAAGTTAAACGAGGAGATGAATTAGTAGCGCTTTTTAAAGGTGTCGTTTATCGCACTCAAAAAGATTGGGAAGAATCATGAAAGAAGCATATATAATTGACGGAATCAGGACTCCAATAGGAAGTTATAAAGGAACCTTATCTAAAGTTCGTACTGATGATTTAGGAGCTATTGTTATAGAAGAATTAGTAAAAAGAAATCCTAACATTCCGAAAGATGCTTATGACGATGTTATTATGGGTTGTGCTAATCAAGCAGGAGAAGACAATCGTAATGTTGCGAGAATGTCATCTTTATTAGCAGGATTACCATTTACAGTTCCCGGAGAAACCGTAAATCGTTTATGTAGTTCTGGACTATCTGCCATTGTTCATGCAAATAGGGCTATAAAAGCTGGCGATGGAGATCTATTCATTTCTGGAGGAGTAGAAAATATGACTCGCGGACCCTATGTTATTGCAAAGCCTTCAAGTGCTTTTGGTAACGATTCTAAAATGTATGATTCTAGTTTTGGTTGGCGTTTTATCAATCCAAAAATGCAAAAATTATATGGCACAGATGGAATGGGAAATACGGCTGAAAATCTAGTAGAGAAATATACTATTTCTCGAGAAGATCAAGATGCATTTGCCTATTGGAGTCAAATGAAAGCGACCAAAGCGCAAGAAAATGGAAGATTGGCAAAAGAGATAGTAACTGTTGAAATTCCACAACGCAAAAAAGATCCAATTCTATTTTCACAAGACGAATTTGTTAAACCAACAACATCTTTAGAAATTTTAGGAAAATTACGTCCAGCTTTCAAAAAAGAAGGTGGAAGTGTAACTGCAGGAAATTCATCAGGATTAAATGATGGCGCAGCTGCAACAATTATAGCATCGGAAGACGCCGTAAAAAAATACAATTTAAAACCATTAGCCAGAATAGTAAGTTCGGCTGTAGTAGGTGTCGAACCTAGAATAATGGGAATTGGGCCAGTTCAAGCGGCTAATAAAGCATTAGAAAAAGCAGGTTTGACTATGGATGATATAGATGTGATAGAATTAAATGAAGCATTCGCAGCACAGGCTTTAGCATGTACACGTGCTTGGGGATTAGCAGATAACGACCCAAGATTAAATCCAAATGGTGGTTCGATTGCAATTGGTCATCCGTTAGGAGTTACAGGAGTAAGAGTTGCTTATTCTGCAGCATTAGAATTGCACGAACAAAATAAAAGATATGCACTAATCACAATGTGTATTGGAGTTGGGCAAGGGTATGCGGCAATAATAGAAAGAGTTTAAATAAATCTTTTTTAAGATGAAAAAAATACAACATTACGTTCAAGGTCAATGGACAGAAGGGAAAGAAGAAGGAGTTCCAGTATTAGATGCTATTACTGGTGAAGCATTCACTAGTGTTGCTATAGAAGGGCTAGATATTCCTGAAATTCTTCAATATGGAAGAACAAAAGGAGGAGAAATACTTCGAAAAATGACTTTCCAAGAGCGTGGTAACATGCTTAAGAGTTTAGCATTATATCTTACCAAAAGAAAAGATGCTTTTTATGAGTTAAGTTATAGAACTGGTGCAACTAAAGTTGATAGTTGGATCGATATTGAAGGTGGATTTGGAAACTTATTCGCAAATGCTTCCTTACGAAAATTATTTCCAAACCAATCTTATCATGTTGAAGGAGATGCCATTGATTTATCTCGTGGCGGACGCTTTATGGCGCATCACATTATGGTGCCTAAAAAAGGTGTTGCAGTACATATAAATGCATTCAATTTTCCGGTTTGGGGAATGTTAGAAAAATGTGCAGTCAATTGGATGGCGGGAGTTCCTGCAGTGGTTTTACCTGCTCCATCTTCATCTTATTTGGCAGAGGCAGTTGCTAGAGAAATTATTGCATCTGGAATTTTACCAGAAGGCGCGCTACAAATTATAAACGGAACTGTTAAAACCATATTAGAAACTGTAGAATCACAAGATGTTGTGACTTTTACAGGTTCTGCTGCGATCGGGAGAATATTAAAAGCACATCCTAGAATTATTAATGAGGCTGTGCCTTTTACAATAGAATCAGATTCTTTAAATGCTTCTATTTTAGGAGAAGATGCAGTTCCTGGAACTCCAGAATTTGATTTATTTATCAAAGAAGTTCGAAAAGAAATGACGGTAAAAGCAGGACAAAAATGTACTGCAATTCGTAGAATTATAGTTCCAGAAAATTTAATTGAAGATGTTCAAATTTCATTAGGAAAAGCATTGGATAAAGTAACTATTGGAGACCCAAGATTGAAAGAAGTAAGAATGGGATCTTTGATAAGCCATCAACAAGTTCAGGCCGTTAGAGATTCAGTTAACGATTTGTCAAAAGAAGCACAAATTGTATATGGAAGTTTAGATAAAATAGAAACCATAGGTGCAGATGCTAAAAAAGGTGCTTTCATTAGCCCAATTTTATTAAGAGCAGACAATCCATTTGAAAATACAGCAATTCATGAACGCGAGGCATTCGGTCCAGTTAGTACTATTATGTCTTACAAGAATTTAGACGAAGCAATTACATTGGCACAAATGGGTAAAGGCTCATTGGTCTCTTCAATTGCTACTAATGATGATACAATTGCAAAAGAATATGTTATCAATGCAGCAAGTCATCATGGAAGAATATTAGTGCTAAATAGAGAAAGCGCTAAAGAAAGTACAGGTCATGGTTCTCCGCTACCTAGTTTAGTTCACGGTGGTCCAGGGCGTGCTGGAGGCGGTGAAGAAATGGGTGGAATACGCGGTATAAAACATTATTTACAGCGAACTGCCATTCAAGGTTCGCCGACAACTCTAACAGAAATTACAGGTATTTATCAACCAAATGCCAAATACAAAGAAGCAGAACAGCATCCTTTTAAATATCATTGGGAAGACATTCAACCAGGAATGTCTATGAAAACACATAAGCGTACGTTTACCGATACTGATATTATCAATTTCGCTAATCTTACTTGGGATCATTTCTATGCACATACGGATATAACCTCACTAGACGGAAGTATTTTCGAGAAGAGAACTGCTCATGGCTATTTTATAATTTCTGCAGCAGCAGGATTATTTGTGTATCCAAATAAAGGTCCGGTTTCTGCAAACTACGGCCTAGAAGAATGTAGATTTTTGCGTCCATTATATCATAACGATACAATTTATGTTCGTTTAACCTGTAAGCAAAAAATCGATAGAGATGTTGCTTCAGCAGAACATCCTAGTGGAATTGTAAAGTGGTTTGCTGAAATTTTTGATGCTAATGATGAACTAGTTGCTTTGGCTACTGTTTTAACAATGGTTCAAAAAAAGCAAGAAACTTTTGTTGAACTCACTGAAAATAAAATCAAAGAATGTTTACATGCTTTAACTGAAACTACGAAGTCAAAATGGGGAATTATGACACCTCAACATATGATTGAACATTTAGAGTATACATATAAAATTGCTTCTAGTGAAATTCAGGATTTTGAAATTTCTACACCAGAAAAAATTTTAGAGAAGGTAAAAAATAGTTTATACAACTATAATAAATTTCCAAAGAATTCTAAGTTTCCGTTGCTAGAAAAGGATACTCTTGACTCTTTAAAATATTCAGATTTAGAAACTGCAATTTTAAAGTTTACTGAACAAAGAGAGAAGTATCTAAATTATTTTAAAGAAAATCCAAAGGCAATATTAAATAATATGGTTTTTGGCGAATTGAATAAATATGAATGGTACCTTCTCGAAAGAAAACATTTAAATCACCATTTTGAACAATTTGGATTAATATAGATAAAATAAAAATGAGTGAACCATACGTTAAAATAGACATCGAAAGCGAAGTAGGATATATAGAGTTTTTTCATCCTGCACACAACTCTTTACCAGGAGATATCTTGGCAAAACTAGTACAGACAATAACTGATGCTGGAAACAATGACGCTATTAAAGTCATTGTTTTAAAAAGTGGAAAAGACAGAACTTTTTGTGCTGGAGCCAGTTTCAAAGAGTTAGTAAACATTAGTGATGAAAAAACTGGTAGCGTTTTCTTTTCTGGATTTGCCAATGTGATAAATGCAATGAGAAAATGTCCAAAATTTATTATTGGGCGTATCCAAGGAAAAACTGTTGGTGGAGGAGTTGGATTGGCAGCTTCTACAGATTATTGTATGGCATCAAAATTTGCATCTATTAAACTAAGTGAATTAAATATTGGTATCGGGCCATTTGTAGTTGGATCAGCAATTGAACGTAAAATAGGATTAAGTGGAATGTCACAAATTGCT
>JAWUWX010000025.1:0-25808 GCA_034111625.1 Flavobacteriaceae bacterium | reverse complement strand
GAATTTGAACAAGGGATTATAGATTTCGAGCGTCCGTTTGACCTTACTCTAAAAGATGAGAAAATATCGTATTATGATATTAAAGCAATGATTCTATCAGAGGATGTGTTTGTCGCTGTTGCTGTCAATGGAGATGAGGTTGTAGGTTCAGGTTATGCGAGAATAGAAGCTGCTGACCCATATTTAAAACACAAAAAATTCGCATATTTAGGTTTTATGTATGTAAAAGAAAATGCTAGAGGTAAGGGCGTAAATGGATTGGTTGTGGAAGCATTGAATACTTGGATTCGTTCACAAGGTGTTGATGAAGTAAGATTGGATGTGTATTTTGAGAATCCTGGAGCAATTCGTGCTTACGAGAAGGTTGGTTTTAAAAAGTTGCTGATAAATATGCGAATGAGTTTAAAAGATTCATAAATAAAATAATTTCATAAAAAAAAGCGAACCAAATTTGGTTCGCTTTTTTAATTCTATATGATTAAATTTATTTTACGTTCAGAACAAAACTTGTTGTATCCCAAGAAAATAGAATTTCATCTTTTACGACAGCGTAGGTAAGTTCTTCTTTAGAATCTTCTGATGTTGTAGTGGTCACATTGATTCTTAAAGCATCATCAGATTCTTTATAACCATATGATCCCCAACCATCGTTGTTTTTGTTAAAAATTACTGTCCACATACCATCTTCATTAGGAATGATAAAAAAACCATATTTTCCGGCAGCCAATTCTTGACCATTAACGGTAACGTTTTTATCGAACTTAATTGTAGTATTCTTATTTGCTCCAGCTCTCCATACATTGCTGTAAGGTACAAGGTCACCAAAAACAGTTCTTCCTTTTACTCGTGGCGAACTATACTCAATGGTAATTGTAACTTCACTTTTTGTCTTTCCTTCTGCTTTTTCAGGAGGACTTTTTTGGCCATAACTTATAAAAGTTAATAGCATTAAAAAGAGTGTAATTTTCGTTTTCATAATTTTTTTTAATTTACAATTTATTTCGACCACTCAGCGATAGAATCTTCATTCATTTTAACATAATCAGAATTTCCAGCTTCTGTTGCTAATTCTAATGATTTTTTAGCTGCTTTAATTGCTCCGGCAGTATCTCCTAATTTAGCATAGATTAAAGATTGTTGTCTGATTTGCCAGAAAGCAGGATTCTCTCTCATTTCCACAGCCAACTCAACCCATTGTTTTGCTTTGTTTAAATCTTTTCCTGAATTTAAATAATATACTGCTGCATTGAAATAATCATTTGCAGAAGGTCCAGCCATAACTTTATCAATAGTTGCAGAAGTAAGTATATCAGTAGGAACTGTGAATGCAATACCAACGTATGTTTTCTCCCAAAGAATATTCAATATTGCGCTATCATCTTTTAAATTGTTAATTTCCAATGTAAATGATTCTACGTTAAAAGGAACAACTTGAGTTTCTGCAGTTGTTCTAAGAGCTACTTTCGATTCATCCAGTTCAGCAGGAGCTCCTCCTCCTTTACTATCAGTATAAAAAATAATTTCCCAAGATTCTTCATTTGGAATGGTGAAAACAGCATAAGTTCCGGCAGCCAATTCTTTCCCATCAATAGTAATAGCGTCACTAATAGTAATTTTAGTTCTTGCATTCGCTCCTGTTCTCCATAACTTTCCGTAGGGAACTAAGTCTCCAAAAATAGTTCTTCCTTTAACTCCAGGACGTGAGTATTCAATAGTTACATCTGTTAATCCAACTTTCTGTTCCAACTTTGATGATGGACTTGGTTGAGGTGTTTCGATTTGTGCGTTGATTGAAAATGAGAATCCAACGGCAATTATAAATGCAATAGCTTTAGTGTACATAGTTTTTTTAGATTTAATTTGAAAAACAAATATAATTCATTGAAGTATGAGAATTAAGAAACTCAATAAATTTAACAATTTTTTAAGACTTTATCAACTGTATTTTTTCTTACGTAAATAGTTGAAAATAAACCCAAAAAAAGCAAGTAATAGCAATGGTAAAATAGTGTTTAAGAATTGAAAATAAGTACGCTCGCTATAGGCTTTCTCCCTATTTAAGATTTTTAAATCTATAGCTCTAGAACGAACGTTGATAAGTCCAGTATCATCAAGTAGATAATTCACACAATTCAATAAAAATTCTTTATTCCCAAACTGCTGTCCTGTCCATTTATCAACACCCAATCTTTCAGGCTGACCTCTTGAAACTTGATTAGCGATTACATCACCATCAGCAATGACAATCATTTTATTAGGGTTGGATTTTTCTTTTGGATTCGAGAGTTGGAACGGTTTTACTCTGTTACTGTATGCTGAATTAAATTCGCCTTCCAGTAATACACTAAGAATTTGATTTCCGTTGTTATAATCATTTGGATTGGCTTGTTGCGCAATCATCTTTAAATCAATGATAGTTGGTGTTCCAATAGTTTTTGACAATGGCGAACTCTGTAATAAAATTGTTTTATCAATCGAATTTTTTAAGGTATCAATCGAATTGACATATTTTAAATTGACAGGTTCTATTTGTTTATTTATTGGGTGATTATTTTTTGATTGAACTACGGGAAAATACTGCCATAAAAACTGATCGTACTGAGTTTTATTTCCCAACTTTCCAGTTGCCAATGGAATTTTAGAACTGTATAAGTCTTTGACTATATTTGGATTGATTCTTACACCGTAATTGAACAGTAGATCTGTCAAATTTAAATCTCTAGAAAATGCTAATGATTTTCCTGTTGCCATTAAGCTATCTAGTTCTGCATGTACCTGATCGATCATCCAAAGTGTTTTTCCTCCGTTTACTATGAACTGATCCAACGTATATTTTTCTTGTTCTGTAAAACGCTCTGTAGGTTTCGCAATTATGGCTAAATCAAAGGATAACAACCCTTTTAATGTGTTCTGAGAGTTGGTGTTGACAGAATCTAATGTGTATGGTGCTAAATGATAATATTCTCCGAGTGTGCGTAGGAAATCGGCAATATAGATGTCATCTAATTCTCCATTTCCTTTTAAAATTGCAATTTTTTTATTTTTCGTTGAAGTGACTTTGTGAATTGCATCGACAAATGCATATTCTAAATTCTGAATAGCATTTTGTAATTGTTCTTCTTGAGACTGTGCATTGGTATCTTTTAAAAGAGAAACTAATTTCGTTTTTTTACCATACTGAACGGTTGCCCAAGGAAAAATCACGATTTCTGAAACCTTCCCATTCTGTTGTACAGACAATTGACTTGGTTCCATACCTTGTTGTATCAATTCTTGAGCATCATCAAGTGGGTTGATAAATCGAAATCTAAGATTATTGTTTTTTGCTCTTAATTCTTCCAGAATTTGACGAGTTTCAATCTGTAATCGTTTAAATTCTGAAGGGAAATCACCTTCAAGATATACTTTTATAATTATTGGGCTGTCAATATCTTCCACAATATCAATTGACGGTTGAGAAAGCGTATATCGTTTATCTTCTGTAAGATCGATGCGACTGTATATTTTATTTCCAATAAAATTCAACACAATCAATCCAATGATTAATATCGAAACTTGCGATATGCTAGACAATTTATTCACGATCCAATCTCAATTTAGTAGCCATTAAAAAGAAAACGGTTACGCTGATAAAATAAAGTAAGTCACGTGTATCGATAACACCACGACTTATACTCTTATAATGTTCATTTAAACCAAGACTCTGAATAAAGTAATCTAAACTGCCAAACAGTGATGCCATTGCTTCAAATCCATAAAATAAAATGAATGAAATAAACATTGCAATTATAAAAGCCACAATTTGATTCTTGGAAAGTGTAGATGAAAACACTCCTATAGCAGTATAGGTTCCTGCAAGAAATAACAAGCCAAAATAGGAGCCAAGTAGCGCTCCAATATCATAATTCCCTTTTGGACTTCCCAATTGAGAAATGCTATATACATTCAAGAACGTTGGAATAAGAGCAGCTATTATGAGTAATAATGAAGCAAAATACTTTCCTAGTATAATTTCCCAATTGCTGATTGGTTTGGTTTTTAAAATTTCTATAGTTCCCGAATTGTATTCGTCAGAAAAAGCACGCATGGTAATTGCTGGAATCAAAAAGAGAAAAATCCAAGGAGCGAGGTAAAAAAAACTATTTAAGTCTGCGAATCCTGCATTTAAAATATTGAATTCGCTGTCAAACACCCAAAGAAATAATCCGTTGATAATAAGAAATATAGCAATCACCAAATATCCTATTGGAGTTGAGAAAAATGAATTCAGTTCTTTTTTTAGTATTGCTATCATTAAATTTAATTTTAGCCTTTAGCCTTTTCGCTATTGTATAATCGATCTACACTCCATGCTTCCGGTTTTTTATCAAAGAGTTTCTTCGTAGTAGGCCATACACCACCGAATAATTCTGATTTTCTATAGGCATTTAAATCTTCTTCCGATTCCCAATGGCTATAGGTAAAATACACATTTGGATTCTGCTGGTCACCGTATAGTTCTAATAAACGACAGCCATCTCTATTTCTTATTTTTTCTTTCGAATTTTCAAAAATCTCCAAAAATTCAGGAACATTTTTAGGATGAAAACTCATTTTAACGATTCGTATCAGCATCTTTAAATGTTATAGTTAATTGGTCACGATAATTTAAATTTAATAAACTAGAAGCGCCTCCTACAGTATTTAAATTACTTCTGTATATAGAAATCTCTATAAATCCTGCCGAATTAAAAATTGCCAATCGATTTCCGTCATAACGTCGCTCATCTTTAGGGATTGAAAAATCTACAATATCGCTATATTTCTCATGAATTTTGTTAAATGGATATCTTCCAGCCATTAATTCAAATTCTCTTCCTTGTCGTATTTCATTGAACAGTTTCTGGCTGATATTGGTAATGACATTTCCGTAGTTGTCAATATAAATTACACTGCCAGTGATTTTATCATTATTACTAGAAATAATAGGTTGTATGTCCGTAATGATTTTATAATCTTCAATTTCTTTTCCTATCACCTCAAGAGTTCCTCCGCGTTTAATATGGCATGCGACCTTTACGAATACGTCTAGCACTGGAAAGCTACTTTCCACACGATCATGAATATTGATTTCTACAATTTTTTCAGGACGAAACTCAGAGGCAATCATAGAAATAACACCATTGTTCGGGCAGATAAAATAATGATTGTCAAGCTTTAAAGCAATATGATTCATGTCTTTGTTGAGTTCGGAATCCACACCGATAATATGAATGCTTCCTTCAGGAAAACTCTTATAAGCGTTTTTCAGGATATATGCTGTTTCTGAAATGTTGAAAGGGGAGATAAGGTGTGAGATATCAACAATTGTGACATCAGGAAGCTCATTGTAAATAGCGCCTTTTACTGCGCCTACAAAGTGATCTTTGATGCCAAAATCGGTTGTTAAAGTTATTAAAGACATTTGTTAATTACTCCTGAAAATTATTGGTTAATTACTAAAATAAATTTATAAATTTGTTATGCAAATCTAATGAATTCCATTTACCAAACTTTAGTTTACGCAAGCAATTTTCCTTTTAATTATAAAAACCATATCCAATTTGAACGAGCGATTAATAGAATTTACCGAAATCAATCCAAGTGAATTATTTGGAACTAGAAATAGCAACATAGAAATTTTAAAAAAATATTACCCGAAATTGAAGATCGTAGCGCGTGGTAATAAATTGAAAGCTTATGGTGAACCGGAGATTTTAGACGAGTTTGAAAAGAATGTTGAGCGACTCATTACGCATTTCAAGCGTTATAATAAATTGGATGAAAATAGTATCGATCGAATTATTGCTTCTGACGAGAAACAACAAAAGTCTTCTTCTAAGAATGTAGAGAATGTATTGGTGCATGGTGTAGGAGGGAAGTTGATTAAACCTCAAAGTCCCAATCAGCAAAAAATGGTAGATTTAATGGAGAAGAACGATATGTTATTCGCTGTTGGTCCTGCTGGAACAGGAAAAACCTATACTGCAGTTGCGCTTGCAGTTAGAGCATTGAAAGAAAAAGAAGTGAAAAGAATCATTTTAACGCGTCCTGCTGTAGAGTCTGGAGAAAAATTAGGGTTTTTACCTGGAGATTTAAAAGAGAAATTAGATCCGTATATGCAGCCTTTATATGATGCTTTAAGAGATATGATTCCGTCAGAAAGATTAGATTCTTATTTGGAAAAAGGTATAATTCAAATAGCGCCTTTGGCTTTTATGAGAGGAAGAACACTGGACAATGCATTTGTGATTTTAGACGAAGGTCAGAATACTACACATGGTCAAATGAAAATGTTCTTAACACGTATGGGGAAAAGCGCTAAGTTTATTATAACTGGTGATCCAGGACAGATAGATTTACCAAGTCGCCAAGTTTCAGGATTAAAAGAAGCATTACTTGCGTTAAAGGATATTGGTGGAATTGGGATGGTACATTTGAATGAAAAAGATGTTGTACGTCATAGATTGGTAACCCATATAATTAAGGCTTTTAAGAGTATAGAAACGGATTAATGTAACAATGAATAAATAATTTAATGTAGAAATGATATAATATTTTTTTTACTAAATACCATACACAGAAGTGAATACCATAAACGATACCAATTATAATTTCCCGAAACAGAAATCAATTTATAAAGGAAAAGTAAGAGAAGTATACAATATCGATGACAAGTTTCTTGTGATGATTGCTTCGGATAGACTGTCAGCATTTGACGTGATTATGCCTCGTCAGATTCCTTATAAAGGACAAATTCTCAATCAGATTGCTTCCAAAATGATGGATGCTACTTCCGATATTGTTCCGAATTGGATAATTGATATTCCAGATCCCAATGTTGCGATAGGCCATCTATGTGATCCATTCAAGGTTGAAATGGTTATCAGAGGCTACCTTTCAGGACATGCTGCACGTGAGTATAAACTTGGTAAAAGAGTATTATGTGGTGTTTCTATGCCAAATGGAATGCAAGAAAACGACAAATTTCCTATGCCAATTATTACACCTTCTACCAAGGCTGATAATGGCGAACATGATGAAGATATTTCTCGAGAGGCGATACTTTCAAATGGGATTGTATCGGAAAAAGACTATATAATTTTAGAAGATTACACACGGAAGTTATTCCAGCGAGGAACAGAAATCGCAAATGAAAGAGGCTTGATATTGGTGGATACCAAATATGAATTTGGCAAGACTAAAGATGGAAAAATAGTGCTGATTGATGAGATTCATACACCAGATTCTTCACGTTATTTTTATAGAGATGGTTATCAAGAACGTCAAGATAGAGGCGAAGCACAGAAACAATTATCAAAAGAGTTTGTACGCCAATGGTTAATCGCCAATGGTTTTCAAGGGCTAGAAGGACAAGAGATTCCTGAGATGAACGATGAAAAAATCAATGAGATTTCTGAGCGTTATATCGAATTGTATGAACAGATTGCAGGAGAAAAATTCATAAAAGCCGATGTTTCTCAAGTTACTGCAAGAATAGAGAATAATGTGAATGCTTTTTTAAGTAATCAATAGAGAATGATGTAGAAGTTATTGTTGTTTATTGCCAAGAATATCAGTACTTACTGAGAGTATTTATTACTAACAATTCACAGTTGTGAAATCAAGATATCAGAGTAAAATGAGTAGATTAATTATTGTATTTATCATTCTATTTCTACTAGACCTTTATGCATATAAAGGACTTGTAAGCCTTACAAACAGCCTTACTGCTGTTTGGGCTAAAACTATTAAAATCACTTATTGGGTATTAAGTTTACTTGTGATTTTTCAATTGCTGAATATCTTTTCAAGATTTAGAGAGTACACTACTGACCATCCGGAAGCATTTCGTTTTTGGGCAGGAATATTTTTCGTGCTATTTTTTACGAAACTTACTTTTATCACCTTTCATTTAGTAGACGATGTAGTTTGGATTTTTAGAAGAGTTATTTCATTTTTTACTGCAAACAATAAGACTTTTGGAGAAAAATTAATCAACAGAAGTACTTTTATAACTCAAATAGGTTTAGGAGCATCTGCATTAATTTTTGGTGCGTATTCATATGGTGTGTTAAAAGGGAAATATGCATATAAAATTTTCAAGGAAAAAATAAAATTCCCAAACCTTCCAAGTGCTTTTGACGGACTTAGAATTGTGCAAATAAGTGATTTACATTTAGGAAGTTTTTTGAAAGATTTCGATGAAGTAAGTGAAGCAATCCCTATGATAAACAACTTACATCCAGATATCATTTTATTTACAGGAGATTTAGTAAATGTTCATTCTGATGAAGCAGAACCATGGATAGAAATTTTTTCAAAACTGAAGGCCAAACATGGTAAGTTCTCTGTTTTTGGAAATCATGATTATTGTGATTACGGCAGTTATTTGCCAGAAGAAAGAGTAAAAAGCATCAATAGATTAAAGGAGGTTCATCATGAAATGGGTTTTCAGTTACTTGAAGACGAGCATACATTTTTAGAAATTGACAATCAAAAAATCGCAATTGTAGGAATGCATAATTGGGGGAAAGGGTTTCATGAAATTGGTAGTTTAGAGAATGCACTAGAAGGACTAGATGATAGTCATTTTAAAATATTATTATCACATGACCCAACCCTTTGGGAAGAAAAAGTAAAAGGGAAGAAAAATATTGATATTACATTTTCAGGTCATACACATGGAATGCAAATGGGTGTTGAGATACCATTTTTAAATTTTAAATGGAGCCCTATAAAACTGCGATATAAACGATGGGCAGGATTGTATAAATATGCTAAAAACTATATTTATATCAATAGAGGTTTTGGATTCTTAGGTTTTCCAGGAAGAGTAGGTATTTCTCCAGAAATAACTTTTATTGAATTGAAATCTAAAGAAGATTAAATTGAGACAATAGCATTATTACTAATTCTTAAAAAAAAATAGAAGTAGAAAATTTAATATGATAACTGGAATTGTTGGGTTTTGTATTAATATTGCAATAAATAAAATAGGCACTAACACAACGCAGCAGTATTGAAATAGGTAGCGTAGTTTAATATAAATAATTGATCGAGGAAAAAAGATTGAGAACATGAAGGGGATTGAATTTAATTTTGGAAAAGGTTTTACAATAAGTAAACATGTCGCAGAAGAAGTATCACATTTTGATCGGGTGTTTGATATTTTTAAAGAATTACTTACGCATACATCTGGAGATATTGAAGAAGCTTTCGATTGGCTAGATACACTTGACAAAAAATATAACATTTTCAGCGAAGTATACACACTTCAAGATTTTGAAGAAGATCTTAAAAAGCGTGGATATATTAAAGAAGAAATTGATCCAGAAGATGGCAGCTCAGGCACAGGAAAAGGTAAAAATATATTGACTGCCAAGCTGGAGTCTGCATTGCGAGAATATGCCTTAGACCAGATATTTGGCAAGCTAAAAAAGAGCGGCATAGGGAATCACCGCACAACAAAAATAGGTGTAGGAGATGAACGCGATGGTGAGAACCGTTCGTTTCAGTATGGAGACGACTTAG
Organism: Flavobacteriaceae bacterium; assembly: GCA_034111625.1. Taxonomy (GTDB): domain Bacteria; phylum Bacteroidota; class Bacteroidia; order Flavobacteriales; family Flavobacteriaceae; genus Urechidicola. Next base: position 16,256 of record JAWUWX010000025.1, on the reverse strand, counting down.
CGATGGTTAATATGACCGAGAGTTTAAAAAATGCACAAATCAACAATGGGATATCAGACTTACGCATCACAGAGAATGACTTGATTGTTGAAGAAACGAAACATAAGGCACAAATGAGTACGGTGCTTATGATTGACATTAGTCATTCAATGATATTATACGGAGAAGATCGTATTACGCCTGCTAAAAAAGTTGCAATGGCCTTGGTTGAATTGATTAATCGAAAGTATCCCAAGGATTCCATAGATATTATTGTATTTGGAAATGAGGCTTGGCCGATAAAAATAAAAGACCTACCCTATTTAAAAGTAGGACCGTACCATACTAACACAGTAGCCGGACTAGAATTGGCTATGGACATTCTGCGTAGAAAACGAAATACTAACAAACAGATTTTTATGATTACCGATGGAAAACCAAGTTGTATTAAGTTACCATCAGGCGAGTTTTACAAAAACAGTAATGGGTTAGACGAAATGATTGTTTCAAAATGCCTTAACAAAGCCGCACAAGCGAGAAAATTAAAAATTCCGATTACAACATTTATGATTGCCCAAGATCCATATCTACGCGAATTTGTAGAACTTTTTACGGCACAAAATAAAGGAAAAGCCTTTTTAACAGGGCTATCAGGTTTGGGGCAAATGATTTTTGAAGATTATGAAAAAAATAGAATTAAAAGAATATAAGCAATGATGAAACGAGCTTACTAAAAGTTTACCCTCCAAAAACGAATAGTATGTGACCGTTAAAAAGCAATAAAATTAAACACATGAAAAAAGAAATTACATTTAAAGGATTGAAAGATTCTGGATATAAAAACATAACAATTAACGAAGAAATTCAGACAAACTTAATTGCACGTATTAAAGCGAAACAGCCTGTATTTGAAGGACTTTGGGGTTATGAAGATACAGTTGTGCCACAATTAAAGAAAGCAATTATAGCTGGGCATCATATCAATCTATTAGGGTTGCGAGGTCAAGCAAAAACTAAGATAGCAAGAAGTATGGTTGACTTGCTTGATGAATACATGCCAATTGTTAAAGGGTCTGAGATCAACGATAGTCCATTTCAGCCAATATCCAGATATGCAAGAGATCTTATTGCCGAGTATGGAGATAAAACACCGATTTCATGGGTGCATAGGTCAAATCGTTTCTTCGAGAAATTGGCAACACCAGATGTTAATGTTTCTGATTTAATTGGAGATATTGATCCTATTAAAGCAGCGACTTTAAAATTACCTTATTCGGATGAACGGGTTTTGCATTATGGTATGATTCCAAGGGCAAACCGTTCTATATTCGTATTGAACGAACTCCCGGATTTACAAGCACGAATTCAAGTTTCATTGTTTAATATATTGGAAGAGGGTGATATCCAAATACGCGGATTTCAACTAAGAATGCCCCTCGATATTCAATTTGTATTTACTGCTAATCCAGAAGATTACACAAATAGAGGAAGTATAGTTACACCATTAAAAGATAGAATAGGGTCACAAATTTTTACGCACTATCCAAAATCAATTGAGCTGGCCCGAGAAATTACTGAGCAAGAAGCGAAGGTTTCAACTGCAGACAAATCGGTAATTAAAGTTCCTAGTTTAGCAAAGGACCTTTTGGAAGAGGTAGCATTTCAAGCCCGTGATAGTGAGTATGTAGATGCCAAAAGTGGTGTAAGTGCTCGTCTTTCTATTAGTGCAATGGAGAACCTAATGGCGGCGGCAAAATTGCGATTGATTGAAACAGGTTCTGAAAAGACAACAATTCGCTTGGTTGATTTTATGTCTATTATTCCATCCATAACCGGGAAAATTGAGTTAGTATATGAAGGAGAGCAAGAAGGCGCAGATGAAGTGGCGAAAATATTGATTGATGATGCAGTGATGTCACAGTTTAAAATGATATTTCCTCGCATTCCCAAACTAGAAAAAGAAGGGCTTAAAACACCTTACACAGACTTGGTTAATTGGTTCGACGACAACTTTATCGAACTGAACTTCACTGATACAGATAATGAATTCTATACCAATCTTAAAACCGTGACACCTTTAGTAGCAGTTATTGAAGAATATGCTGCAAAATTGAGTAAAGAAGATCAAGACTTTTGTATGGAGTTGGTTTTATGGGCTTTAACAATCAAGAGTAAATTGGATAAGTCGGAAAATGACACAGCTTTTAAATTTAATTCTGCTGGTATTAATCAATACTTCCAACGAAATAATTAGATAAGATAGTTTTTATCTCATTTACGAAAATCCTCACGGATTTTCTATTCAGTTTGTATTCACTAAATTTAGTGCTTAAAACACGCAACTAATTTTATACAAACCCGTTGGCAGAAATGTTTTAAAAACATACAAATTTCTTATTAAGCCAAATGATAAACTTTGAAAACTATACAATAAGACCATTAGAGATTGACGACTTACAACAATATTTTATCTTAGTTGAAAGAAAAGAAAAAGACTTGAGGATTTTTTTACGGGTACAGTATCAAGAACAAAAGATATAGATTCCACACGAATATTTTTAACTGAAATAATCAAAAAAAGACTAGAGAAAAAATACTTTCCGTATCTATTAGTTGATAACTTAACTAACAAATTTATTGCATTCATTGATCTTAAAAATATAGATTGGACAATCTCTAAAACAGAAATAGGATGTTATACTGACAAGATATATGCTGGTAAAGAATTGACAACGAAAGCAATGAAACTCTTTATTGAGTATTGTTTTAAACATTTTGAATTCAAAAAAAATATCTGAGAAGACATCATTCTAACAAAGCAGCACAAGCACTAGCGGAAAAATGTGGGTTTGAATTAGAAGGAACAATTAGGATGGACTACATTACAACATCTTGAGAAATTGTGGATTTGATTTATTATGGTCGTATTAATAAATAACACAGCAGCCAATATCATATAAAAGCAATAACGGCTTTGTTGCATAATCCATAGTAAAAGTATAAACTTAAGGTCTGTGCTAAACCGAAAAGTCAATGCGTAAAAATCGCTACTGCTCATATACAAGACCGTTGCCATTCATTGCGGAACAATTTAATTTAGAATAGAAAAGAGACTAAAATGAAAACACTTTGACAAATTTTATTAGCGATTCGATTAACTTTAGTAATTGGAGGGTTTACAAGTTTTTAGATTGATAACGTTGAATTAAATTTTCTAAACCGGATTATTGAATCTAAAACTGCTCGAATTACTTGGATAATAGTGAATTCTTTAATCGCTCTAATTGGAATTATGTTTATTCGTTTTTCAAGTATTAAGTCTGAAACAAAAAAGTAATTTATATTATAATATTTTCGGAATTGAACAGCGCATAATGTTGTATAAAACTATCAGAAAAGCACTCTATTTATTTAAAAATATTTACACTATAAACCTAAATCTACACATTTTGTCTAACTTTTTTACTATATTTGCTCTACAAAAAAGTCAATAAAAATGAAATTAGTCCTTATATTATTACTGAATGGTTGTATTGCTCAGAGTGGCAATGGCGATATTATTTTTGATTCTTCAAAAAGTTCAAGTTTAAAAGATTGGAAAGTTGTCAATGACGGTGTGATGGGAGGGATTTCGAATTCTACAATTATACTTAATAAAGAAGGCAACGTAGAATTTAAAGGTATTGTATCTACAGCCAATAATGGAGGGTTTGCTTCTATTAGATATCGTTTTGAAAAGAAATTTATAAAAGGAAGAACAACTATTAAAATTCGCCTAAAAGGTGATTCAAAACCATATCAATTTCGAGTTAAATCAAAATCAAATGATTATTATTCATATATCACAACATTTTCAACTTCCAATAAATGGGAAACTATTGAAATTGCATTAAGTGATTTATTTCCAAGTTTCAGAGGTTATAAATTAGATCAACCAAATTTTGAGAGTTCATCAATTGAAGAAATTTCATTTCTTATCTCAAATAAAAAAAATGAAGCATTCAAGTTAGAAATTGATAAAATTGAAATTAAATAAAAAGTAAATGGAATTTTCAAAACAATCAGGTATTTACCGACTTTATAACGAACAATTTTTGCCTATATCAATAGACTATGCATGGCGTTTTTTTTCAAACCCAGCCAATTTACAAACAATAACACCTCCAGAACTTGATTTTAAAATTACAAGTCCCGAAGAAGAAGATGTTTACTTGGGGCAAATAATCACATATTCAATCACCTTAAAAAAAATATTTAAAATGAATTGGGTTACGGAAATAACTTCCGTTAATAACGGTCTGTCTTTTGTAGATGAGCAACGATTTGGACCTTACAAAATGTGGCATCATATGCATAAATTTAAAGAGGTTGAAGGAGGAGTGTTAATTTCAGATATTATTCATTTTAAACTTCCATTCTCTTTGATAGCCCCTTTACTTTATAGATTTTTCATAAAAAAAGATTTGATTAATATTTTTAGACATAGGACAATTAAATTAGAAGTGTTAACTTCAGAGGATCATTTCCAATAATAAAACATCGTTTTGACCAATACTAGATATTAAATAACATTATAAGATGAAAGAAGTTGTCTTAATTACAGGTGCAAATGGAGTACTTGCTAACTATTTAGCGGAAGAATTAGAAAGTAATTATTCGATTAGGTTTCTGACCCGAAAAGTAAATGAGAGCAATGAATTTTTATGGGATTTAACTAATAACTATATAGACCCAAAAGCGTTTAAGAATGTGAATCATATAATTCATTTAGCAGGTTCTTCAATAGCAGACAATAGGTGGACTGAAAAAATAAAACAGATGATCTACTCAAGTCGTGTTGATAGTTCTCAATTAATTCTAGAGGTGTTAAAAAAAAACAATCAAACTATAGATACATTTATTTCAGCATCAGCAATAGGATATTACGGAATGAATACTACGGATACAATTCTAAATGAAGAAAGTCCTAATGGAACTGATTTTTTAAGTGATGTATGTAATAAATGGGAAGGTGTTGCACATTCGTTCTCATCTGAGAATGTTGTAAATAGAATGTCGATAGTAAGAATCGGAATTATTTTCACTCCTAATGAAGGCGCATTAAAAAAAATAATTCAGCCAATTAATTTGGGTCTTGGATCTGGAATAGGGTCTGGAAATCAATGGATGCCTTGGATACATATTTCAGATTTATGTGGAATATTTAAATTTCTATTGGCTCATAATGAAATAAGTGGAACATTTAATGCCGTTTCATCTGAGCACACGACTAATATTGAATTAACCAGAAAAATTGCAAAAGTTCTTAAGCGCAAAATAATTTTACCTAATATTCCAAAGTTTGTTATGAAATTGATATTTGGAGAAATGTCAGTAATCTTACTGAAGGGAAGTAGAGTATCATCAGATAAAATTATAAAAAAGGGATTTAATTTTAAGTATGAAAATTTAAATATGGCATTAAGAAATATTCTTAAGACCGACAATAAATAAACTAAGGGGAAATTTAATTCTTTCAACTCATTATAATCCACAATTTTTATGTGTTTTCCAGACGATGAAATACAGCCGTCCTTTTTAAATTAGGGAGTTATTATTTTAGTTTCATTCTTTTTGCAACTTATAATTAGTATAAAAGATGTACTCAATAAACCTATTTTATTAAAATCACCATCCTTATGGAGGATATAAAATGGCAATTATCATGTAAGCAGAAATTATTTCAAGGCATTTTTTTGATTTATAAAGTATGCTTCATTCATTTTATTTTAAAGTAAAGTTTTCACTATATTTAAACTTTATCCAATCCTTTATGTTATCAAAACTTGACAAAATTGCCTTACGAGAAACAATCTTTAGACATCTTGACGGTATAGCAACTTCCACAGCTGCTTATACTTTATATAAAAAAGGTGTTTTAGATTATATTTTAAAACATAAAGAAGTTGATTTAAAGTCACTTGCTTCGCAATTTAATGCCAGTGAGGGCTATCTTAATGTTGCATTAAGAATCTTATGTTCTCAAGGTTGGCTAGAACAAAACATAAATAATGAAGCTGACACAATTTTATTCAAGACTAATAAAAAAAGCGCATTTGCTTTTAAATTAGTTCCTATCTATAAAGATGCTGTAAACTTATTGTCTTATTCTGTCAAATTTTCCGAAGAACAAATTGGCGCAGATGCCTTTATAGTTTTAGAGAGAATATTTGAGAAGTATAGACATAATTTCGGACTAAAGATAAACGATAAAAATTCTATAGAATATCAAGTATTAAAACAGATAGAAGGTGTTATTGTAGCACCTATAATAGTATTACTTGGTGTGAGAGGATTATTTCATAAATATTTTATGGAAGCGTCTTTTAGAGCACAGGAATACCATAAAAACCCTGAAAGTTTTAAAAAGATACTTGATTTTCTAAGTGATTTAGGATGGTTTACTAAAAAGAAAGAAACCTATCAATTTACAGAGAAAGGATTGTTTTTTGCTAAAAGAGCAACTGCTTATGGTGTTACGGTTTCGTATTTACCAACATTTATTCATCTTGACGAATTGATTTTTGGAAATCCATTAATCTTAAAAACACAGAGTCTTAACGATACAGAATTGCATGTAGATAGAGAGATGAATGTATGGGGAAGTGGTGGAGCACATTCCACATATTTTAAAGTTATTGATTCAATTATTATCAAATTATTTAATAAACCTATTGATGAGCAACCGAAAGGTATTCTGGATATGGGCTGTGGAAATGGAGCCTTTATCCAACATATTTTTGATGTGATTGAGCACCAAACATTGAGAGGGAAAATGCTAGACGAGTATCCATTATTGCTAGTAGGAGCAGATTTTAATCAAGCAGCCTTAAAAGTTACTAGAGCCAATCTAATAAAATCAGATATTTGGGCAAAAGTAATTTGGGGAGATATAGGCCGTCCGGATTTATTGGCCAAAGATTTAAAAGAAGATTACAATATCGAATTGAAAGACTTATTGAATGTCCGTACTTTTTTAGATCACAACCGAATGTGGGAAATGCCAAAGAGAATTACCAGAAATATAAGCACATCTACAGGAGCATTTGTTGAAAAAGGAAAACGAATCAGTAATAATCTTGTGGAAGATTCACTACTGGAGCATTTATTAAAATGGAAACCTTATGTAGAGAAGTTTGGGCTTTTAATCATAGAGTTACACACCGTAAGTCCTAAAATCATTGCTGATAATTTAGGAAAAACAGCATCAACTGCTTACGATGCAACACATGGATTCTCTGATCAATTTATCATCGAAGTAGACGTTTTTCAACGAATTGCAAGGACTGCTGGATTACATCCAGACCCAAAATATTTCACCAAGTTTCCAAACAATGAACTTGCAACTGTGAGTGTAAACCTTTTAAAAGGATCAAGTACTCATGAGTAAAATAGACCAATTAATTTCCGAATTCGCATCTTTTATTTGGGGATTGCCATTATTGATACTTTTGATTGGAGGAGGTTTTTACCTGCTCATACTTTCAAAATTTTTACCATTCCGATTTTTCGGACATGCCATTCAAGTTCTTCGAGGAAAATATGATAATCCAGAAGATCAAGGACAGATCAGTCATTTTCAAGCATTGACAACAGCCTTATCTGCAACGGTAGGAATGGGTAATATTGCAGGAGTTGCAGTGGCGATTTCTATTGGAGGTCCTGGAGCAATTTTTTGGATGTGGATAAGTGCAATAATAGGAATGTCAACTAAATTTTTTACATCTACTTTGGCAATTATGTATCGAGGAAAAGATACAAATGGTGAAGTTCAAGGTGGACCAATGTATTTTATTGTAGAAGGATTAGGAAAATCATGGAAACCATTGGCTGTGATGTTCAGTATTTGTGGATTGGTAGGAGCATTGCCGGTTTTTAATGTCAACCAATTAACGCAAGCCATTAATGACATATTATTAATTCCAAATGGAGTAGAAGTTGGTTTTACGACCAATTTAATGATTGGAATCACATTACTTATCATCACAGCCATTGTGATATTGGGCGGATTGAAAAGAATTAGTTCAATTTCTTCAAAATTAGTTCCTTCAATGGTAGCGTTGTATTTTCTATTAGTCATGTATATTTTAATAGCCAATTATGAAGTAGTTCCTCATTATTTCATAATGATTTTTACAGATGCTTTCTCTGCGGATAATTATACAGGAGATTCATTTCTAGGCGGAGTTTTAGGAGGATTAATTATTTTAGGAATTCGTCGTGGTGCTTTCTCCAATGAAGCAGGAATAGGAACAGCACCAATGGCTCATGGAGCGGCAAAAACTTCAGAACCAGTTCGTGAGGGACTCGTAGCTATGCTAGGCCCAGCGATTGACACATTGGTTGTGTGTACATTGACAGCATTAGCAATATTGGTTACTGGAGTATGGCAATCATCGGATGCCAATGGAGTAAGTTTAACGGCTTCAGCATTTAACAATGCAATGCCTGGAATCGGAAATTATGCATTGTTACTATGTATTGCAATTTTTAGTATTTCATCCTTATTTTCATATGCATATTATGGGAATAAGTGCATGTCATTCTTATTTGGAGCAAAAAACAAACACTACTACAATTACTTCTATATTCTGAGTATTATTATTGGTGCGACTACATCTTTAAATATGATGATAAATTTGATAGATAGTTTTTTTGCATTGATGGCAATACCTACAATGATAGCAACACTAATTATGGCGCCAAGCGTAGTGAAAGAAACTAAAAAGTATATAAAGAAATTAAAACTTGAGAAAAACTAGCATACATGAGTTGGATAAAAACGATTGACTATAACGAAGCAAATACTGTACTTAAACGAGTATATAATAGAGTTAAAGGAGCAAACAATAAAGTTGATAATGTATTAACGATTCATAGTTTACGCCCTCATTCATTAGTAGGTCATATGACATTATAAAAAAGTGTGTTGCATAACTCTAACAATATACACTTCCTAAATTGTATCTTGAAGCGCTAGGAGTTTATGTGAGATACTTTGGGGCTTTCACCCAATGAAAGTGATAGTCCGAAAAACTGTAATCACCAATAGTTATGTCTAATAAAGTAAAAGTACTTAAATCAATTTGCAAGAGGATACATTTATATTTGAATTACAATCTGGAAATCAAAGCGCTTATAATCAATTAATTGATGACTATCAGCAAAAGGTATTTGCTACGTGTATATCTTTTGTGCCCAATAAAGAAGATGCAGAAGATATTGCACAGGAAGTATTTATTGAAGTATTTAATTCTATACATAAATTTAAAGGAGATTCTAAACTATCAACTTGGATATATAGAATTACAACTAATAGATGTTTGGAATTCATTAGAAAAAAGAATACTAAAAAACGATTTGCCTTTATGCAATCTATTTTAGGAAATGAAATTCCAATGGATAAAACTTCTTATTTTACGGAGTTTAATCATCCAGGAATAGTTTTAGAGAATAAAGAAAGAAATGAAACCTTGTTTCATGCAATTAATCAATTGCCAGAAATTCAAAGAGTCGTATTCACGTTACATAAAATTGATGGAAAGAGTTATAAAGAAATTAGTGAAATTATAAAAAAGAGCGTTTCTTCTGTAGAGTCTTTAATGTTTAGGGCAAAGAAAAATTTACAGAAATTACTAGAAAATTTTTATAAAAACGAACAGTGACACAAGTTTTTAAAAATTATAGCATCTAAATAAACAGGATGAAAATAAATAAAAATATACAGCATAATATTGATGCTACTTTTGATGCACTCGATAGTGTCAAAGAAGTTGATGTACCTCCTTTTTTTAAAGAGAAAGTAATGAAACGTTTATTTTCCCAAGAAAAGGAAGAGAAATATATTTGGTTTTGGTTTACACCAAAGTTTCATCTCGCAACATTAGTTTTTGTAATTGTATTAAATCTAGTAGCGTTTACTGAATTACAAGCAGATGCATATAATGATAATGTACGTAGTTTTGGAACAACATATGGTTTACAATCTGATGCAGAAAACTCAATATTTGATTAAATAGAATTACTATGAAGAAAAACTTACTTTTATATATCTTATTGACATTCTTAATTATAGTTAACGGTTTTTTCTTGTTTAACTATATTGGAAAACCTCATATGAAAGGACCTAGAGGTCCTCAAGGACCGTCAAATTTTATTGCAAAACAATTAAATTTTAATGATACCCAATTAGACAAGTTTGGTGAATTAAGTAACTCTCATAAAAAAAGAATGAGAACAATTTCTGATGATTTAAAAGAGTTGAAAGATGGGTTGTTTGATAATATTTCGAATATGTCTATTAGCAAAAGTAAAATTGATTCTATAGCGACTTTGATTGGTAATAATGAAAAAGAAAAGGATTTAGAAGTTTTTAATCATTTTAGAAATATTCAATCCATTTGTAATGAAAAACAAAAAAAATATTTTGATGAAATTATGAGAGATGCACTTAGTCATAATAAGAAAAATATGCCCAAATATCCTAGAGGAAATTAGATGTTTTGTGTTAAATAAAAAGGGTTTCAATTATTGAAAGTTTTTTTTATAAAGTGACCCACAAGTTTTTAAAAATGAATGCATCTAAATAATAAATATAAACAATAAAACAAATGAAAAACTCAATTAAAACAATTCTGTTCCTAGTGACTGTATCAATAGGCGTTTATGCATGTTCAGACGGCGATGACACAACTGACACAACAGAAGAAACTACAACTGAACTACACGCAGCATTTGCAGTATTTAATACTACAGCAACAGATATTTATTTATCAAGTAACGGAGCATCAGTTACAATTGAAACGACAGGATTACCAAATCATGAAACAGTTTATTGGGGATCAGGAAATACATTATATAGAGATGAACCAACTGTTCAGTTAACACCTTCAATTATATCTAGTAATAATAATGCAGCAAGCATATCAGTAGATGCTACTCCAAATCTAACAGGTTCAACAGTTTCTACACAACTAGGAACAGTCGGTATAGCAGTTAGTGGATCAGCAATATTTAACGATCAAGAAGGTGGTGGCGATTTAGATGCTGCAGCCGCCACTTTAGATTGGACTGGAGCACATATTGGTCCTGGAGTTTACCACTATCATTTAGAACCAGTAGCATTTACTAATGATGATGATGAATTAGCAGGAATACTCTTAGATGGAGTATTTTTGTATGGTAGAAAATGTAATTCAACAGGAGCGTATCCTACAGATTTAGATGCTTCAGGAGGGCATACAACAACTACCCAATATACTGCTAGCGATGAGGAATATCACTATCATATAATTAATGAATTGTATTCAAATACTGGATCTTACATCGCTTTTGCAGGTCCTTACCAAGGGTATTAAATGAAGATATATAGGTTCTTATTGTTTTTTTTTATTGGATTAATAAGTTGTAAAAACAACTTAGATAAGAATTCAACTTCTAATTCTCAGGAATTAGTTATCAAAAGTGTTGAAGTTTTAAAAGACAGTTTAATTCTTAATGGTAATCTAGGTATTTGGAATTATAAAAACCAGCCTTATTCGGGTTATGCTGTGGGATATCACACAAATGAAAGATTAAAGGAAAAGGTTGGTTTTTATAATGGTAAAAAAGTAGGTGTTTCTAAATTATGGTACAATAATGGGGCTCTTAAAATGGAATCATATTATAATCAAAATGTATTAGTAAATAGTTATAAATCATGGTGGAGAAATGGTGTTTTATCTTCCGAATCAAATTATGAGAACGGAAAACTAAATGGTATTGAAAGGAAATGGTATAATACTGGTGTACTAGCAAAGCAAAGAAACCTTGTTGATGGTCAGGAACATGGTATTCAGAAAGCTTGGTTGAAAAATGGCACATTGTACGTGAACTATGAAGCCAAAAACGGACGTATATTTGGTATGAGACGCGCTAACTCTTGTTATAAATTAGAAGATGAAATTGTTATTAGAAAAAAATAGAATTATTTATATGTTGATTTTTATAGTTTTTTTTACGAGTTGTGAAAAGAAAATCAAAAAAGAAAATATAAAAGTTACTGAAATTAGTAGAGTAGAATTTCTACCTTATTATAATGAAGAATCTTTTACGCCAATCTGGCTTACACCCAATACTGAAGAAGAGAAGCGTTTTCATAAAATTCCTGGTTTCAATTTAATGAATCAATTAGGAGATACCATATCTCAGAAAACATTTGAAGGAAAAATCTATGTAACAGATTTTTTCTTTACTACTTGTCCAGGGATTTGTCCTAAAATGACAGGGAATATGGAAAAAATACAAGAAGAGTTTGTCAATGATTCTGACATATTGTTACTTTCTCATTCTGTAATGCCGACAACCGATTCAATTCCTATCCTTAAAGAATATGCCAAAAATAATAATGTTATAGATAACAAGTGGCATTTAGTTACAGGTGATAAAAAGGATATTTACGATTTAGGAAGAAACCATTATTTTGTTGAAAATGATTTAGGCGAAGTAAAAGATATTAATGACTTTTTACATACCGAAAATTTTTTGCTAATAGATAAAAAAAAACACATTAGAGGGATTTATAATGGATTAAATAGAGCATCAATTGCACAATTAATTATTGATATTAAAACGCTGCAAAAAGAGTCTTAGATCAAGTGCTTCCATAATATTCGTATTCCTACTAATGCTATTAAAACCGCAGTCATTCTCTTCAAGACCAATGGAGAAAATCGTTTAAAACTAATTCTTGAACCTACCTGACCGCCGATAAAAACGACAACTAATAAGACAGTAGTTAACTCCCAGTTAATAACAAATTCTGGATGCTGAGTCTGACCTATCAATCCAGCAATAGAATTTACAAGTATAAAAAAACTAGCTGTTGCGGCAATTTTTTTTGGCGAGTCCCAATTAGTCAAATGAAGTAGAGGCGCAAGGAAAATTCCACCGCCAATTCCTACCATTCCAGAGATAAACCCTATAATTCCTCCATAAGAAGCATTTTTTTGGATTGAGTTTTGTGTTTGTTCTTTTTTTGAATATTCTCCAATATATTTTGACAACCACATAAATATCGCTGCTATTACCAATGTAATACCAAGAAGTATAAAGAACAAAGTCTCACTTATTCTCAAATATCCACCTATAAATGCCATTGGAATTGAAAATAGGACCAAAGGCATCACTTTTCTCCAATTGTAATATCCTTTTTTGGCATATAAATAAGTACCACTTGACACAACAACAATATTACATAGTAGTGCGATCGCTCTTATTTCTACAAATGCCATTGAGGTTAAGGCAAGAACAGCAAGATAACTCGATCCACCTCCAAACCCTATTGAGGAATATAAGATAGCAATGAGAAAAAATAAAAAGATTATTTCCCAATGCTGAAAAACTACTTCAATAACTTGGTTCGTTTCAATCATCAATAGTGTCTTTCAATTTTTTCAAAACAAAATCACAGTATTCTGAATTATTTGGAACATATGTATCTGAAAAATTTGATTGTTTCCTTAATTCAGTAAACTTTTCAAAAGAAATTAATTTTATATCACTTACTTCTTCTTTTTGAAGTGAGAGTTGGTTAATAGAAGAGGTGAGCTTGCAGATATAAACATGGTGAATTTCGTTATCAATAAAATCTGCTTGATGTTGAAACTGTTCTCTAAACATCCCGATCTTCAGCAATTCTTTCTCGGTAACTTGAAGTCCTATTTCTTCTTTAATTTCTCGTACCGCAGCAGAAATTTCACTTTCTCCAGAACTTATATGTCCAGCGACAGAAACATCCCACAAACTAGGGAATGCAATTTTATTTGCACTTCTTTTTTGAAGTAATATCTTTCCGTCATCAGTGTATAGCCATATATGAACAGAAGCATGTAAATAGCCATTCTGATGAGCCTCAGATTTTAAACATCTTTTTAAAACCTTTAGATCATCAGTAAGAATGTCTATATATTCATCTTCCATTTTTATTTGAAATAACTAAAACCTTCTTTTGGATCGATTTTTAAAACAGATTCGTAAATCAATTTGATTACATTTTCAACATCTTCACGAGCCACCATTTCAACAGTAGTATGCATATAACGAAGTGCAAGCGAAATTAACGCACTCGGAACACCACCATTAGAATACGCAAATGCATCTGTGTCAGTTCCAGTAGAACGGGACGATGCCAAACGCTGAAAAGGAATTTTATTCTCCTCGGCTGTGTCGATAATCATGTCACGAAGATTGTTCTGAACAGCAGGAGCATAAGAAATCACGGGACCATCACCACATTTTGTTTCACCTTCTTTTTTCTTGTCAATCATGGGAGTAGTTGTATCGTGACACACATCTGTTACAATGGCAACATTTGGCTTGATAGTTTGTGCAATCATTTCAGCACCACGAAGACCTATTTCTTCTTGAACAGAATTAGTGATATAAAGCCCAAACGGAAGTTTCTTTTTATTTTCTTTCAATAATCTTGCAACTTCAGCAATCATAAATCCGCCCATTCTATTGTCAAGAGCACGGCATACGAAATTATTTTTATTTAGAATAAAAAATTCGTCAGGGTATGTAATAACACAACCTATATGAACACCTAGTTTTAATACCTCTTCTTTTGTTTTACAACCTACATCAATAAAGATATTGTCAGGTTTTGGAGTCTCTTCTTTACCCTTCATTCTTGTATGAATTGCTGGCCAACCAAATATTCCAGGAACAATTCCTTTTTTGGTATGAATATTCACACGTTTAGAAGGAGCGATCTGATGATCGCTTCCACCATTTCTGATTACATAAATAAGACCGTTATCCGTAATATAATTTACATACCATGAAATTTCGTCGGCATGCCCTTCAATAACAACTTTAAATTCAGCATCAGGATTGATAACACCTACAGCCGTTCCGTAATTATCTGTGATAAAAGTATCAACGTATGGTTCGAGGTATTTCATCCATAATTTTTGCCCTTCACTTTCATAACCAGTTGGCGAGGCGTTATTTAGGTATTTTTCAAGAAAGTCAATAGACTTTTTAGGAAGAATCGATTTTGATTTACTCATTTGAATTTAAATTTTACCAAAAATAAGGAAGATTTAATTAGTATAAAAATAATTATTTGGGCATTCCTCACATACCGTGAGGTCGTGTTTTCCGTTATATCTTTTAATTCCATAGTTTATGGAATTAAAAGGATGCCACTTCAATCACTTATGCGAAAATAGAATCTGCATATAATTTAAAAATAATGTAATTTTGGAACAGTTTTGGTAATAAAACAATCAATGAGAAAAATAGTTTTTATAATTATATATATACTAGGAGTTAATGGATTTGCTCAAGAGGAGAAATTAATTAAAAAAGACACTACCTATATATATGGAGATTATATAATATTCGAAGGCGATACAATTGTAATTGAATTAGAAGAAGTTAAATTATTAAATAAGATAAAGTTTAAAACAACCTACGACCGTAAATACTATTATTGGTTTCGAAAGAAAGTGTTGAACGCTTATCCGTATGCTAAACTCGGAGCAGAGAGACTGAGTATCTTAGACGAGCGCTTGGAAAAAATAAAATCAAACAGAAAAAAGAAAAAGTATACGCGGCTAATTCAGGAATATATGGAAAATGAGTTTACTGACCAATTAAAAAAACTCACCCGTACGGAAGGGAGGGTTTTAATCAAGTTAATTCATCGGCAGACAGGTAAGACATTTTTCTCTTTGATAAAAGAGTTGCGGAGTGGATGGAAGGCTTTTTGGTATCATAAAACTGCTAGCTTATTTAAGCTTTCTTTAAAAGTAGAATATAATCCTACTGAAATTGATGAAGATTTCTTAATTGAAGATATTTTACAACGTGCTTTTCTTGATGGAACTCTGGAAAATCAAGAGTTAAAACTTGATTTTGATTATCACGAAATCACTTCCAAAAGGAAAAATACTTTTCATATAGAAAAATAATTTTCACCTATTTATCACAGAATGAGGAGCTGATGTTAAGGAGATAAAAAAATAATAATTTTTGTTATTTTCTCGCTTGTTTATTCAAAGACTGTTTGTATATTTGCAGTCCCAAAATTAAAGATATTATTTGGTTTTGGAAGTTCACGAGAATACATTTAGGAGTGTTTAGAAAATAAATTAAAAAAAGTTTTAATTTTAATAGTTAGAATAGAATTAGTTTATATATTTGCACCCGCTAAGAGAAATAGTGATAACAGAAGTTCATTGAAAATATTG
>JAWUWX010000024.1:0-15915 GCA_034111625.1 Flavobacteriaceae bacterium | reverse complement strand
TAAATTACCATGTCCAACTTCTCTACGAGAGGTTCCACGAATTGGTCTAGCTTCACCTGTACAAAAAGGAGGGAAGTTGTAATGTAAATAGAAATTTTCCTCACCTGCGTAAGAGGGCATGTCTATTTTGTTTGCATCTCTAGACGTTCCTAAGGTAACAGTAGCTAAAGCTTGAGTTTCTCCACGAGTAAAGATTGAAGAACCATGAGTCGATGGTAAATAATCAACTTCACTCCAGATTGGTCTAATCTCGTCAGTCTTACGACCATCTAAACGTAAACCTTCATTTAAGGTTAAATCTCTAATCGCCGCTTTTTCAGCTTTGCGATAATAATCAGAAACTAAACCGCCATAATCTGCTAATTCTTCTTCAGAAAACGTTGCTTTAATATCTTCTTTTATTTGTTTAAATGCAGCAGTTCTTTCATGTTTAGCAGATCCAGCTTTTGCAATAGCATACACTTTATCATAAGCCATATCATGAACTTTCTTGACTAAATCCTCTTCTACTCTTTCACCTTCATATTCACGAACTTCTTTCTTTCCGAATGCTTCAGCAAGTCTAATTTGAGCAGCACATTGAACTTTAATAGCTTCGTGTGCAAACTTAATGGCATCCGCCATTTCGTCTTCAGAAATCTCATCCATTTCACCTTCTACCATCATTACTGAATCAGCAGAAGCACCAATCATCATATCTAAATCAGATTCTAATAATTGAGCGCGTGTTGGGTTGATTACAAATTCTCCATTTACACGACCTACTCTAGCTTCAGAGATAGCACATTCAAAAGGGAAATCTGATAATTGAATAGCAGCAGAAGCAGCTAATCCTGCCATTGCATCTGGCATAACGTCATCGTCATGAGACATTAATTGAATCATCACTTGTGTTTCTGCGGTATAATCTTTTGGGAATAATGGACGTAATACACGATCCACTAAACGCATGGTTAATACTTCGCCATCACTTGGTCTTGCTTCTCTTTTGAAGAAACCTCCAGGATAACGACCAGCAGCAGCAAATTTTTCTCTGTAATCTACCGTTAATGGAAGAAAATTAAGGTCTTTCTGTTCGTAGTTGGAAACTACTGTACATAATAACATACATTTTCCTGATTGCACTACAACGCTACCATGAGCTTGCTTTGCTAATTTTCCGGTTTCGATGGAGATTTCTCTTCCATCACCAAGGTCTATGACCTCTCTAAATACTTTTGGAATCATAATTTTTTAAACTTTATTAATTAAACAGTTTTGGTGTTGTGTCGTTGTGTGTGGTTGCCAATGAAAAGTTTAATTTAAGCTTTCTTTATAGAAATTTGTTTGGTTAAGAATAAAAAAAAGAGGCAAACTGCCTCTTTTAAATTATTTTCTTAATCCTAGTTCTTTAATAATTGCACGATATCTTACAATATCACTTTTTATTAAATAGTCTAATAAACTTCTTCTCTTACCTACTAGTTTTACTAATGAACGCTCAGTATTATAATCTTTACGATTGTTTTTTAAGTGTCCAGTTAAGTGGTTAATTCGGTGAGTGAATAATGCAATTTGTCCTTCTGCAGAACCAGTGTTTGTTGCATTTTTTCCGTGTTTTACGAAAATTTCTGCTTTTACTTCTTTAGTTAAATACATGCTAACATTAATTTTTTAATAATTTTTATGTACTTGATACTTCATGATCAAGGCGGCAAAGATAAAATTATTATTTTGAATAACAATCATTTGCTATGATTTTTAATCTAACACTAAAATTGTTTTAGTAATTATGAGTCAGGGAGTTATATGCTCTAAAATCTCTTTAACTTTTGTTTGTCCTTCAAATTTATTTATCAGTTTCCCGTCTTTGGTATAAAAAAGAATACTTGGAAATGTTTCCACACCAAATTTGTCAGAAAAGGTAAGTCGAGAATCCTGTACAAATGTTATGTTATCTTGCTTGAAGTTGTGCTTGTCACGAAAAGATTTAATCGCCTCCATTTCTTCATAGGAAATAAAGGTTATTTCGAAATTCTTGAACGCTTCTATATCATTTGCAATCCATGAAGCTTGTTTTTGGCAGTGGTCACATTCTGAATTAAAATACATAATGAACTTCGTGCGTGACTTGTCAAAATTATCTTGCGTAAACCTTGAATTATCTAAGGAAGTAAAAGTAAAATATGGAATATTTTCAGTTGCTTTTATAGTTGTTTTTTTAGTCTTACAACTTATGGAAATAAGGATGAGAAAAATACCCGTAATAAAGTGTTTTCTTCTCATTAATTTCTTAATGGTTGATTTAAAATTAAGTCAAGATAAAGATTTAGTTGATTTTTAAGATTTTTACGTTCAATAATTCTGTCTAAAAAACCATGTTCTAAGACGAATTCCGCCGTTTGGAAACCTTCAGGTAATTCTTTTCCTGTAGTGTCCCTTACAACACGAGGCCCAGCAAATGCTATTAAAGCACCAGGTTCTGAAAAGTTCACATCGCCTAGCATCGCAAATGAAGCCGTCGTTCCTCCCGTTGTAGGATCGGTACATAAAGAAACATACGGTATTCCTGCGTCCGCAAGTTGAGCCAATTTTGACGAGGTCTTAGCAAGTTGCATTAAAGATAATGCAGCTTCCATCATTCTTGCTCCACCAGATTTAGAAATGATCATAAATGGAATCTTATTTTTCAATGAATAATCTGCAGCACGAGCAATTTTTTCTCCTACAACACTTCCCATAGATCCACCAATAAAAGCAAAATCCATACAAGCTATAACTATATCTTTTCCATAAGATTTTCCAACTGCAGTTCGAACGGCATCAGTAAGGTTCGTCTTTTCTTTTGCAGCTTTTAATCTGTCAGAGTACTTTTTACTATCTACAAATTTTAATGGATCTTTAGAAGAAATAGTAGGATTCAATTCTTTAAATTGATTATTGTCAAATAAGATTTCGAAATATTCATTACTTCCTACTCTTGTATGATATCCGTCTTCAGGACTTACATAATAGTTTTGTTTTAATTGGTCAGCATCAACAATTTTTCCACTTGGAGTTTTATGCCATAATCCTTTTGGGACATCCTTTTTCTCTTCAGTAGGAGTGCTAATTCCTTTTTCTATTCTTTTAAACCAAGCTGACATACGTAATGAATTTTAGATTAAAATCTGGATGGGCAATTTACTAAAAAAATAAAGAGAAACTAAAAATAAATATAGTTTCTCTTTTAGTCTTTATAAATAACTAACGTATTATAGCGTATTGATATTGTTTAAGTCTTCAAAGGCTTGTTTTAACCGTGCTTTAAAAGTTAATTCTCCTTCTCTAAGCCATTTCCGAGGGTCGTAATATTTTTTATTAGGGACATCATCTCCGTCAGGATTACCAATCTGTGATTTTAAATAGTCTACATTTTTACCAAAATAATCTCTTATCCCAGTAGCAAACCCATATTGTAAATCAGTATCAATATTCATTTTGATTACACCATAATCAATACCTTCTCTGATTTCTTCAACAGTAGAACCTGAACCTCCATGAAATACAAAATCAATTGTGTTATGTTCTACTCCGTATTTTTCTGAAATATATTCTTGAGAATTTAAAAGAATTTTTGGTGTCAATTTTACATTTCCTGGCTTGTAAACACCATGTACATTTCCAAATGCTGCTGCAATTGTAAAACGAGGGCTTATTTTAGATAATTCTTCATAAGCATAAGCGACTTCTTCAGGTTGTGTGTACAATTTTGAATCATCAACATCAGTATTGTCAACACCATCTTCTTCACCACCTGTAATTCCAAGTTCGATTTCAAGAGTCATACCCATTTTACTCATTCTAGCCAGGTATTTTTTACAGATTTCAATATTTTCTTCAATAGATTCTTCTGATAAATCTATCATATGAGAACTGTACAATGGTTTTCCTGTTTCTGCATAAAACTGTTCACTAGCGTCTAATAAACCATCGATCCAAGGCAATAATTTTTTAGCACAATGATCCGTATGTAAAATAACGGGAACACCATAAGCTTCTGCCATCGTATGAACGTGTTTTGCACCAGCAATTCCACCAGCGATAGCTGCTTTTTCACCATCATTTGACAATCCTTTACCAGCATTAAATACAGCTCCTCCATTTGAAAACTGAATAATAACAGGTGAATTTAAATCTTTAGCAGTTTCCAATACAGCATTGATGGTGTTTGAACCAATAACATTTACTGCTGGTAAAGCAAATTTTTTGGCTTTAGCCAATTTAAAAATTTCTTGAACTTCATCTCCAGTGGCAACTCCAGGTTTAATCATAAAAAAGGTTTTTAGTTTTTAATTAAAGCAAAATTAAGGATTTTTTGCGGCAAATATGGAAAGAAAATAAAGAGATTACTATTACGTTTTAGTAATTATTAAAACCTAGAAAGGATAATTGATTCCGATATTGTAAACAGCATTTGCGAAATTATAATTTGAAAACCATTGTTTACTTTTCAATTGATAAGGTTCGTAAGTTTTAAATCCTAAGTCTAAGCGTAAAACCAAGAAGTTAAAATCATAGCGAATTCCTGCTCCTGTTCCAATTGCAATATCTTTTAATGAGTTCAGTCCAGAAAACTTTCCCGTAGTCTCGGTTAGAGAAGAATCAGTTATGTCCCAGATATTTCCAGCATCCATAAAAAAGGCACCTTTTATACTATTGATAATTTTAAATCGATATTCTAAACTTGTAAGAAATTTCAAGCTGCCTACATTAAATTCAAGTCCATTCTGAGTTGCTCCTGGGCCTAAATCGTAGATTTTCCAAGCCCTCAAATCGTTGGCTCCTCCAATAAAATAACTACGGCTGAATGGAATGTCATTGGAATTTCCGTAGGGGATTGCAACACCTAATAGGCTTCTAAATGCCAAAACATTTTCAGTAGAATTTCCCCAGAATTTTTTATATTCAAAATCAGTTTTAAAATATTGTGCAACTCCGATTCCTAAAATCTCTTTTCTTTGTTCACCTTTTATTTTTTTGGCTAATGTACTTGTTAGTGCTCCCGAAGATCTAATTCTTGCTCTGAAAAAAGAGAAATTATTGTCCTTGAAATCTTCACTGTTATTAAAAGTGAACTCATAGGATAGTACAGGAACTAATATATCTTCGGTAATTATATCATAACGTTTCTGTACGTTTTGGGTTGTTTGGTATTCTGTAGGATAAGAGTTTTGAAATCCATTATTAGTATCGAGAACATAGCTGATAAATGTTAGAGGAATTAAACTGCCATTTACATCATAATTGTCAGTTGATATGGTCGTTGTATTCGAAATTTCATCAGCAATAGACGAAATGTTTGTCAATTCTGATCGATAAATATTAAAGTACTCGTCAACATTTTTATTTTTGATATACTGAGCGTTTAGCAATTCAACTTTATGTTTTTTTGTTTTACTTGATTCCCAATTATAATCCAGAATTCCTGTAAATTTTTGCTTATCCAAACCTATATTTTTTTGGAAACTTGTTCCAATTGTAAAGACTGTTTTTGGAAACATTCTCTTCGGGATAATCTTTTCTGTTCTTATTGGAAAAAGGATTCTAGGCATTTCAAGAGATACATCACCACCAAACTCCCAAGCGTTAAAAAAGTTATTATCATTTGCCGCGGCATCTTGCGATGAGTTAAAGAATGAGCCTTGAACTGAAAAACGCAAAATTTCAGCGCCTTTAAAAGTGTTTCGATTCAGTAAGGATAGTTTTCCAGAAACTCCTAAAGGTTTGATATTGGAATGAGTTAATTCAAGATTGGTAGCAAAAGAATATTTTTTATAAGGTGTTAAATAAATTTTGGCAGCAAGGCTATCACTATTTATTTCTTCATATTTAATATCTATTAACCTGAAATTCTGTAATTCTCTTAAGTGCTTTCTTGTTAGATCCTTAGTTTCGTCTTTATAAATTGCATTAGGTTCAAGAAAAATGGAATTCGAAAGTAATTTAGAGTTATATTTTAATATTTCATGAGCTCTAAAATTGATGCTGCCATATTTTTGGCTTACTCCATAAGGTTGATCCTTTCGATTATAGGTGTAATCAGTATATACATCTACAGAGGCAATTTTTTGAATTTTAAAGGGGACTGAGAGAATGCTGTCATTAGATTCAATTAATCGATTGTCAATTTTTAATTTGATGTCTGTTGTGAAAGAATTAGTAAGTGAATCTGCTTTGAATCCTATGGTGTTTCCTGTAAAATGGTAGATTCCTGAATTTCTATACAACTTGGTTATTCTCTCTACTTCATCTTCAAAATCTGAATATTTATATTGATTTCCAGATTTTATATAAGAACTATTTTTATGTAATTCGTAAATAGAATCTAAAACAGGAGTTTTAATATCTCTAGCGATAGAGTCTAAAGAGAAAACTTGTCCTGTAGAAATATTATACGTAATATTTGCTTTTTTGGACTTATTAAAATTAGTATTATAATTTATTTTGGCTCTGAAATAACCATTATTTTGGAAATGATTTAAGAGGTTGTTAGCAGTGATTTTAGTTTTTAAAGTGTCTAGTATCACAGGGCTTTCACCATTTTTAAAAAACCATTGATTTATATTGTATTTAAACTTATGATACTCTCTTGCTTGTTTTTCTGAAAAAGTTTTTGAAAGAAACTGTTCTCTGTTTGGGAAGGAGTCTTTCCATTTTTTAAATGATTCAATATATTCTTTATTCCCTAAATTATAAAAGTTTAAGCCAACAGGAACTCCTAAAACCAATCGATTAGGCCTTTGAATGATATAGTCATTTATTTCATCGCTTACATCCTTTTTATCGTTTACTGTAATAGTGTTTTTAATAAGTAGTTGCTGTTTGTCAGATACGTATTTTATAGTATTACAAGAAGAAATAAGGAATAAGATTCCAATAAATATGATTATTATTGTATAATTGTTTTTCAACAAATAAGAGTTTAAATTAGTCCAAAAATAACACTTTTAATGTTATCTAAAAATCAAATAAAATTAATAACGAGTTTACAACAAAAAAAGTACCGAAGCAAGCATGATTTATTTATTGTTGAAGGTGTTAAAGGTGTAAATGAATTCTTGAAATCTGAATTTAAATTGGATATAATCTTCTGTACCGATACATTTTCTCATGAGATATCATCAGATAAAGTTCAATTGGTATCAGATAATGAATTGAAAAAGATCAGTAACTTAAAGAATCCAAATCAAGTATTGGCGCTTTTCTTCATTCCTGAAGGGAGAGGTTTAGATTTTAATAAATCAACTCTTGTATTGGATGGTGTTAATGATCCTGGAAATCTGGGTACAATTATTAGATTATGTGATTGGTTTGGGATAGAACAACTATTATGTTCTCCTACTACTGTAGATTGTTATAATTCCAAAGTTGTTCAGTCAACAATGGGGTCTTTGAAAAGAGTTTCAATAGAATATTCTGAATTAAAACCATTTTTAAACACATCAACTTTACCAATTTATGCTTCAATAATGGATGGTAAAAATATATATAAAAACCCAATTGAGAAAGACGCTATCATTGTGATGGGAAATGAAGCGAATGGAATAAGTCAAGAGATACTTGATATAATTACTGATTCTGTCACAATCCCAAGATTTGGAAAAAGTCAAGAAACAGAAAGTCTTAATGTTGCAACTGCAACAGCAATTTTATTAAGTGAATTTCGAAGAAATTAGTGAAATGCTAAGTTTATAAAAACACCTCTTGTTCCTAAATAATCTATAGGTCCTGTCCACGGACTTGCAGAAGTATTGTCTGGAATCAATTCATTATTTATGGCAAAAATTCCTCTAATAGAAGTTGATAAGATAAAATAAGGAAGGTATAAATCTACACCAAGTCCTACTTCATATGAAAAATTACTAGTTTTTGTTCGAAACTCTCCGCTGAAATTATCATCAGGATTTTTTTCGTTACTAGAAAAGTTATAATCATAAGAAACTCCACCTATAATATAAGGTCTCATATTTCCCAATCTGTTAGTGCTTAATTTTAATAATAATGGAATGTGTAAATATGTCCCGCCTGCATTACGAATGCTATCTATTACTCCTCCTTCGATATTGGTAAATGCTAAAGTCTTGGTATTACTGGAAAGTCCAGGCTCCATGCGAAGGGTAATATTATTATTAATCTTCCATCCTGCAATAAGTCCAACATTAAACCCTACACTTGGCTCTACTGAAACAAATGTGTTTGGTTCGGTATAACTGATTTTAAAATCTTTCTTATTCAATCCAATATAATACCCGAAATGGATGATTTTATGGTCAAAATCTTTTTTGTGCTCAATAACATCACTTTGAGCAAAAGAGGAAGAAATACCTAAAAAAAGTAATGAGATTGATAAGACTAGAAATTTATTCATAGTTATTTTGTGGCTGTGTAAATAGTCGCAACTCCAAATGTCTGCGGTTTATTTTCTACATCTATAAACCCAATTTTTCTTAAAATATTGTTGAATGTTTCTCCATGTGGGAATTTTGATGCAGATTCCGACAGATACGAGTAGGCAGAACCGTCTTTAGAAAATAATTTTCCTAATAAAGGTAAAATTACAGAACCGTGAAATTTATAAAACTGCTTGAAAGGAATTTTAACTGGAACTGAAGTCTCTAAAACTACAAAAGTTCCTTTAGGTTTTAAAACTCGATAGATCTCCGAAAGCCCTTTTTCTAAGGTTTCAAAATTTCGCACTCCAAATGCCACTGTAATAGCATCAAAACTATTATCTTCAAATGGAATATTTTCTGAATCTCCTAAAATCATTTCTATTTTTTCAGAAAGGTTTTCTTTGATAATTTTTTCCTTTCCTACATTCAACATTCCTTTGGAAATGTCAAGCCCTACTATTCTATTACATGATGTTTTTTTAGCAATATTTATGGCTAAATCTCCAGTTCCAGTAGCAATATCTAAGACACTTTTTGGATTAGAATTCGCAACTAAGGCGACTACTTTTTTACGCCATTTTACATCTATTCCAAATGAAATCATACGATTCAATCCATCATAGTTCTCTGAAATAGTATCGAACATTTTGGCTACTTGTTCCTTTTTTCCAAGTTCGGAGTCTTTGTAGGGTGTAATGTTTTCTGACATAGAATTATCCGTTAATTGCGATTACTTGGTCAATTTTGTTTGGAATCATTTCTTTTAACATATTTTCAATTCCACTTTTTAAAGTCATTGTAGAAGATGGGCATCCGCTGCAAGCTCCTTGTAAGATGACATTTACAGTTTTGTTTTTTTCGTCATAGGAATCAAACATTATATTTCCACCATCTGAAGCAACAGCAGGTTTTACATATTCATCTAAGATGCTGATTATAAGTTGAGATACTTCATCCAGTTCAACTTCATGAGCGGCAGTACTTTCTTGAGTAATCGGAGTTGCATTTTCATTAATAACAATGTTGCCGTCAGCAATATATTTTTTTATAAAATCACGAACTTCAATAGTCACTTCATTCCATTCTACAAGATCAAACTTGTGAATTGAAATATAATTTTCTGAAATAAATAGTTCTTTAACAAATGGGAGTTTGAATAATTCAACTGCAAGAGGAGAACCTTTCGCATCATCAATATTTTTAAATTCAAAGGTAAGAGATGTCAACATTTTGGTCGTGACAAACTTCATTACACTAGGATTGGGAGTGCTTTCAATATATACGTCCAAGGCAACCTTTTTAGAAGATTTTTCTTGAGAGGATATAATCGCTCCGCCTTCAGTTAAGTAAGTTTGAATTTGTTCTTTTACTTCTTCTTGGACATCACTCCATTCAATAATATCGAAACGTTCGATCGCAATAAAATCAGCCGTTATGTATACTTTTTTTACAAAAGGTAAATAGAATAGTTGTTGAGTAAGTTGTGAGTTTTTTGCTTCATCTATATTATTATACTCATAACTACCATTAGTTATAGAAGCGGTATGAACAAACTTTATAATTGTAGGAGTATTTGTAGGTTGTATTGAAACTGATATGTCTTTCATAGGACTTAAATGTTTAGGCAAAAATACTAAAACTATCGCGATAGTTTTTAATATATTTGTTGATAATTATATATTTTTATGACTGCCAAAGGAGTTTTGTTATCACTTTTATTTCTGATTGCTTTTCGAGGATATTCTCAAGAACCAAATGATTGTGTTAATGCGATTGCAATATGTGGTGACATTGATTTTGCATATACTCCTACAGGTCCCGGAGTTGATGATTTTTCATCAAATCCTAATCCTGGATGCTTGACTAGCGATCCTGTAGAAAGTCAAAGTGTATGGTTGAAATTGACAATTGATACTGGAGGTTTATTAGCATTTACTTTTACTCCAAATAATGGAACTGACGACTATGATTGGGCAGTTTATGATATGAATAATTCATCCTGTAATAGTTTAGGAGCCCCAGTGAGATGTTCGTCTACTATGTTTCTTGCTAGTTCTGGAGGTGCTACTGGTTTAGGAAATGGAACTACCGACACTACTGAAGGTCCAGGAACTGGAGATGGTTTTTTAGCGCCTATTAATGCTAATTCAGGAGATGTATTTTTGGTTTTTATTAATAATTGGTCTTCGTCAACATCAGGTTTTGACCTTTTATTTAGTGGTACTGCAACTTTTAACCCTCCACCTACAGAAAATATTCCTACAGGTGTTTCAATTGATTTAGAAACATGTGATGACGATGGAGTACTTGATGGCTTTACAGATTTTGATTTGAGTATTAATACTCCCATAATTATTGGAACACAATCAGGAGTTTCAGTAACGTACCATACTACTAGAGGTAATGCTCAAATTCGAGCGAATGACATTTCAGACGCTACAAATTTTCAAAACACAATTTTTAGAGAACAAACAGTCTTTGCTAGAGTTACAAATACAGGAACTGATTGTTTCTCAATTACTGATTTTGAGATAGAAGTTTTTGATCCACCCATCGCCGCGCAACCATCAGATATGATTTTCTGTGATGATGATAATAATGGTACGATAGCATTTGATTTAAGTTCTCAAGATGGATTTATTAATTCAGCATCAGGAATGTCGATTACGTATCATCCAAGCCAATTAGACGCAGATACTGGAGTCGCTTCAAATCCATTATCAAGTCCATATGAAAGTGGAACAGACACTATTTATGTGCGTTTAGAAAATGATGGGAATACAGATTGTTATGATACAACTAGTTTTGAGATAGAAGTTTTTGATACACCTATCGCCACACAACCGATGGATCTGACTTTATGTGATGATGATAATAATGGTGTGATGGCATTTGATTTAAGTTCTCAAGATGGATTTATTAATTCAGCGTCAGGAATGTCGATTTCGTATCATCTAAGCCAATTAGACGCAGATACTGGAGCCGCTTCAAACCCATTATCAAGTCCATATGAAAGTGGAATAGACACTATTTATGTGCGTTTAGAAAATAACGGGAATACAGATTGTTATGATACAACTAGTTTTGAGATAGAAGTGTTTGAATTAGCCTTTCCATTGGATTCTGCGAATATTGATTCTATCGAAGAGTGTGACAATATAAGTGTAGGAACAGATACAGATGGATTTATAGTTTTTGATTTAACACAACGAGAAACGGATATATTAAACGGACAAGATTCTTCAGTATTTACATTGACCTATTTTACGGATGCTGGATATACCAACCAAATTCCAGTTGCTCAGGAAACTGCTTTTGAAAATACAACTGCTGGAGGGCAAACGGTTTATGTTCGAATGACCAATAACTTGAATGCTACTTGTTATGATGATACCTCATTTGAGATAAGCGTATTTGAATTGCCAGTTCTGAACAGTCCACCTTTTGTTTTGGAACAATGTGATGATGATTTTGATGGGTATAATTCTTTTAATTTGACAGAAATAAATTCAGAGATTATTACTACAATTACTACCGAAATATTTACCTATTATGAATCTTCTGCCGAAGCAGAAGCCGGTATTGTAGGAACAGAAATTACAAATCCTACTACTTATCCTAATAAAACCCCGAATGTAGATAATGACTTATGGGTACGTGTAGAAACCACAGGTGGATGTTATAGAACTACGCAAGCAACCTTAATCGTAAAACCATCTGAAATACTGACAAGTTTTATAAGAACGTTCTCTGAGTGTGATGATGGCACAGATAACAGAGATGGAATAGCAACTTTTGATTTCAGTAGTGTAACTGCAGAAGTAGAAGCGATATTCCCAACTGCAGTTGATGTTTTTTATTATAGAAATGAAGCAGATGCAACAGCAGAAATTAATGAGATTGTAGATCCTACCGCATATGAAAATATTGGATATGAAGATATGCAAGAGGTATGGGTACGCGCTGATAGCCAATTAGGAAATGATTGTTTAGGAAATGGACACCATATCACATTGATTGTAGAGAAATTACCAACAGCCAATAAGCCTACCGATTTAACAGAATGTGATGATGATGGAGATGGTGAATTTCCATTTGATATTTCTATGGTTGAGACTGAAATATTAAACGGTCAGAGTTTGGCAGATGTTACCATTACTTATTTCAATGAAGATGGAACAACCATCGGAAGTTCATTGCCTAACCCTTTTTTAACAGCTTCACAGACCATTGATATTGTAATCACCAACAATACAACCAATGATCCTGAAGGTGTATGTACAGACAAAACAACACTTACATTTGTAGTGGATGATTCACCAGAAGCAGCAACAGTAATAATGGCTCCATCATGTGATGATAATCCAAATGATACAGATGGAGTTTCAATTTTTGACACAACATCATTAGAGAGTGATATTTTAAATAGTCAAACAGGAATGAATGTATATTACTATGATGCTTCAGGAGTAGATCCATTAAAAGATAGTAATGGAGTTGTAATTACAAGTCCTTTTCCAAGTAGTTTCAGCACAGCAACTCAAAGGATAACTGTGGTTGTTGAAAATCCCAAAAACACAACTTGCACAGCAATAACGACTGTAGATTTTATAGTACTTCCTAATCCAGTATATGATTTGGAAGAAGAGACATTGGTCTGTGAGAATCTGTTACCGCATAGAATCTCAGTAGAAAATCCTAATCAAAGTAATTATAACTATCAATGGTTTAATTCATTGGGAGTTGAAATAGGAACAGATCAAATTTTATCTATTATCAATACCGATGATCTAACAGCAGAAGGAGTTGATTATACTGTTACGGTAACCAATCCTATTACAACTTGCTCTAAGACAAAATCTATACTTGTAAGGGTGTCTTCACTTGCCACGATTACAGAAGATGATATTGTTACTATTGAATTCAATAGTCCAGGAAATTCTATAGAAATTAATACGACCAATTTAGGAATAGGAGATTACGAATTTTCATTGGAACACGATTATGATTATCAACCTTTTCAAGATGAACCAATTTTCACAGGACTTTTAGGGGGGATTTACACGTTACTAGTCAATGATAAAATAGGATGTGGAGAAATAGAACTAACAATTGTACTACTCGATTATCCTAAATTCCTAACACCCAATAATGATGGATATAATGATACTTGGAAACTGGTAGGAATAGAATCTACAAGTTTTACAGTTTCTCCTATACAGATATTTGATCGGTTTGGGAAGATAGTAGCCATCTTAGATCCACAAAGTTCAGGATGGGATGGATATTATAATGGAATACAACTTCCGGCAAGTGATTACTGGTTTAGAGTACAATTAACTAACTCTGAAGGAACAACATTAGATGAAAAAGGGAATTTCAGTCTTATTAGAAGGTGATTTATTAAATGAAGGTATCTTTATAATTTCCTATAACAATTTTAATATAATTTACATGACTTATATTATTATTTGTATAAGCGACGTTATAATAAAATAAGGAGTATAAATTTTTAGTATTACTGTATTTTGAATACCGAAACACTCTTAATTTGACTAAAGTATTTTTGGTGAAAACAGTAAAACTATCGCTACAGTTTTTGATATATTTGCACATAAATTTAAATCATTTTTAATGAAACAAGTATGTTAAAAGTTTTTTCATCATCTAAGGAAATGATTACTAACGAACAACAGGTGACCGCTAAAAAAAATAAAATTAAATATATGAAAAGGTTTTTCTTATTTATTTCTTTTTTCATATTCTTTAACAATAATATATTTTCTCAGATCATTGAAATTAATAAAGCTAGCGAAACACAATCTGAATTTTCTCTACAAGAATTAGTAGAAAATGTTTTAATTTCTGGTGACTGTGCTCAAGTTGATGCTTTTTCTGAACAGTCATTTGGGAGTCCTATAGATGCTACAACAAAAAGTTATGGGTATTTTAAAACGCCAATAGGAAGCACATTTCCTTTTGAAGAAGGAATTGTGCTTACAACAGGTCATGCTTTTCCTGCTGGAAATACTTTGAATTCGGCAAGAGTAGATTTTAGTAATGGTCTTGGAAGTGATGTTGATTTAGAGAACGCATTGAGTCAGACCAATACTAGTGATGCGACGTATGTTAAATTTAATTTTATTCCTACTTCTAATAGCATTTCTTTTCGATTTTTAATGGCGTCTGAAGAATATGATGGTGACTCTGAATGTTTTTTTGCGGATAGTTTTGCTTTTTTATTAAGAGAAGTAGGGACTACTACATATACTAATTTGGCAGTCTTACCTGACGGCACTCCTGTAAGTGTAAAAAACATTAATGATGCTAACGGCTGTAGGGCTAATGTAAGTTTCTTTGAAGGCTATAATATTAATGATACCAACTATGGAGGAAGAACAAAAGTATTAACTGCTACTGCAACTGTAATTCCTAATAATACATATGAAATAAAACTGGTTGTTGCTGATCAAGAAGATTCTGATTGGGATTCTGCAATTTTTTTGGAGGCAGGAAGTTTTGTTTTAGATGCTGATTTGGGTAAGGATAGATTAAAAAGCGACAATAATGCAGCATGTGAAAATACAGTTTTATTGGATGCTACTATTGTTGCGCCAAATTATAAATGGTTTAAAGATGGAGGGGAAATTATGGGCGAAATAAGTCAAACTTATACTGCCAATCTTGGAAATGGAATTTATAAGGTTGAAGCTACTTTTGCTGCTGGATGTCTAGCGGAAGATGAAATTGAACTTGAATTTGTTCAACCTCCTATGGCTACTGATCCAGGAATCATGGCTGGATGTGACGGTGATGGAGATGGAATTGCCGTTTTTAATTTAAATGATAACGCAAGTACTATTCTTGCAGGTCAAGACCTTATGGTTTTTGAAGTGTTGTATTTTTTAGATGCAGCCTATTTAAATCAAATTCCTGTAGCGGATGTTTCAAATTTTAACAGTTCAGGTCAGACAATTTATGCACGTGTGAGAAATATCAATAGCACTAATTGCGTTGCGGATGTAAGTTTTAACACGGAAGTATATGTTGCCGCTCAGCCATTGGATGCTGCAAGTATGGTACCCGTTCATGTCTGTGATGATGCTTTAGTCGGAACATTGAGTGATGGATTTATTCGAACAAATATTATGGTTCGAGAAACGGAAATATTAAATGGACAAAATACTACAGAATATACGCTGACTTATTTTACGGATGCTGAATATACTGTTGCTAGTGAAATTTCTGACCCAGTTAATTTTGAAAATACAATTTCAGGAGGACAGCCAATTTTCGTGAGAATGACCAATAACTTGAATGCTACTTGTTATGCAGATACTTCATTTGAATTAAAAATATTTGATGCTCCTATCGCCACACAACCGATGGATCTGACTTTATGTGATGATGATAATAATGGTGTGATGGCATTTGATTTAAGTTCTCAAGATGGATTTATTAATTCAGCGTCAGGAATGTCGATTTCGTATCATCTAAGCCA
>JAWUWX010000023.1:0-11414 GCA_034111625.1 Flavobacteriaceae bacterium | reverse complement strand
TGAAATACTTATTGAAGTCCCAAAAACTCCACTACTATGACATGATGCGCATACTGTTCCCGATTCTAGTGGGGCCCCTGTATTACCATCATTATTTGCAGTTGCTCTACCTCCACTCTGTATAGACTCATAAGATTCACTATGGTAGTTGTACGTATTGCTTTTAAAACTTTGAAAAAAAGTAAATATCAATAAGATTAAAACAGGGAAAATAAGTGATTTTTTAGGAGTCATAATTTATTGGCTTAGGATTAAAATGAATCTTTTATTATTAGATGATTTTTATTATATATGGTTGCATATATTTAAAGTTATGTTTAACAGTCGACAATATATATAATTTATTTTATATTACTATATTCGTATTCTTGATATATTTATATTTTATGAATAAATTTCATTTTTTACTCGCGGCATTAATTGTTCAAACTTCATTTGCTCAATCTTATAAAAAATCAGAACCTCTTGTACACACTTACTCTATTGTTGCCATGGATTCAATTACTGGTGATATGGGAGTTGCTGTGCAATCGCATTGGTTTAGCGTTGGTACATCTGTAGTTTACGGGGAAGCAGGTGTTGGTGTTGTTGCTACGCAATCGCTCGTGAATCCTATCTATGGTCCAAAAGGATTGGCATTGATGAAACAAGGCTTAACAGCACAACAATCGTTAGATGCGTTAACAGAGAATGACACAGGAGAAATGTATCGTCAAGTTGCGATGCTAAACGCCAAAGGAGAAATTGCAGCGCATACTGGAAGTTCTTGTATAGATATGGCTGGAGACAGGCAAGGAAAAAACTTTTCTGTGCAAGCAAATATGATGCTTAACAATACTGTTTGGGATGCAATGGCAACTGCTTTTGAAACGATTAAAGGAACACTTGCAGAACGATTATTAGCAAGTTTGAAAGCGGCAGAAAATGAAAAAGGAGACATCAGAGGAAAACAATCTGCAGCTATATTAATTGTAAGCGGAACAGCCACAGGAAATTCTTGGGAAGATAGATTGATGGATTTGCGTGTAGAAGATCATAAAAATCCGTTAGAAGAATTGGAACGCTTGATGAAAATTCACAAAGCCTATGACTATATGAATAAAGGTGATTTGGCCATGGAAGATGGAGATTCTAAACTCGCAGAAAACCTATATCTAGAGGCTCAAAATTTATTTCCAGAGAATCTTGAAATGAAATATTGGTATGCTGTAAACTTACTAAGCAATAAAGAAATTGATAAGGCCTTGCCAATTTTAAAATCTATATTTAAAGAAGATAAAAATTGGCAAGTTTTAATTCCTAGATTGGTGAAAAGCAACTTACTTTCGATTTCTGAAAAAGATTTGAATGAAGTGATGAAACTTTAAAACCTTTATGACAATAGTTGTTGAATCCAATCTCCAACTATACTATCTTGATTTAAATACAATAATGTAACGCCTACTGTATCATAAAAACCATGTATTAGTATTGGTGACATTAGATTGTTCTTGTTTTTAGAGAAGATCAATGAAATACTAAAATGCCACAATGTTCCTCCTATAATTCCAATAAGACCTTGATATGCATGTGATGTACCAAAATATAATGAAACTATTATAGCCGCTAGTAGCCATGCCTTTTTAGAATCTCCCAATAATTTGGCCAACTCTTTCATATAGTAACCTCTATATATAAATTCTTCTCCGAATGCAGCAAAAATCCAAACAACAATCATTAAACTTATATACTCTGAAAAATTACCTCTGACATTATCAAAAGTTGAAATATCTATATCATCAATATACATTGCAAGGAATGATTCAAAAATATAGAATCCAATTATAAGCAGTAACGTGATTCCAAGACTCCTCAAAACTTTAGCAAATGTTATTCTTTTTGTAAGTCCAAACTTCGACCAATCAAAATTACTTCCCCATAGTATCAATAAAGCAACTGTTAAACCTGTGAAGAAATTAAAGTTCCTATCAATAAAAATGGATAGCAATACTCCTATTGTCATTGCCAAAACCACGATATATGGTTTTGTTAAAAAATTATAAATTTTAGTTTTCATAATTAACATCTTTTCTGTTTTTTATAATTCTTTTTTACTTCCATTTTCTAATACACGATAGTATCTATCATCAGTAATTAACAAGCCTTCAGATTTTTTATTAGGCCAATTTTTATGATAATCATTTGAATGTTTCACATCAATTCCAATCACTTTTCCGTTATATTTACTTTTCACTTTAGATTGAAGTGTATGACCCACAATGATTGCCTTTGCATTAAATTTCTCCAATGGTTTTTCTACTTCTTCCTGTGTTAAATCTTCTTTGTAATATCCACGATACCAGCAAATTCCAGTTTTTGATGATAATAATAAATCTGTCGATTTTTTATTTGGTTTTGGATAGGGCGCTTCATAATAACCGTTTCTTATAAAGTTATTAATTTCTTCTAGTGTCATATCTATATCTACAATATCTGGATGTAAACCACCATGCGCAAACAGGTTTCCGTTT
Organism: Flavobacteriaceae bacterium; assembly: GCA_034111625.1. Lineage (GTDB taxonomy): Bacteria > Bacteroidota > Bacteroidia > Flavobacteriales > Flavobacteriaceae > Urechidicola. The sequence continues at coordinate 8,904 of JAWUWX010000023.1, read as the reverse complement.
ATAGACTCAATAACATTTTTAGACGACATCCATTTGCCTAAAAATGAATTAGCATCATATAAATTAGATTGTGTTTTTCCTAAAATTGAAGCGATAAAAGTATATTTCAAAGATGCTGCTTGATAATCTCCATAAAAGTTTTTTAACTCATGATTTCCAATAATAAAATGTACTTGTCCTCCTTGTTTTTTAGCATCTTGTTCTAGCTTGTAAATAAACCAAAGGACTTGAGTTGTAGAAAAACCTCTATCTACAAAATCTCCAACTAAGACCAAGTGTCCTTTTCCAAAAGTCCAATTTAGATTCTGGTCAATAACCTCACTACTTATTAAAAAATCTCTAAAGGTTTTGTAACCACTTTCAATATCAGAAATTGCTAGTACTTTATTATTGTCATTATAAACGGTTTTTGGAGTTTCAAAATCTGTTTTAAGCGTAAAATCAAAACTTGTTGAATCTAAAGCAAAAAAACAATTTGCTAGTATTGATTCATTTGAATTATACTCTTTTTGATCTAGATAAAAACCATCCTTTTTATTCCCTTTTATATAGTTTACATTTAAAACACTGTCGTTTTTATAAAAAGCGTAGGGTCCATCTCCATCAGATGCGATTCGCAATTTGTTATGTCCATAACTAGCGGATGCACCATGATAAAGTCCAAATAAAATTGCAATACCTGCTAATACAAAGAATGTAAGTGATACATGTTTTAAATATCTTAAAATTCGTTTTTTCATTATAATTGATTTAATAAGTTGGTTTTGATGGTACAAAAGTATTTATAAGGTATCTTTAAATTAAATTTTTGTGATGAACACTCCTTATTGAATCTTACAATCATCATTGATGTATGTAAAGTAAGTTTATCACTCCTAAGAATATTTACGGCGCTTCAAAATGAACGTTTGTCACTTATTAATGGATATTAGTATGATTGTTTTAACTTTGTAGTATGATATCATTCTTAAAAAGAAACAACTGGTTTATCCTTAAAATAATAGTTTTTATAAGTATTATTATTCCTATTGGAATTACTTTCTATGAAGCTGTAATACTTCAAAAAAACTCTGTAGTATTTCTAGGTGACTATCCAACGATTGTTGGAGTTCTTGTTTTAATCTATTATTTAATTCTTCTCGTTTTAGGTGTTATTTGGGTACTTACACAATTAAAATCCGTATTGAAATTAAAAAACGAAAAAACGAAAAACGAGTTACTCCATTTACAAAGTCAAGTAAATCCTCATTTCTTTTTTAATATGCTCAACAACTTATACGGTATGGTTGATAAAGATGCTGAAAAATCAAAAAAACTGATTTTAAAGTTATCCGATTTGATGCGTTACAGTATCTATGAAGGTGAAAAAAGTCTGGTACCTCTTGAAGAAGAAATAGCCTATTTAAAAAATTATATTGAATTACATCGTATGCGTTATTATAAAAGTATCGACATACAATTTCATATTGACATTGATGATCATACAACCGAAGTAATGCCTTTGTTGTTTATTATATTATTAGAGAATGCTTTTAAACACGGAGTAGAAAACTTAAGAGAGGCTGCCTACATTCATATAAGTCTGACTTCTAAAAACAAAAAAATATTCTTTGAAATTGAGAATAATTTTGATGGAAATGCTTTACCTGAAAAAGCTGGTATTGGAATTAAAAATATAAAACGCAGGTTAGAGTTAGCATATCCTAAAAAACATAATCTTATATTTACAAGCACTAATTCTGTTTATACCGCTAAATTACAATTACAGTAATGGTTAGATACCTTATCATAGACGACGAGCATATTGCACATGATATTATAAAAAATTATTGTGATATGTTGCCGAACATGAAATTAATGAAGCATTGCTATGATGCTATTGAGGCTTTAGATTATTTAAGAACAAACTCTATAGACTTAATTTTCTTAGATTTAAATATGCCGAAATTAAAAGGTTTTGATTTTTTAAAAACCTTACCAAACAAACCAAAAGTTATTGTAACAACTGCTTATAAAGAATATGCATTAAAAGGTTATGAATTGGAAATTACAGATTATCTTTTAAAACCTTTTAGTTTTGAACGCTTTTTAAAAGCTGTAAATAAAGCAATTCACATTAAAGAAAATAATCCTATAACTGCACAACCTGATCAAAACACTCTAAGTGAACATATTTTTTTGAGTAGCAATAAAAAGCATTTTCAAGTTAAAATTTCTGATATACTTTATATAGAAGCTGCAGGAAATTATTCCAAAGTTGTTTTAAAAAATGATAGTATCCTCGTAAGAGATAAAATTTCAAATTTGCTAGAAAAAATTTCGACTGAAAAATTTATTCAAGTACACAAATCATTTATTGTTGCCATAGAGCATATAAATAGTCTCGAAGGAAATAGAATACTAATTGGAAACAATACAATTCCTATCGGAAAAATGTATAAATCGAATATTATCAATTTAATTAAGTAGTATTGCTTTATAATTTAAAATAATACCTTTTTCATCACTTTAGACTTCGCAACCGTTTCTTCCCATTCTAACGTTGCATTGCTATCTTTCGTAATTCCGCCACCTATATAAAGGGATACTTGTTTATGATCTATATCTAACTTCATACACCTTAAATTGACAAATAAATCGATTGTTTTGTCATTTATTTCGCCTAAAAACCCCGTGTAATATTCACGGTGATAATTTTCGTTTTTTAAGATAAACTCTTTTGCTAACTCTTTTGGCATTCCACATATTGCAGGTGTAGGATGCAAGACCTGAATCATTTTTTTAAGGTCAAAATCTGAAGAAGAAATACGTCCTGAAATGTCAGCTCTTAAATGAACTAAACTTCCTGCTTTTACAGTATAAGTCTCTGAAATTTTCAGATTCTTCTTTTCTAATTTCGAAACTATATAATCTGTTACTATCTGATGCTCTTCAATTTCTTTAGCATTCCAAACAACATCTAAATCGACTTTATATTCTTGTGTAGATGCCAAAGACATAATTTTAAACCGCTCATTTTTAATAGATAATAAGACTTCAGGAGTTGCACCAAGCCACATTCCACTTACAGGATGAAACCATAGATATACAAAGGCATTAGGATATATAGTTGTTAATTTTTTAAAAGTTTCCCAACAATCAAACCCTTCTACTTCTATTTTCTCTTTTCTTGATAATACTACTTTATCAATTTCAGAAGTATTAATAAAATTGATTCCTTTTTCAACCAATGCAATGTGCTCTTTCTTCCCAAGTTGTGAATTGGTTTTTTCTTTCTCTTCAAACGAAATACTGTTTGCATCAAAAATTTCTCTTTCCGAGATAGAATCAGGAATTAGTAGCGTTTTATCTATTCCGTCAAACGGCGCAAAAACAAATCCTTTTTCAACAAAATCATGTGTAAAATTAATAGAAGTATCCTTTTGAAAAACGCTAACTATCTTCGTAGAATTAGGCTTTCTATACATCACAAATGGAATTTTGTCCCGCAAAGATGCTGCTATTTTTTTTTCAACTTCCATCACTCTTCAAGTACCTTAATTAATTCATTTTTAATCTCTTCATATCTTGACCAAATCAAGTCATGTCCTGCTTCTTCAAGGACCAGTATTTCGAAACATTCATCATTAAACTGCTTTTCTATAAATTCTGAATTCCCAATAGGAACGATCCAATCTTTATTTCCATGAATTGCATACACTTCAGAAAGATTATTTCCCCAATCCTCCTGATGTTTTCTAAGATCTTCTTGATGCTGTAATTTTTCTTTTGAAGCTGCTTGTAGTAATTTCGGCATTAACCATCTTGTCACTCTCCACTTATAAAAGTTCAAAGCCCAAAACATAGGCTCTACTTCGGAATATACTGCTGGAGCAGGCAACACGATTTTTTTATACAGTCGCTTTGAGCCTAAAGCAATAGGTCCGCCATAAGAATACCCAACCAATACCGTTTTAGAAACACCCAAACTATCTGTAATAGAATTAAGCAATTCAATTTCAGTAGCAATAGTTGTAATTTCTCCTACATTTTCTTCTCCATAACCGGTTCTATCATAAGCAAAAATATTTGCTCGTTTATGCAGTTCATCATCCTTTAAATACTTTTCATAATCCATGGCAGAACCTGGACTTCCATGCACAAAAATTAGGTTTGGCAATGAAGTATCGACTTCTTTTCTCGTAGAAATAATTCTAGTTCTATTTCCTTCAAATTTTTTATAATCAATATACACTTTAATATTAGACTCGTTAAAAGACTCCTGAATAGTTTGGTCTGATTTAGGTTTAAAAAAGACATTGATCAGAATGGTAAAGGAGACCAGCAAAATCAAAAATATAATACCTAAAATTTTAAATAATTTCTTTAAAAAACGCATTGAACTTTATTTTTTTGGCAAGACTATATTGGTGAGTTTACATATTGAGACTAAGTTGTCTTGTTCATCGGTAACTTTAATTTCCCATAAGTGCGTCGTTCTACCTTTATGAATTATGCGTGCAGTAGCCGTAATTATTCCTTCTTGAACACTTTTTAGGTGATTGGCTGAGATTTCGATTCCTTTAACTGAAAATTTTTCTAAATCTACTGACATCGCTGAAGCAGAGCTCCCTACACTTTCTGCAAGTGCAACAGTCGCTCCTCCATGTAATAATCCCATAGGTTGATGAACTCTAGAATTTACAGGCATCTGAGCAACCAAAAAATCTTCTCCGATCTCTGTGAACTTAATCTGCAATGTTTCCATCAACGTATTTTTAGAAACGATATCATTCAGATAACTCAATACTTTCCGTTTATCCATATTTGAAATTAATATTAGTGGTAAAAATAATGAATCTAAACATTATAGAGTATTTTTGTAGAATATTAAAACGAGTATGATATATAAAGTAAGAGCTATACTAGATGTTGAAAAAGATGTTATTAGAGACATCTTAATTGACAGTTCAAATAATCTTGAAGATTTGCATAAAATTATTGCAAAAGCTTTTGGATTCAACGGTCAAGAAATGGCTTCCTTTTACACTTCTGATGCAGATTGGAATCAAGGTGAAGAAATTCCATTATTTGACATGTCTGATGCAGGAGAATCTTCTTCTATGCAATCACACATTTTAAAAGATACACTACAAAACAAGGGAGACAAACTCATTTACGTATATGATTTTATGTCTATGTGGACATTCTATATTGAATTGTCTGATAACAATATTGAAGAATCTATAACTGCCCCTAAAGTGGCTTTTGCATTTGGTGATGCTCCTGAAGAAGCTCCAGAAAAGGCTTTTGAAGCCGAAATTGATTTAAATGACGAAGAAGAATTTGACAATCTAGATATCTTTGACAATATTGATGATTTTGATTTTTAAGTACCTTTCACATTAAAGCCTTTTTTTGTTACAAAATTGTAACTTGGTCGTTTAACTTATATCAACCAAATCAATTTTTCTATTGGAAACCATATTATCACTCAACAATCTTGATAAAAAGTACGGTTCTGTACATGCAGTTAACAATTTATCATTTGAAATAAAAAAAGGAAACGTTTACGGAATTCTAGGACCTAATGGTAGTGGAAAATCTACAACTCTTGGAATTATCTTGAATGTTGTAAATGCAACTTCTGGCGAATTCAGTTGGTTTAACGGTAAAATTTCCACCCATGAAGCACTTAAAAAAGTAGGAGCTATTATTGAGCGTCCAAACTTTTACCCTTACATGACCGCTACTCAGAATCTCAAATTAGTCTGTAAAATTAAAGGTGTTCCTTATGATAATATTGATGCAAAATTAAAAGCAGTAAATCTTTACGATCGTAAAGATAGTAAGTTTAAAACTTTTTCTCTTGGAATGAAACAACGATTGGCAATCGCTTCTGCATTGCTTAATGATCCTGAAATTTTAATTTTGGACGAACCGACAAATGGTCTTGATCCTCAAGGAATTCATGAAATCAGACAAATAATAAAAGATATTGCCGCTAACGGTACAACTATTCTTCTCGCGTCTCATTTATTGGACGAAGTGGAAAAGGTATGTTCTCATGTCGTTGTGATAAGAAACGGCATCAAACTTTATGAAGGAAGAACAGAAGAGATGACTGCTTCCCATGGATTTTTTGATGTTAAAATAGAAGGAAATCAAGATAAATTAAAAGAGTTATTAGAAAATTACGACGGAATTTCATCTGTAAAGAATGAAGAAGATAAATTGGTTTCGGTTCTAAATAAAGATATTTCTGCAATGGAAATCAATCAATATTTATTTAATAACGGAATCGTTTTATCACATCTTGTAAAACGTAAACCAAGTCTTGAACAACAATTCTTATTATTAACTAACAACCAATAAGCATGTTTCGATTATTAAATATAGAATTTTACAAATTAAAACACAGTAGAGCTAGTAAAGTTTTAATCATTACTTATTTCTTACTGCTTACTTCTACAGCATTTATTGCTGCAATAAAGTTTGACATCGGTCCAGTGAAATTTCATTTGGCAGAAATGGGAATCTTCAATTTTCCATATATATGGCACCTAAATACTTGGCTTTCAGGAACTATTAAGTTTTTCCTGTTACTCGTTATTGTTTCAATGATGGCTAATGAATATTCGAATAAAACGCTCAAGCAAAACCTTATTGATGGATTAAGTAAAAAAGAATTCATCTTATCAAAGTTTTATACAATTGTAGTTTTTGCCTTAATTTCAACAATATTTGTTTTTGTAGTTTCACTTATATTAGGATTGATTTATTCTGATTTCAATGAACCCTCAATAATTTTTTCAGACTTAGAGTACATACTTGCATTTTTTGTAAAATTGGTTGGTTTTTTCTCTTTTGGGTTATTTATGGGAATTCTTATAAAGCGGTCAGCATTTGCAGTAGCGGGAATATTGGTGTGGCTTTTTATTGAAAATATCACAAGAGGATTATTGTATTGGAAAATAAGCGAAGACAGTGATGTTGTGAATAAATTCATGCAATTTCTTCCCCTGGAATCAATGACCAATCTAATAAAGGAACCGTTTACAAAACTATCGGCAGTTAGATCACTAGCCAATCAAGTTGGAGAAGATTTAAGTAAAGATTTCTCTGTTCATTCTTTAGATATCATCATTGTTTTGACTTGGATATTCATATTTACCTACCTTTCTTATAGATTGTTAAAACGTCGTGATCTATAAATGTTAAAATTTCTCAATTAGAGTTAATTAGATACCCAATTTCTTATATTTGTTGACTGTGCTAATTTTTATAATTGATGAGACAATTTATATATTTATTCCTTTTATTATTTGTAATAAACTCTTTCTCACAAGGACAGGCTAATAATTGGTTTTTTGGTGAGAATGCTGGACTAGACTTTAATAGTGGAAGTCCTGTTCCTATAAACAATAGTCGAATATACACTCGTGAAGGTTGCTCTTCTTTTTCAGATTCTAGTGGAGACTTATTGTTCTATTCTGATGGTTCAACTGTATGGAATAGAGATCATGATATCATGCCAAACGGACAAGGAATGGAGGGAAGTAATTCAAGTTCACAATCAGCAATGATTATTCCAAGACCTGGAAATACTACTGAATATTATATATTCACTGTTGGATCAGCAGTTGGAAGTGATCAGTTAGGCTTTTTTTATTACACGATTGATATGACTGCTGATGGCGGACTTGGTGATGTAGTAACTGTAGCCAATAATTTAATGCAAGGAGTTAATAGAAACACATGGACAGAAAAAGTTGCCGCTGTTAAAGGTAATGAATGTCAAACTTTTTGGGCAATATCTTACACAAATGGAACAAATGAATTTTTCGCATATAAAATTACTACTTCCGGAGTTGAGAGTTCTCCAGTGAGATCAAATGTTTCTTTTTCTGCTAATGACGTAAGAGGTTATTTAAAAATATCTCCTGATGGAAAGAAATTAGCAATAGCACATATGTCGGATAGAGCGATATTGTTATACGATTTTGATGATGTAACTGGAATTGTATCCAATCAAAGATATTTAACTCTTCCTGCTACTTCTTCAAATGATGTGTTTAGCGCAAATAGACCTTACGGATTAGAATTTTCTGCAAATAGTGAAAAATTGTATGCACATGCATCTAATGACTATTATAATAATGATGGTTCTAATAACAATCCTATAAATCACTTTTCTGCTCTTTATCAATTTGATATTAATTTGCCTACTTTAACTCAAATAAACGCATCTAGAGTTGCAATTGATGGCGCCAATAATTCTAGAAATTTATACAGAGGTGCATTACAATTAGGCCCAGACAAAAAAATATATAGAGCATTATCTGAATCTTACAACAATGGTTTTGCATTTTTAGGAGTGATTGAAAGTCCTGAAGAAGATGGACTTGCTGCTAATTATCAACATGCTAGTATTGATCTAGGAGGAAAAAAATCCTCTCAAGGTCTTCCTCCTTTTATTTCGTCTATATTTTCACAAATTGAAATCACTTCAACCGATTCAAGTGGACAAACTAACATCATAAATGATTTAGATGTTAATTTATGTGTTGGAGACGATTTTACTACATTGAGTCAGTTATTGCCTGGAACACCTATTTACAAATGGTTTAAAGATAATTCAACCACACCATTTTCAAATGATCCAAATATATCTTTCACTAATGTCAACGCTTCCATAAATGGTCTTTATTCTGTTATTGTGGAATCAACAGACATTTGTGGAGTTGTTAGCACATTAGATGGTGAATTTACTATAGAAGTTTATGATGCTCCTATCGCCACACAACCGATGGATCTGACTTTATGTGATGATGATAATAATGGTGTGATGGCATTTGATTTAAGTTCTCAAGATGGATTTATTAATTCAGCGTCAGGAATGTCGATTTCGTATCATCTAAGCCA
>JAWUWX010000022.1:0-31231 GCA_034111625.1 Flavobacteriaceae bacterium | reverse complement strand
ATTATTTCAAAAAACCATTGAGAAATTTGAAAAAATTGATGTGTTGATAAACAATGCTGGAATTGCAATTTATAAATTGATTAAAGACACAACGGACGAAGATTTTGATAGAATTTTTGATATAAATGTAAAAGGAGTTTTCAACACAATGAGAGAGGCATCTACACTTTTAGAAGATAATGGAAGGATAATTAATTTTTCGAGTTCTGTAACACGACTAATGTTGCCGACTTATGGAACATATTCCGCCACTAAAGCTGCAGTTGAACAGCTAACTAGAGTGTTTGCGAAAGAAGTAGGAACTAAAGGAATTACAGTAAATTCTATTTCACCAGGTCCAGTTAATACGGAACTTTTCAAACAAGGAAAAAATGAGGAAGTTATAAAACGTTTGGCTTCAATGTCTGCTTTTAATCGAATTGGCGAACCTGAAGACATTGCAAAAATCATCTTACTTCTTGTAGATGATGATTCAAAATGGATGACAGGACAAAATATCGGAGCAAATGGCGGATTTGCTTAACTAATAAAGCCTAATAGCAAAAAAAAAAAATTGAACGGAGAAAAACGCACCACAACAAAGTATAAAAATCATAGCCTCCCTAGGGGATAGCAACTAATCTTATAAAAATACGTTGTGCTTCATTATAACCCATCCTAAATAAAGACTACATAATATAGTTTTTTTATAATTCATAGAATTAAAGAGTTTTTGAGGGTATATGAATCCTATTGTAAATAAAGAGATTTGAACAAGTCATTAAAGAATTTTGTGAGAGATTGCTAAAAACTAACCTCAACACCCAAAACCATTCCAGAAGCCTTCACCCCTACTATAGAAATGTCATGATATCCAATGTAATAAGCCATTTTCTTTCTGTGATATTTTGTCTGATACTTGGTTACATTAATATGGTTTTGATTGATAAACGATTGTTTGTATGATACAAGAAAGCTCATCGGTTTTACAGGGTAAACCTCCAATCCGATATTGTAAGTAAAACCATAAGTATTTACTTCGTTTCCAACATAAGTAGCACCAATCCCCCACCATCCAGTAAAAGATCGTTCTCGTAAACGAAAATAATTCACCATCAATGAAGTGACATCCAAACGATCGCTACCATTGAGACCCTCTTCAAAAAAACTTTGATGAGACAGATCAACTCCAAGAAAAGGAAGGAAACGATAATTTACATTTGCTTCAGCAGAATTTATATAATCTCCTGAAAGATAATTTACACCAGCACCAATCAAACTTTTTTTGTCTTCTGTTTCCAATCCAAAATCATATTCGCCTTGAACGTTGCCGTAATAATATGGGTAGGGCGAAAAATGACGGCGTTCAAAATCGCCAAATGCAGTTAAGTAAACACCTCCCAAAACTATTTTCGGAGCGTATAAGAACACTTGAACAAAAGCACGACCAACATTAAAATCAACTTTACTTGAACCGGAACTTTCGCCGGAGGAAGAAGACTCGGATTTGGATTTGGATTTGGAGGATAAATTATTTTTGGCTTGATTTAATTTTCCTTGAGAAAACCCAATAACAGGAATTAAAAGAAATATGAGTATGAGTTTTTTCATGAGAATTATTAGTGATTTTCAAGAGTTCAACTATCGTGCCGAAAAACGAAAGCACAATAAAGGATAAAATTAATTGCTAGTTTTAGTTTAATTACGAAAGTCCTCGTAGACTTTCTATCTGTGATTTATTTACTAACCTTAGTACTTAAAACACGTGACAAACCATATACAACAACGTTAGCATTCATTATGACCAACATTTAACCAATGATAAAATTCTTTCGAAAAATTAGACAAAATTGCTCTCTGAAAACAAAATTGTATCTTATATTTTAATCTATCTATAGATGTTAATAACTAATCCAATTTTGGATTTTAAAAACATTCAGTATTCTATTAATAATATTAGTTTTGATTCTCATTATATTTTATTACAAATTTTAAGTGGAAAATAGTTTCAAATTTATTGATCTTTTCTGTGGAATCGGTGGATTTCATCAAGCACTAAGCGATCTTGGTGGCGATTGTGTATTCGCATCTGATATAGATGAAAACTGTAGAAACACCTATGAAGAAAATTACGGCTTAAAACCTGCAGGTGATATTACACAAGTTGACGAAAAGAACATCCCAAAGCACGATGTGTTATGTGGCGGATTTCCTTGTCAATCTTTTTCTAAAGCAGGAAACAGAATGGGAATTTCTGATCCACGAGGAACCCTATTTTTTGACATTATAAGGATTGCTAAATACCACAATCCAAAATACCTTCTTCTGGAGAATGTAAGAAATTTATCTACTCATGATAACGGAAGAACTTGGAAAACAATTCATGAAAATATTACAGCATTGGGATATAATGTGAGTGAAAACCCAATTGTTTTCAGTCCTCATAATATTGGTATTCCACAATATCGCCAGAGAGTTTTTATTTTATGTAAGCGTAAAGATTTAGGCGCAATTCCTACATTCAATTTTGAAGTATGTAAAGATAAAAATGAATGTTCAATAGAACATATTCTTCAAGAGGATACTGAAATTGAAAACCTTGAAAAGTATAAAATTGAGCAACATAAATATGAATTAATAAATTTATGGGGCGAATTTATTCAGAACTTGAAAGGTAAACTTCCTGGATTTCCTGTTTGGGCGGACCGATTGAAAGAACTTGATATTGAAGAAGATTTAGATGAAAACCCAAAATGGAAGCGTAACTTTATTATCAAGAACAATCAATTGTATCTAGACAATAAAAAATTCATTGATTTATGGCTTAAAAAGGCACACTCATTGGAAAATTTCCATGGATCAAAAGCAAAATTTGAATGGCAAGCAGGACAAGTTGAAAACCCTAATATATGGGAAACAATCATGCATTTTAGACCTTCAGGACTTCGCGTGAAACAACCTACTTATTTTCCGGCATTGGTTGCAATAACACATACTTCGATAATTGGTGAGAGACAACGTTACCTGACTCCAAGAGAAGGCGCACGATTACAGAGTTTTCCTGATACCCTTATTTTGAATAAAAAAGACAACGTAGCCTATAAACAACTTGGAAATTCAGTCAATGTGGAAGTTGTAAAACTGTTTGCTAAATTCCTATTGTTCAATAATGAATTCAGTCATAAAGACTACAATTTAAAGTCCAGTAGTAAAAAGGAAATGTCTATTGATTATTAGCCTTTTTAAAAGGTCCAAGCGTATAACTAAGTTTGTCCTTATAGACATATGCGTACGTAGACAATTCCTTATCATTTAATATGTTATCAATAGCCTTTTTATCATTCGTTGATTCCGTCAAATAATTTCCTTTATAGAGATTCATACGTCTTTCCAATTTTAAGGTAGAAAGCCCTAATGATTCTGCAACTTTAGCGATATAATCAGTAATAGAATCTGTAGATAGACCTTCAGCATTTAAATTATTAGAGAAATTACCATCCTTCGAATTACAATGAAATGTATTTTTAAATATCACTGCCAATTCATCGTAGGATTTTTGAGCATGCGATTCTTCTAATTCAACACAGTATGCCGCCAAAACTTCTATTTGCTTCCCTCCTAGTTCTTTCAACCATTCCCACCATTCCAATGCATTTTCTTTGTAATCTTTCACAGTACTTATGGCTGCATTATCGGCTCTGAGTAGTAAGTCATAACTAGATACACTGAAGAATTTACTATTTTTAATATCAATTTCATACCCAATACTTTCCAAACAGGCAATTAAATAATGGATAGTTCCAAATGGATATTTCCACTTATAAGACATTTTATCAGCAGAATTACTTGAAGCATATCGATACCTTTCGTGATTTGGATTTTGTTTATTTATATTTTCAGATAGTAGTTTCACATGTTCCAAGTCTTTAGCAACTATATGTTGGTCTATACATTTAAAGGAAGGTTTTGCCAAATAGATATCTACAAACACTATCTCATTAAATTCTTTTTCAAGATGTGGATTCATCCATATACTCTCTTTACTATCACAGAACCCAACAACTTTCCAGTTTAAGATGTTTTGTAACAGTATTCCACATAAAATTCCATCAATTTCGGTATTGATGATACATTTTTGATTGGGTTTTAGAAGAGCTTTTGATTGTTCAATAGTTCTCAATATTGAAGGATCGTTAGTCATAGTAGAACTTAGTATAAAACAATTATGATACTAAATGTACACTATTTAATTAAGAAGAATGCGTAGAAAAAGAATTACGCTTTATTTCCCCTTTACAGTATCCGTTTTTTTATCGTAACCATAAGGACAATGTTTACAACCACTTTTACAACAATGACCTCTTTTTATATGGTATTTTTCGGTAAAAACACGATATCCTTGATCATTATAATAAAAATCTTCAGGTTCAAGTTTTGGAAGGTTGTTATAATTCATTGGGCAAAAATAAAAAATGCCCCAATAAATTGGAGCATTTCAATCATCTTTCTTTTTTTTATTCAATAAAAGGAGGATATTTCGCCAAGATTTCAGCGACAAACTCATTCACTCTTTCATCTTTTTTGGAAACACTACTGATCGATAGCGCTCCTCTTCCTATACCTTGCCACACCAATTCTTTCTTCTTATTATCTATCATATCGATAAACAATGTTCCTTGATTATATTGAGAAATTCTAGTATTGAAATTCGGTCCATAGTACCATGGCCTCCAAAAATAATTGTAATCGTTGTATACGTTTATTTTCTTATTAGATGTTGCAAAAATATTAATGATCACATCTGGATTTTCAGATTTAGTCATTCCTTTAGCAGTCAATTCAGTTTCAATTGCTCTTAAAATTCTTTTTTTATCCAAATCAGAAATTTCAACTTTATCAATTCCTTTTTTATAAAAAGAAAATGTTTTATATTGATTGAAATCAGTATTTGAATCATAATCTGTAGCAACTTTAACTGTTGTGCAAGATGCTACAAACAATACTAAAACTAAGGGAAGTAATTTTATAAATTTCATACGTATACGTTTTAAAAATGAACTCTATTCTAATAATAATTGAACAATAATCATACCAAACATATATATTTCATACCTTTAAAATCAATATTAAAAATAGATAAATCGCCTACCTGAATATTTCATTTGAAAAAAAGCCTGTAAAAATAAACATAACCCATCCTATATTGAAAACAGAAAACTCTTTTCTTTTTAAAGTATCTTTAAAGAAATAACCTATTCTGGGCTTAAAATATGGTATTAGTTAAATTTAATGCTTTTTAATAATTAAACCTCAAAATTCCGTAAATTGCACTTCTAAAATTGAGCACAATAAATGGAACAAGTTCAGCCATACAAACCAAAATACAAAGTAAGAATTGTAACTGCAGCCTCACTATTTGATGGTCATGATGCAGCCATTAATATTATGCGAAGAATTATTCAATCAACAGGTGTTGAAGTGATACATTTAGGTCATGATAGAAGTGTTGAAGAAGTTGTAAACACTGCCATTCAAGAAGATGCTAACGCAATTGCATTGACGTCATATCAAGGAGGTCATAATGAGTATTTCAAATACATGTATGATTTGCTCAAAGAAAAAGGGGCTGAACACATTAAAATTTTTGGTGGCGGAGGTGGAGTAATTCTACCAGAAGAAATCAAAGACTTAATGGATTATGGAATTACAAGAATATACTCTCCTGATGACGGTAGATCTTTAGGATTGCAAGGAATGATTAACGACTTGGTTAAACAATCAGATTATGCAATTGGTGATGTATTAAATGACGAAATAGATACTTTAAGTGATAAAAATCCTAAATCTATTGGCAGGATTATTTCATCGGCTGAGAATTTTCCAGAAGTAGCAAAAAAGACATTAGAAGCAATTCATAAAAAAAATACAACATCTACAACTCCTGTTTTAGGAATTACAGGAACTGGTGGAGCGGGTAAATCTTCATTAGTAGATGAATTGGTTAGAAGATTCTTAATTGATTTTCCAGAAAAAACTGTTGGATTAATATCGGTAGACCCCTCAAAACGCAAAACTGGAGGCGCTTTACTTGGCGATAGAATTCGCATGAATGCAATCAATTCTCCAAGAGTATATATGAGAAGTTTAGCTACGCGTCAATCTAATTTAGCATTGTCTAAATATGTAAACGAGGCTGTCCAAGTTTTAAAAGCTGCAGAATACGATTTGATTATTTTAGAGACTTCTGGAATTGGACAATCTGATACAGAAATTATTGAACATAGTGATGTTTCTCTTTATGTAATGACACCAGAATTTGGAGCTGCTACTCAGTTAGAGAAAATTGATATGCTTGATTTTGCCGATTTAGTTGCGATCAATAAATTTGACAAAAGAGGTTCTCTAGATGCCTTACGCGATGTAAAAAAACAATACATGCGTAATAATAATCTTTGGGACGTGCATCAAGATGATTTACCAGTTTATGGAACTATCGCTTCACAATTCAACGATCCTGGAATGAATACGTTGTATAAAGCAATTATGGATAAGTTGGTTGAAAAAGCAAATTCTGATTTAAAATCTACTTTCGAAATTTCAGAAGAAATGAGTGAGAAGATCTTTGTTATTCCACCCTCTCGAATTCGCTATTTATCAGAAATTGCTGAAAATAATCGTGCGTATGATAAAAGCGGAAATGCACAAGTTGAAGTTGCCCAAAAATTGTATGGAATTTACAAAACGATAGAGTCTATTGCTTTGTCTTCACTCAGCGACCAAATCAACATCCTGAAAACTGGATTAAACGAAGATGAGATTCTGAAACAAGTTCAGAATGACGATTTACCATTTGCAAAATTATTACTTGCTCAATTCGACAAGGTAAAACTTGGCTTAAATCCATATAACTGGGAAGTAATTACTGGTTGGGATGAAAAGGTCAATCGTTATAAAAATCCAATTTATTCTTTTAAAGTAAGAGATAAAGAAATAAAAATAGAAACGCATACTGAATCACTATCACATTCTCAAATTCCGAAGATTGCTTTGCCTAAATATAAAGCTTGGGGAGATATCTTAAAATGGTGTCTGCAAGAAAATGTTCCTGGAGAATTCCCCTATACATCAGGATTGTATCCATTTAAAAGAACCGGTGAAGATCCAGCAAGAATGTTTGCAGGAGAGGGTGGTCCAGAACGTACGAACCGTCGTTTTCACTACGTGAGTATGGGATTACCAGCAAAACGATTATCAACTGCGTTTGACAGTGTTACATTGTATGGGAATGATCCTGATTTGCGTCCAGATATTTATGGAAAAATAGGAAATGCAGGTGTTTCAATCTGCTGTCTTGATGATGCAAAAAAACTGTATTCAGGTTTTGACTTGGCACATGTAATGACATCTGTAAGTATGACTATTAATGGTCCTGCTCCTATGTTATTAGGTTTCTTTATGAATGCCGCCATTGACCAACAATGTGAAATTTACATTACAGAGAATGGTTTAGAAAAAGAAGTAGAAGCAAAAATAGCTGCGTTGTATAAAGGCAAGGAACGTCCAAAATATAATGGGAAATTACCTGATGGAAACAACGGCTTAGGATTAATGTTACTTGGAGTCACAGGAGATCAAGTACTTTCAAATGATGTGTATCAAGATATAAAAATAAAAACGATTACTCAAGTAAGAGGAACTGTTCAAGCAGATATATTAAAAGAAGATCAAGCACAAAACACCTGTATTTTCTCTACAGAATTTGCGTTGCGATTGATGGGTGATGTTCAAGAATATTTTATCGAAAACAATGTTCGTAATTTCTACTCAGTTTCTATTTCAGGATACCATATTGCTGAAGCGGGAGCCAATCCAATTTCACAATTGGCATTTACTTTATCAAACGGGTTTACATATGTTGAATATTACCTTTCAAGAGGAATGGACATCAACAAATTTGGTCCAAACCTATCGTTCTTTTTCTCTAACGGAATTGATCCAGAATATGCAGTTATTGGTCGTGTAGCTCGTAAAATTTGGGCAAAAGCAATGAAGCATAAATATGGTGCAAATGCAAGAGCACAAATGTTAAAGTATCATATTCAGACTTCTGGTCGTAGTTTACATGCGCAAGAAATCGATTTTAATGATATTAGAACTACACTTCAAGCGTTATATGCAATCTATGACAACTGTAATTCTTTACACACCAATGCGTATGATGAAGCAATTACAACACCTACAGAAGAGTCAGTTCGAAGAGCAATGGCGATTCAGTTAATCATCAACAAAGAGTTGGGATTGAATAAGAATGAAAACCCAATTCAAGGTTCGTTTATTATTGAAGAACTAACAGACTTAGTTGAGGAAGCAGTCTTATTAGAATTTGATAGAATTACAGAACGAGGAGGCGTTTTAGGAGCCATGGAAACCATGTATCAACGTTCTAAAATTCAAGAAGAAAGTTTGTATTATGAAACGTTAAAACACAATGGTGAGTTTCCGATAATTGGAGTAAACACATTCTTGAGTAGTAAAGGCTCTCCTACCGTTATCCCTGCGGAAGTTATTCGTGCAACTGAAGAAGAAAAACAATTTCAAATTACAACTTTAGAAAATTTACATAAAACAAATAGTACAGATCAATTATTGAAAGACTTACAACACAAGGCTATTAATAATGAGAACATTTTTGAAGCCTTAATGGACGTTTGTAAAGTTTGTTCTTTAGGACAAATTACCCATGCTCTGTTTGAAGTTGGAGGACAGTATCGCAGAAACATGTAAATGAACGAAGAGGGATTAAAGAGGATACACATTATAAAACTATTCAATTAAAGATTATGCTAGTACCAAAAACGAAACAACTTTCAATCCTGTTTTTATTTCTAATTTCAATCAGTTGCTCAAATAAAAAAAATGAAGCTTCTATAATTTCAGACTTGAATAGTATTGCAATAGAAATTATTACTTCATCTAAAAACTGTGCTTTAATCACAATCGATTCTGTAGGAATTGCTCATGCAAGAACGATGGATCCATTTCCTCCAGATGAAAATTTTAATATATGGATGGCTACTAACCCTAAAAGCAAAAAGGTAAATCAGATTAAAAATAATCAGAATGTAACTTTATATTATTTTGATAACGAGAATTCAAGTTATGTAACTATTCAAGGCTCTGCGAAGCTTGTTAATTCAAAAGAATTAAAAGAAAAGTTTTGGAAAAAAAAATGGGATAATTTTTATAAAAACAGAACTACAGATTATCTATTGATACAGTTTACACCTGTAAAATTGAATTTAATCAGTGAGAAGCATAGTATATTAGGAGATTCAATCTCTTGGAAAACTCCAGAAGTTTTATTCGAATAGTATATTAAGCACAAATAATTAAATATTCTTGCATCTTTTTTGTAATTTATTGGTCTATTAAGTGAACATTAAAAACAAATAAAATGAAAAATACAGATTGCACATGTAACTGTGAAGGTTGCAAAGGCGGAAATTGCTCTAGTTGCACTTGTGAAAATTGCTCTTGCACTAGTTGTAATTGCTAAATAAATTTATTGAGCATAGTTTAAAAAACTGTGCTCAATTTTTATATAAAATTTCTTATGACAACACATCAAGTTTGGCAAAAATACTCTCAGGATCTTAGAAGATTTATCATTAGTAAAGTGAAAAACGATTTTACAGCTGATGATATTTTGCAAGATACTTTTATCAAAATTCACACGAAACTTCACACATTAAAAGACATCACAAAACTAAAACCGTGGATCTTTACAATTGCCAGGAATTCTATATTAGATTATTTTAAGTCAACCAATAAAACTGTTGAAATTGCTAATTTTGAGTCGGAAATTGAAATAGAAACAACCATTCACACAGAAAAAGACTGTTTACGTGGAATTTTACAGAACTTACCTAAGAAATATCGTGATCCATTATTTTTATCTGACATAAAAGGAATGAAGCAAGTTGATGTTGCCAAACAATTAAATCAAAATTTACCAACTACCAAATCTCAAATTCAACGAGCACGTAAACTAATTGCCCAAGGCTTTATGGATTGTTGTGGATTTGTATTGAATGAAAACGGTAATCTTGTTGGCGAAATTCAAGAAAAAGATGATTGTAAAATATGCAATTAAACAATTCGCCAAGGAGGATTTTTTCTATTCTCTCCAGCCTTGAATAAAATAATTTTATTTCCGTCAAGGTCTGTAAGATGTGCTTCTCTCCACAACCAAAATTTATCTTCAGGAAGCGAAGAAAAAACAAGTCCATTGGATTGTAAGGCTTTGACTTTTTCATCCAAATTATCATTTTCAAAATAAACTACAACACCATTTCCTGTCGGTAATTCATCAACAAGATGAATAGAAAATGTTGAACTCCCATCATTACATTCGAATCTTGCATAATGCGGCAATACTTTTACAATCAGTTTTAAACCTAAAGTTTGGTAAAAAACAATTGCTTTTTCTATATCAATAGAAGGAACTGTAACTTGATTTAAATTCATCTTTTATAAACTTTTTAATTGTTTTTCATTTTTCAAAACTCTCATCAGTATATACAGAATGATTACTCCAATAAATGCTATAATTGTCATGATATTCCACGCAGTTTCAAAACCAAACTTATCTACCAGTTGCATTCCAGAATTGTGCCCGAAAATATGAGCAAACGAGAATGAGATACTATACAAGGCCATGTATTCTCCTTGATTTCCTTTTTTTGCTCGCTGAGCAGCGAAAGAATTTGAAAATGGAAATGCAATCATTTCTCCAACGGTCATTAACAATATTCCTATTACTAATATTGCAATCCAAGATGTTAGATTCAACACAAAAAAACTCAATCCTGTAAGAATCAACCCTATAAATACGTAATATGCATTTGACTTTTTCTTTTCATTAAGCCATTTAATAAATGGCATTTCAAATATAAATATTACCAAACCGCTGAAACCTAATAATAGTCCAATTTCAAATTCAGATAATTCATAGACGTTTCTATAGTATAATGGCATGGTAGAAAAATATTGTAAAAAAACGAATGCGAAGATAAACATCGCTAGAAAGAATATCCAAAAGGCTTTGTCTTTATACACAGATTCTGGATTTTCAACTTTTATAACATCTAACTCAGTAACTTTCTTTGGATTCAAGACTTTCAACAGTAAAAACCCTGCAAGAATACACGTTACACCATCTAACCAAAACAAGCCTGAATAGCCAATTGCAACTATAATCAAACCTCCTACAGGCGGTGCAACAAAAAAACCTAAGTTAATTGCGAGTCTAATTAAAGTTAATGATCGAGTTCTATTTTCAGGCTTACTATATGCATTTAACGCTACAAACATTGCTGGTCTGAAAGTATCTGCAACAATCATCACAATAAATATACCCCAACAAAAACTTTGAAAAGTAGTTAAAGTTTGCAGCCAAAAAAACAACAATCCAGTTGTAACTATACTAAAAAACATCACTTTATAGTATCCAAAGGTATCTGTCAATTTTCCACCCAACCATGAGCCAACTAATGAACCTAGTCCATAGCAAGTCATAACCCAACCTACGTTTGAAATATCTATTTCTAAACTTTCTGTCAAGTACAATGATAAAAATGGAATTACCATCGTTCCTGCTCTGTTGACAATAGTTATCAATGCTAACCACCAAACTTCTTTAGAGAGTCCTCCAAAAGTATTTATATAGTTTTTAAAAAGTTTTTTCATAATGTAGTTAATAGTATAAAAGTAAAAAATCCGGCTATAAGCCGGATTTAAATGATATTGATATTTTTTATTTTTATATAATCACAACACATACCATCCAGAAACAATGCATTTGCCCTGCTTTGAAACATTTCTATATATTGTAAAATTATTCATTTCTTATTGTAATTTTTACTTAGTCAAAACTACTAATTAAATTGATATCTTTACAAACAATTAAAACAAAAATGAAAAACATTTCTATTCTACTACTTTTACTGATTTCATATTCTAGTTGTTCACAAGAAAAAAAAATGTCGCATACTGAAGAGATTGAACAATTTCAATATAAATTAAATGTTCACTATTCTGACAAAAAAACATCACCATTAAAACCTAGAGATTTAAGAAAATTTAAAAGCCTTTCTTTTTTCCCTACAAATAAATCTTACAAAATTGAGGCTGATTTTACTCGAACTCCTGATGCACCTATTTTCGAAATGCCTACTTCTGGAGAAAAAACACCATTGTATGCACAATATGGAATAGCTACATTTGTTTTAAACGGTCAAGAAGTAACTTTAAGAGTCTATCAAAATCAAAAATTAATATTAGATCCTGAATATTACAATCATTTATTCATTCCATTTAATGATAAAACTAATGGTGTGGAAACTTATGATGCTGGACGTTATATAGATTTAGAAATTCCTAAAGGAGACACAATTGTTATAGATTTTAATAAGGCTTACAATCCTTATTGCGCATATAATGATGGGTATTCTTGTCCGATTCCTCCCGAAGAAAATAATTTAGAAGTAGAGGTGAAAGCCGGAGTTATGACGTTTCAAAAACATTAAAATACAGTCTTCACAAGATACAATCCTAAAAATACCGCTAGAAATCCTACGACAAAACTCGCAATTGTATAAAAAGCAAAACTTGTGAAATCTCCTGATTTCAGAAAGACATGATTTTCATAAGCAAATGTTGAAAATGTCGTAAATCCACCACAGAAACCTGTTGCAAGAAATAATGTTTGATTAGGAGAAAGTGAATCATTTTTAGCAGCAAGGCCTAAAACAATTCCTATCAAAAGACTTCCTAAAATATTCGCAGCAAAAGTTCCATAAGGAATACCTGTCTCTGCATTATTTAAATATTTACCCACCCAAAAACGCAATACGCTTCCAAAACCTCCTCCGATAAACACTAATAATACTTGTTTCAAAACTTATGGTTTAAAGTTATCTGCATCAATCCAGTTCCATTTTCCGGTAACAGTTCCTTTATTTAAAGTAATAATACCAGGATTGGCTCTGATAATTGTTTTCAATACTGTTCCATCAACAAACAACCATTCGAAATTCATTTGGTTTTTTAAATTTAATGATACTAAATCATCAATATAAGATGCAGACAATCCATATACAATATATCCATTTTCCTTGGCTAAATCTGTTGCGGCTTTAATATTAGAAAATCCTTGATTGTCAGAAATATCTATGTCATATGCTACTACGAACATCACTTTATCTTTACTCAACAACTCATCCGTTAAGTCGTCCCCATCATTGGTCTCTAAATAAAAATCATGCACTTTAGGCAGTCCATCAACACCAAACTCTTTCATTCCTTGCTGAATATTTTTATCAATCGCATAGGGTCTGAAATCAATCAATGGTAAATGCGTCAATACATGGTAAGTGATAAATAAAAACACCATTAATGACCCAAAAGAAAACCATCTTGTTATGTTTTTAGAAAATATAGGCTTAATATATTTCAATTCATAGATTAAAAATCCAATTAAAGCAATTAACAATATATTCTTATTAAATGTCTGCCAAGGTGTTAATTTTATAGCATCACCGAAACATCCACAATCTGTAACTTTATCGTAATATGCTGAATACCATGTTAAAAATAAAAATAATAAAGTCATTAAAAATAAAGCCAAAACTGTAAATTTTGGTTTGTAACCAATCAGAAGCATTACTCCTAGCATTATTTCAGCAATAATTAATACAATAGAAAATGGTAATGCGTACAGAATCAAAAATTCCATATTCAATACATCTGCACCAAAATATTCTGTGAATTTATATGAAGATCCTAATGGATCTACCAATTTTACAAATCCTGAAAAAAGAAAAGTTGCTGCAACAAAAAGTCGTGCTAAAAGGGTTAAAAATTTCATCTATATAATTTTTTATTTTTCGTTCATATGAATTAAGGAAAACACCGCATAATTGATCATATCTTGATAATTAGCATCTATTCCTTCAGACACTAATGTTTTACCTTTATTGTCTTCTATTTGTTTAACACGAAGTAATTTTTGTAAAATTAAATCCGTTAAAGAACTTATACGCATATCTCTCCAAGCCTCACCATAATCATGGTTTTTATCTTCCATTAAAGACTTAGTAATAGCAATATGCTTGTCATATAATTCAGTAGCTTGCTCCGTATTTAAGTCTGGAGTTTCAACAATTCCTTTTTCCAACTGTATCAACGCCATGATTGAATAATTAATAACCCCTATAAATTCAGAAGCCTCACCTTCATCAACTTTGCGAGTTGTATTCTCTTGTAATTGACGGATTCGTTGTGTCTTGATAAAAATCTGATCTGTTAATGATGGCAACCGCAATATCCTCCAAGCACTTCCGTAATCGGTCATTTTATTGATAAACAGTGATCGACACATATCAATTATTTCGTCATATTGTTTTGAGGTATTCTGCATAAATCATTAATTATTTTGCGTAAATTTCGGATAAATATAACGAATTAAAAAATTTCTTTTGACCAATGAAAAAAATAGCAGTTTTTTGTGGAGCAAGTATCGGTTTTAATCCTATTTATAAGGAAGCTGCTGAAAAAGTTGGAGCCTATTTTGGAGAAAATAATATTGGGTTGGTTTATGGCGGAGGAAAAATTGGGATGATGGGAGCGCTAGCAGATGAGTTATTAAAACATAACGGAAACGTAATTGGAATAATACCTCATCTTTTAAAGCATGAAGAAGTTGTCCATTCTGATATTACAAAAGTTGTTGTGACCAAAAAAATGAGTACTCGAAAAGTAAAAATGAGCAAACTTGTTGATGGATATATTACATTGGCTGGAGGATTTGGAACGTTGGATGAAGTTTTTGAAGTGTTGACTTTGGGACAATTGGGCATAGAAAATAAACCAATAGGCTTTTTAAATACCAACAATTTTTTCAACCCAATGTTAGCGCAATTAGATTTAATGGTTGAAGAAGGTTTTTTAAAAATAGAGAATAGGAATATGGTGTTGATCAGTGATTCCATCGAAAACTTAATGCAACAGATGGCAGAGTATCAAGCACCAATAATGACTAAAATTGTAAATACGGTTGCTCATAAATAAATCATCATGACAATAAATTGTAAGGGAAATTTAGTTGATTTATCTACTCCCAAAGTTATGGGAATCTTAAACGTAACTCCAGATTCTTTCTATGATGGTGGAAAATATAATTCAGACAAGAGACTACTGCTACAGACAGAAAAAATGCTTCATGAAGGAGCCTCTTTTATAGATGTCGGTGCTTATTCTTCAAAGCCTAATGCGACACAGATTTCTGAAGATGAAGAATTAAAAAGATTAATTCCTACAATAGAATTATTAGTGGATACATTTCCAGATATCCTAATTTCTACTGACACTTTCCGAAGTACAGTTGCAAGAAAAAGCATAACCTCTGGAGCAAGTATCATCAATGATATTTCAGGTGGAACACTAGACACTAAAATGTTTAAAACGGTTGGAGAATTACAAGTTCCCTATATTCTGATGCATATTCAAGGTACTCCTCAAGATATGCAGCACAATCCTACTTATGACAATGTTATATTTAGTGTTACTCATTATTTTTCAGAAAAAATTATGGCCCTTCGAAAAGAAAAAGTAAATGATATTATTCTAGATGTAGGATTTGGATTTGGAAAAACTACGGAACACAATTATACATTACTTAAAAACTTGTCTTATTTTAAATCTATTGGGGTTCCCATATTATGTGGATTGTCGCGAAAGTCAATGTTGTATAAAGTGCTTAATTCTTCTGCTAAAGAGGCCTTAAACGCAACTACAGTTGGAAATACTATGGCGCTAATGAATGGCACAAACATTTTACGCGTTCATGATGTAAAAGAGGCTATGGAAGCCGTAAAAATTTATGAGCAAATTGCTTAAAAATACGTTAAACAGAATTTTATTACATTTACAAAAAAACATTTTATGCTTGACTTTTTGGACTACTCATTTTTAGACATTCTTGATGTTGTCCTCGTTGCGATATTTCTTTATTACATCTACAAATTACTACGTGGAACAGTTGCTATTAATATCTTTATTGGGATTACCATTATTTTCTTAATGTGGAAAATCACTCAGACCCTGGAAATGGAGATGTTAAGCGGAATACTAGGAACATTAATCGGTGGTGGAGTTATTGCTCTAATTGTTGTCTTCCAGCAGGAGATAAGAAAGTTTTTACTAATGCTAGGCACAACAAATTTCGCCTCAAAAAAGAGTTTTTTAAAACAACTTAAATTCTTAAAGTCTGAAATAAATCTTGAGACTGATGTAGATATCATTGTGAGTTCTTGTATATCTATGGGGAATTCAAGAACGGGTGCTTTATTAGTTTTTGAGAGAGATCAAAAATTGGATTTTGCAACAAGCACTGGTGATCGAATGAACGCTGAGGTGAATGGCCCTATTCTTGAAAGTATCTTTTATAAAAACAGTCCTTTACATGATGGAGCGACTATTATTAAAGGGAATATGATTATTGCAACTCGTGTAGTCCTTCCTCTTTCCAATAAAGATATTCCAACAAGATTCGGATTACGCCACAGAGCAGCAATAGGAATTACTGAAAAATCAGATGCTTTATGCTTGGTTGTATCAGAAGAAACAGGGAAAATTTCTTATATCAAAGACGGAGAATTTGTATTGTATGAAAACGAATTTGGATTGGTAGAAACGCTAAAAAGTGATTTAACGTAATGGTCTAACTCGCTTCTTTTTTAAATTGCATTTCATGTAAATTACTATAATACCCTTTATTATCAAGTAACTCTTGATGAGTACCTTGCTCTACAATCAAGCCTTTATCCATCACAATAATTTTGTCCGCTTTTTTTATTGTAGTCAATCGATGCGCAATGATAATAGACGTCTGATGTTGTGTGATTGTATCCGTTGCATCTTGAATTAATTGCTCAGAATAAGAGTCAATAGATGATGTTGCTTCATCCAATATTAAAATACTAGGATTACTTACATACGCTCTTAAAAAAGCAATTAATTGACGTTGCCCTGACGAAAGCATAACGCCTCGCTCTTTTACATTGTAGTCATATCCTTGTGGCAAACTCATGATAAAATTATGAATCCCTATTTCTTTCGCGGCAGTTTTTACTTCTTCCAATGAAATATCCTTATCCAAAATAATATTCTTATATATTGTATCTGAAAAAAGAAAAACATCTTGTAAAACTACTGCTACATGTTTTCTTAAGGATGGTAATGTGTACTCCTTGATTCTATGATTATCTATTGTGATCGTTCCCGAATCTATATCATAAAAACGATTTAACAAATTGATAATTGTAGATTTTCCTGCTCCTGTTGCTCCTACAATTGCAATAGTTTCTCCAGGATTCACATTAAATGAAACTCCTTTCAGTACTTCCTCCCTTTTTATATAACTAAAACGTACATCTTGAAAAGAAATTTTTCCTTCAAATTTTTCTACTTCTACATCTCCATTAGCATCTATATGACTTTCTGTGTCCAATATCTCAAATACTCTATCACCAGCAACCATTCCCATCTGCAGTGTGTTGAACTTATCTGCTATCTGACGTAAAGGTCGAAACAACATATTGGAATACATGATAAAAGCGATAACCTGTCCAACTTCAGTTGTCGATCCTTCTGCTATAACTTGTAAACCTCCATACCACACTATTAATCCAATTGCAATTGACGATAAAACCTCAGCAACTGGGAAAAATATAGAGTAATACCATACCGTTTTTATCCAAGCCTTTTTATGCTTGTTATTTATTTCTACAAAATTATTATACTCTATTTTTTCACGATTGAACAATTGAACAATATTCATTCCTGTCACTCTTTCTTGCACAAAACCATTCAGATTTGCCGCTTGAGTTCTCACTTCTCTAAACGATGATTTCATGGCAATCTGAAAAATCTTAGTCGCATAAATTAAAATTGGTAATACTCCAAGAGCTATTAATGACAAGCGCCAATTCATCAACAACATTGCAACAATTACTGCAAGCATTGTCAATAAATCACTGATAATCATAAAAAGGCCATTACTGAAAAAATTGGCGATTTGTTCTGTATCTGTGACGACTCTTGTAACAAGTTTTCCTACTGAAGATTTATCAAAATAAGACATTTTAAAACTGAGCATATGATTGTACAGTTTCATTCGGATGTCTTTAATAATACTATAGCCTAATTTATTGGCAAGAAAAATAAATAACAATCGAATTAAAGATTCAGACAGAAGTATTATAAATAGTAGCCCAACATATTTTAAGATAACAGTACTGTCATTTAATGGAAACTTTATGTCAATGATAAACTGAATAATTTTAGGCTTAGAAACAGCAAGAAGAGATAATAAGATTGCCGAAAGCGTCGTGATAAAAAAAGGCAAGCGATACTTACTTGCATAATGCATCAATCGTTTAAATATCTTTGTGTCAAATGCTTTTCCTGTTGTACTACTCATTTCCTATAATCGTTTTAGGGTATTCAATTCTTGTCAAGAACAATCCTCTTGCTGGAACTGAAAGTCCGGCCTCACTTCTATTTCTACTTTCTATAATCTTAATAATGTCCTCAATACTATTCTTTCCCAACCCTACATTAATCAATGTTCCTACAATTGCACGAACCATGTTCCTTAAAAATCGGTCGGCAGTAATATGAAAAACTAACAAATTATCTTTTTGCTTCCATATCGCTTCTCTCACATCACAATTATACGTACTTACATCTGTATTGGATTTAGAAAAACATTTAAAATCTGTATGATTCAATAATATCTTTGCAGCATCGTTCATTTTCTCAACATCCAGTTCGTAACGATACAACTGCCAAGTCGTATTAAGTAGAAACGGATTTCTTCCTAAATATATTCTATACTCATAACTTCTACTAGTTGCATGAAATCGTGTATGTGCTTTTTCATCAACAGGAAATATTTTATAAATCACTATATCATCTGGAAGAAAGGAGTTCAATCGATCAATAAGGTATTTGATATCAATCTCATTGTCATAATCAAAGTGTGCATACATTTGCGAAGCATGAACTCCAGCATCAGTTCTTCCGGCACCCATAATATTAATTGACTCTTTCAACAATTTAGAAAGGCCATCATTGATTTTTTCTTGAACTGAAATTACATTTGGCTGTACTTGCCATCCGTGATAATTTGTTCCATTATATGAAAGTTCAATAAAATATCTCAACCTAAAATCCTATTTTTGTGCACTACAAATATACGGTAGTATTTTAGATTCCTTTTTTATCAAATGAAGAAAATTTTATTACTTTCCGACACACATAGTTATATTGATGACCAAATATTAAAATTTGTAAATCAAGCAGACGAAGTATGGCATGCAGGAGACATCGGAGACTTAAAAGTTACTGATACAATTAAAAAAATAAAGTTTCTACGCGCTGTATACGGGAATATTGATGATGCACTAGCAAGAACAGAGTTTCCGCTTGACAATCGCTTTACGGTTGAAAATGTAGATGTATGGATGACACATATAGGTGGATATCCCAATAAGTACTATACTAGAATACGCGAAGAAATTAAATTAAATCCTCCTAAAATATTTATCAGCGGACATTCTCATATCCTAAAAGTACAATTTGACAAAAAGTTAAATCTATTACACTTAAATCCAGGTGCTGCTGGGAAACATGGATTTCATCAAGTGAGAACGATGCTACGGTTTAAAATAGATGGCTCGGATATAAAAGAAATGGAAATTATAGAACTTGAAAAAAGAGTTTAAAATACTAGTCAATCACACAGAAAAGTTAGGCTATTTTTTAAAAATCACTGCGTGTAATATAAACCTATAATAAAAAACCCATTCCTAAAAAGGAATGGGTTTTTCTCACTAAATATACTAAGATACTAGTCTTACCGTAATCTATCTACAGATTTTACAAGATCTTCATCTTTCTTTATTGCCTTATTCGCCATGACTTGCAGAATAATAGCAACAATAGGAAGTGCTGATCCAATACCTTTCTCCGAAACTAATGTTTCTCCAGATAAATTTAGAGATTGATATACGAGTAATCCCAATAAAATAAGGTTGGTCAAAATATTAATACGTCCTAAAACAAATTGTAATTGTCTATTTTTAAACTGAAAAATAGAACTCAATGAAAATATTGCTGATCCTATAAATAATATAGGTATCATTTTTAACATCCAATCATCACTCACCAACAAACTCTTGGCAAGAATTGAGTTTCCATCAACGTCCTTCCATAGGCTTAATAAAAATATCAATCCTCCAGAAACAATTGCTGAAATCAGTAAATAAATTGATTGAATACGTTGAATCATTGTTTGTTTTAATTAACGGTTCACAAAAGTAAACTAATCTTTTATATGATAAAAATTTTAATATTCATTTTATTTTATATATTTGCTATCTACTTCATGTAGAAAGTTGCACATTAACGCAATTTAAATCAATCAATATACTTACTTACCATTCGAATAACTGATTATTATAAATCATTAACTATACATAATGTTTGAAATTTCAAAACTCAAGGAGAAATCCCTTGTCGAGTTACAAAAAATTGCTAAAGAAATTGGGCTTCCAAAATTTAGTCAATTAAACAAGTTAGACCTAGTCTATCAAGTTTTAGATCATCAAGCTGCTAATCCAGTAAAGACTTCTAAACCTGCAGAATCTAAAAATTCTGAAAAACCTAAACGCGCACGCATTGCGAAACCAAAAAGTAATGGTCTAAGAGTTCCTTCTGCAAATACAGAAACTAAGGAAGCCATTAAAGAAATTCCTTCTCAACCTACAAAGGTTGTAAAAGAAACTTCTCCACAACTTGATTTAAAACTTGAGGAGAAAAAAGAAGAAGTTAAACCTCAACCTGTCGTGAGAAAACCACAGCACAACGCTCCAAAAAAAGAAGTTGTAGCTAAAGAGGAAAATACTCAGCCTGCAAAAACAGAAAACAAACCAACCAATAAACCAGATCATTCTAAGTCTAAACCTCAACATAAGGACCAAAAGACTAAAAACAAGAGTGGAAATCGTTATAGAGATCCTGATTATGAATTTGACGGAATTATTGAAAGTGAAGGAGTTCTTGAAATGATGCCTGACGGTTATGGTTTCTTACGTTCTTCTGATTACAATTACCTTTCTTCTCCTGATGATATTTATGTATCACAATCTCAGATAAAATTATTTGGTTTGAAAACTGGAGATACGGTTCTAGGAAATGTCCGTCCACCTAAAGAAGGTGAAAAATATTTTCCATTAATCAGAGTGTCAAAAATCAATGGATTAAATCCTAATGTAGTTCGTGATAGAGTTTCATTTGAACATTTAAAACCATTATTTCCAGATGAAAAATTAAATTTGGAATTAAAAGGAAATAAATCTACACGTATTATTGATCTTTTTGCTCCTATAGGAAAAGGACAACGTGGAATGATTGTTTCACAACCTAAAACTGGTAAAACCATCTTATTAAAAGATATTGCCAATGCTATCTCAACCAATCACCCAGAAGTATATCAAATAATTTTATTAATTGATGAACGTCCAGAGGAGGTTACTGATATGCAACGTAATGTAAAAGGAGAAGTAGTTGCTTCAACGTTTGACGAACCTGCTGATAAACATGTACGTGTTGCTAATATCGTTCTCGAAAAGGCTAAAAGACTTGTTGAATGTGGACATGATGTAGTGATCTTATTAGATTCTATTACGCGTCTTGCAAGAGCATATAATACAGTTGCTCCAGCATCTGGTAAGATCTTGTCTGGAGGTATTGATGCCAACGCATTACACAAGCCAAAACGTTTCTTTGGAGCGGCTCGTAATATTGAAAATGGAGGCTCTTTATCTATTATTGCAACTGCATTAACTGATACTGGTTCTAAAATGGACGAAGTTATCTTTGAAGAATTTAAAGGTACTGGTAACATGGAATTACAATTGGATAGAAATATTTCAAATCGTAGAATTTATCCTGCAATTGATCTAGTAAAATCTAGTACGCGTAGAGATGATTTATTATTGGATGAGAAAACACTACAGAGAATGTGGGTGTTACGTAAGTACCTTGCTGATATGAATCCTATCGAAGCGATGGAATTCTTAAGTGATAGAGTTAAAACTACTCTTAACAACGACGAATTCTTAGCGTCTATGAATCAATAGAATTATATAACTTAAGAAAACAATAAAAAAGCGTCCAATTAACATTGGGCGCTTTTTTATTATTTAAATATATATGACTAAAACAGATTTACAATCTCATTCCAAAAATATACGTAAGCAGCCACTAAAACCAATTCTCCTATAAAAATTCCTAGCATCATATTTTTAAATGGCATTTTTATTATTCCTGCTACATAACAGATCATATCTGTAGGTACAAATGGAAAAAAAGACCATCCTATCACATAAAATATAGCATTTGGGTGGCTTAATATCTTTTTCCATTTAGCCACTTTTTTAGGAAACTTACGCTCAAGAAAACTACTGAATCCTAATAAGTCTGAAAAATAATATAGCGCTGTTGAAGAGAACACTATTCCAATCATAGAGATTACTAGAACCATCAATAAATTTTCAGGAAATAATAGTACTCCTACCAATATAAATGGTGTACTAGGCAATAGGAAGAAGCCTCTAACTAAGGAAATAATAACATAGACGATTATCATTTCATTCCTAAATTCTTTGATAAAATTCACTAAATACTCAGAAGAGAAAACTTCTGGATGTGTGATATATAAGATTCCTATTGAAACTAGGATTAATCCCCAAAAAATATATGCTGTCTTTTTTAAAAAATCTGAACTCACTTGAAAATAGCCTTTTATTATTACTTATATATAATTGACGACAATAATCGGTAAATGTTACTATAAATATAATAAAAAAAGCGCTCGACAATGTCGAGCGCTTATAAAATATAAAGTTTATTGTTTTTTAATACAACTGTGCTCTATTATCTGAAAGATCATATGAAGACTTCAATGAATTGTAAATAGAATTACTTTTTAATTGAGTCTTATCAGCAATTTTCTTACGAGCAGATTCATAATTTGGTAATTCTACAGCTGCTTGTTTTCCTATTACATCAAATGCAAATACACCTTTTACTCCAGCTAATTTATTTACCAATTTTCCTTCACTAGATCCCATCATTGCACCAACAATCATTGGCTCAGAACCTACACCTGAAAGTGTTGGGCTTGCTAGAGAAACATTTGATGCTGTACTTACATTAACACCGTTATTAGAAGCTATTTCTTCCAATGTAGCGCCTTTCATTTTAGCAGCAATTAATTCAGCCTTTTTCTTATTTATTAAAGTAGGCTTAATCCTATTTATAACATTTGAAACAGGAGACAATCCTTTAGGAGTTTTCCCATTTAAAAGTGCAACAACATATCCGTTATCTACGTCAAATCTCTTTACGCTATTTAGTTTGTTTTGACCATTAAAAGCCCAATTTACAATCTGCCTTTGACTGCCTGCGAGTCCAGGAACATTCTCATCCAATACTTTGATTCCTATTGCAGGTAAAACTGTATAAGAACTCTCTTTAGCCAATGCATCAAAATCTCCACCATTAACTAAGTTCGAAGAAAAAGTTTCTGCGTTTTGATAATAAAAATTTTCAGTTTCAACCGATGCAAGAATCTGTCTTGACAATGTAACTAACTTAGAAGCTTTTTGATAATTTTTTTGATCTTCAATCTTTATTATTTGATAACCAAACTGTGTTTCAACAACTTGTACTGTTCCTTTTTTATTTTCAAATAAATAAGCTGCGAAATCTGAATCAAAATTAGGACTGAAAGCCATCTCTTTAGAAACCCATCCAAGTTCTCCTCCTTTTCCTTTACTATTATCTTCATTTATAATATTGGCAATTTCAGCAAATTTAGATGAACTGTTTTTTACCAATCTTAAAATACTATCTGCTGTTTTCTCTGCTTGTTCTTTAGTCTTAAGAGAGGTTGATCTTTGTGAACCTCTATAACCTACCGTAATATAACTTGCTTCCACAGAATCTGGAAGTTGCATAAAATCAGCAATTTTAGAGATTTTATAAAATCCATTCTCTTGATATGGTCCTACAACATCACCTTCTTTTCCAGTAAATACTGCTTCTGAAATAGTTACAGGTAATTTACTTTTAAATACATACACATTATTTAATGGCAAGTCAGACTTAGCGTCTTCCATGAAAGTTTCGTAATCTGTAGCATTTCTTAATCCTTTCGTTCCGAATTTTTCATTATCATCAATATAAGATGTAAGAACCTTTTTTAAATCTTCTTTATCCTTTTCAGATGGCAAAATATTAAATTTTACTAATTTTAGATCTCTCGACTCTTCAACTTTAAATTCGTTTGCATTATTTCTAATATAAGTAGTATAATCAGCATTAGATATCGTTATTGAACTATCTGCAATTGACGTGTAAGGCACGAAAACATACTTAGCCGATACTTTCTCATTATTAAATTTATAATCTCTGTGCCCTTCTTTTAAAGAAGCGCCAAGGCCAGCTTTCACAAGATTATTCATGGTTTGAATTTCAAGATTCTCTTTAATTCCTGCTTCAGTTCTTAACCAGTTGTTCCATGCAATCGCTTCTTGTGATTTTTTAGGAGCGTTTAAAGCTTCATCTTTAATACTGGCAATGTATTCTTTTACTTTTTCTTGATCGAATAGTCCTGCTTCATTTTTAAACTCAGGTCCATTAGTGAAAAAAGGCATTGTAATAATGGTATTCCATACATCTTCAGCACCTACAACAATTCCTGCTTTTTCTAATTGGTCAGCATAAATTTTTTCTCCTACCATTTTATCCCAAGCAAAATTAATTGCTTGTTGATTACTTGCTCTAGCATAACGAGCTTTATATTGCTCTACTTCAGCAGCAAAATCTTCTCTACTTATTGTTTCTCCATTCACTTCACCTACTACATCTACTTTATTTGCTTGAAATAAATTCTGTAATGAAGATGGATCCAATACAAATGCTAATAAAGCTAAACCAATAATAAGAATCAAAAAAACTGAACGTTCTCTAATCTTTGATAAAATTGCCATAAATACTATTCTTTAAATTTTAGGCTGCGAAAATACAATTTCCAATTGAATAATAAAAGTGATTTTTTCAATAAATCAATGGTTTAACTCTATAAAAATAGCGAAAAGGAAAATATAAAGTTACTCTTCTTTAGAAGCAACCTTTAAGAAAACTTCATCAATCTTAGTTGAAGATGCCTTAGTAATTGTGAATAGATGACTCTCAACCTCTATCACCTCATCAGGCAAAGGGATTTTTTCAGAATAATAGACTATCATTCCACCTATAGTTTCATAAGCTTCATCTTCCGGTAAGTCGATATTATAAGTTTCATTGATATAATCAACTTCCATTCTTGCTGAAAATTCAAACTCTCTATCATTGATCTTTTTTTCTAGAAGTAATTGTGAATCATGCTCATCTTCTATTTCACCAAATAGCTCCTCTACAATATCTTCAACAGTTATCATTCCTGAAGTACCACCGTATTCATCTAACACCACTGCCATACTTTTACGTTTTTTAGTCAATATATTCAATACGTCATTTACTATCATACTCTCTGGAATGAATTCAACTGGCATTAAAACTGAACGCAAGCTTTTAGGCTTTTTAAACATATCAAATACATGAACGTATCCTATAATTTCATCCAATGAATTTTTATAGATCATGATTTTAGAATATCCTGTCTCTACAAATAAATCCCTAGTGTTGGCAACAGTTTCACCTATAGGAACCGCAAGTATTTCAGTACGTGGGATCATAACTTCACGTGCTTTTACGTTATTAAATTCTAGGGCATTTTGAAAGATTTGAATTTCCGAATCTACTTCGTCATTCTCATCTTTTTTCCCCATTTCCTCTGTAATATAACTTTCCAACTCTGCTTTACTAAACATTGTCTGCTCAATATCAGATGCTGTATTAAAAAATATTCGTAGAAAAAAATCTGAAATTATCGTTATAAAACTTGTAATAAGATGAAAAAGCATAAAAAAGAAGTACGACGGAATGGCGAATATCTTCAAGGACTCATTTGCATAAATTCTAAATATTGCCTTGGGTAAAAATTCTGCAGTTACAAGAATTAGTATCGTAGATATCAGTGTCTGGATTAATAACACACCAAATTCATTAATACGCTCTAATGGAAGGAAATCAAGAATAAACATCCCCATAAAATAACTATAAACTACCAGTGAGATATTATTCCCAACTAGCATTGTAGTTATAAATTTTGAAGGTTTTTGAGTTAATTTTTTTAAAATTTTCGCAAGAAGACCTTCCTTATTCTTTTCAAGTTCAATATGCATTTTATTAGCAGAAACAAAGGCAATTTCCATCCCTGAGAAAAAGGCAGACAATATAATTGATATGCTTATTACAATAAGTTGTAATTCCATTCTACTTATCTTGTCTTAGACGTGCCTCGCGTTTCATTCTGAAGCGTCTTCTAAAGAAGAACATAAATATAGCAAGTGCCGTTAAAGATAATAAAACATAAGATCTAGTTCTATCTTCTGTCCAGTTTAAATACGATTCATACGCAAAAACAACTGATATTACTAAATATCCAATTTCGAAAATTCTTCCAATTTTATTCATAATTAATTTGTTTCATTTATAGTAAAACTTCCTCTATTATTCTTAACCATATATTGCTTTAAATCTTCACTAGCATCCAATCCAATTCCGTAAATCGTATCAGTTAAAGTATATAGCGTAAATGGCTTTTCAGTATAAAAATATTTTATCTTTTGATCCCAATATAATTGTTCAGTTCGTAGTTTCTTATAGTCCTCATGATTTACAATCACTACATTCCCTATTATTTCCGCAATACCAGTTTTAGTATAATTAATTGCGTAATCTCCTGTCACAAGAAGAGAATCGTTATTTTTATCAATGGTGACAATCTTTAAACCTTCTGGGAATTCATCATAAGGATGATTTTTTCTATTCGAGAAATCAAGCCTTAAAGGTGTTGATATCTTCATATCAACTCTTCCAGAATCTGTATGGACATTATAAATGTTTTCGGCAACTCCTATAGGCTTATTCTTTTCGGCAAGAAAATCTCTCACCTCTTTAATATCATTACTACAAGAAAAAAACATTGCTATCGAAAGTCCGATAGCAATGTTTCTCATTGTATATTTTAATGATTTAGTCATTTAACAAATGTACTAAATATTTACTCATATATTATCTCAATTTAACAGTAACTGTTTCACCAATCCAACATCCTACTCTGAATGATTCTCCAGATTTCACACCTTTGGCAAATGCCATTGATGTAGTAGGTATATTAGAAGAGTAACTCTTAATATACCTACGTGCTCTAGAAGAGATACTTGGATCTACTACAGCTGCTTTTACCGCCTTATTCAATGCTGCAACATACACCATTCTTTTAGAGAACTCATCATTACCACAACTATTGGCACTAGAAGCATACATTGATGCAATTAATAAATACGCTTTCCCTAAACTTGGGTTGTAGGTCAATGCTTCATAAGCATATTTTCTTGCTTGACCTTTTTGCCCTTTAGAAGCAAAATCTTGTGCGGTGTTCAGTAAAAACCTTGCTTTCCTTATTGGATCAGTTTCAAGACCAAATGCTTTCTTACGCATTTCCAATGCTTCTGAAGTCTTCCCTTGCTTTTCTAATATTCCAGCGACAAAGATATACGCGTCTGCTGATGGTGATGCCGAAGCATAGTTCTTAGCCAATTGCTCGTATAATGGATCTTCCTTACAACCTTTATGGAACATTCTTGACACTGCTCTTTTCAACCATTGAGCGTTTGTTTTATTTGTTTCAAAATCTCTTTTATAGATGGGTACTAACCTTTCACAAGTCAATAATTCTTCAACTTTCTGCTCCAATCCTCCACTGATAATCCCTATATTTCTTAAAACTGCTTCAGCAATTCTTTTAGACTTAGCTTCTTTTTTACCAAGTACTTTTCCAGCATCTTCTTTAGCTAATAACTTACTTAATTTCTGCTGGTACTTTCCTGATTTATCTTCAAGAGCGTCATTGATATCATCGTAAGTATCTAATATTCTCTGAACATTAGAGTTTTTATTTTGCTCTAATACTACATCAAAATATAAATAAATATTTTTTGCAGACATTCCTGAAGGGTCAGCTTTATATCCTTTATCAAGATAATGAAAGCAGGATTCTTCAGAGCTACCGTTTTCAACACAGAAACTAAACCAATCACTATATACTTTTCCTAAATCTTTTGGAAAATGCTTGATTCTTTCTTGGTTAACTTTGTTCTGAAGTGCAACTCCAGCAACTTTATCACCATTAGCAATCATATTATCAGAAATCTTACTACCTAATTTATAGATATTAACAGATAATGTAGGACAATTAGTCATCAACTTATCTAATCTGGTTTTTGCCGCTGCAAAATTTTTCCCTTGTACATCACCCTTGAATAAATTGTATTCTACGGTACACTCTTGTTGGTCAAGTTGGGCATTTACATTAACTGCTGCAGTTAATAAAAATAATCCTGCGATTATGTAAGTAAATTTTTTCATGGTATCCATCTTTATGTTAGTTAATTTCTCTTTTTCTAAACCATTTGTTACTTAATGTTAAGCCCAAACGGAAATTAAAATATTCCTCTTCAACCAATCCATTGTCGGTTGTTCCTCTTTTTCCAAATTCAAATCCAAGGTTCAATCTTGATACTTGATTGCCGAGTGGTAACCCTACTCCAAAAGATATGCCAAAGTCATCAATACTAGTATAATTGGCTCCATCCCCTGTACCATCAACCATCAATCCAGTCTTCTCTATTCTCATTCCTGCTCGATAAACAACTCTATCCCAATAACTTGATATGGAATTATATTTAGGCAAATAAAATCCTCCAATAGCAAGAACACTTGCTTTACTATAATTCAACCTTGGATTTTTATTTATTAAACTCCCTCCAAGTTCAATAGGGTTTTGAAAACTGTAATCTATACTAGCTGCCCATTTATTAGGATCCGAAATACTGACACCAAGACTTGTTTTCAAAGGTGTTTTATAAGTCCCTCTACTTGCACTGTTCAATAAAGTATCTCTTGGAATTCCATCTGTCAAAGAAACTGAATAAAAATATTCGTTTCCTTCTGACTCTAATTCGTTTTCAAACTCTAAAGTTGTTCCTAAATTTAAAAATAAATTTTCCTTCAATTTATTTTCATAAATAATTCCCGCCTTTAAACCTGCTCCATTTATTTTATTATCAATATTGTATTCAGTTCCTAAGGTAATATCTTTTTTAATATTTGTTATTTTATTATTTATATTTCCAAAAACATAAGAGCCTTCAAGCCCTATACTTACATTTTTAAAAACTTCATACCCAAGTCCGAAAAAGACTTTATTCGTTCCTCCATCACCTTCATAAATACTTGACTCAACAACATCACCTTCACTATCCGATGTATTGTTAGCTAAGGTATATCCTACAGTAGTGTTTGGTTTTAATCCAAAAGCAAACCCTCCTTTTTCTCCAAGAGGAATTCCTATAGCAATATAAGATAAATATGCATTTGATGCTTTCACCTGTTCATTTTCCTCCTTTATTTTAAAACCTCTATTTTCTCCAGCCATTGTATAGGTTGTTAAAAATAACGACGCAAAAGATGCTGGATTAGAAAAATTCATGTCATTAGGGTTATTATTAGCAATACCCACGCCTCCCATACTCGACTCTTCAACTGTCTTAGAAGAGATACCATCACCAATTCCTAAAACCGAATAAGGAGATGAATTTGTTTTTTGTGCAAATATATTTACACTTATTACTAGTAAAATTAGTATTGATAAGTTCTTAATCATTCTTTAAATTATAATTCAAAATATTATTTAACCCTTCCAATAAAAAATTCGGATTGGCAAATATGCTATTTTTTAATCGTTTCGCCAAGAAATTAGTGTCTCCTCCTGTTAAAACAACTGTTAATTCTTTATTTTTATCTTTATATCGATCAATCACACCTTCAATTTCTGATAATATTCCATTAACGATCCCCGAATGTATCGATTCTTCTGTAGAATTACCTGTTAATTGTTTAGGATCTGTAACATCCAATAATGGCAATTTATCTGTAAAAGTATAAAGTGACTTATACCTCATTTCAATTCCTGGAGCAATTGCTCCTCCATAATACACTCCCTTTTTATCAATAAAATCATACGTTATACAAGTTCCTGCGTCAATAACCAATACATTCTTATTAGGAAATTTAAAAACAGAGGCTGAAGCTAATGCAATTCTATCCATTCCTAATGTAATTGGAGTTGCATATTCATTTTTAAATGGAACTCTTGATTCATGATTTAACCTTAAAAGTGGAACTAATTGTTCAATATTCTTGAACTCTTTTTCAGAAATTGACGCAACAGAAGAGATAATACCATTAGTAACATCATGTTTTTCTACAATATCCTTAATTTTTTTTGCACTTTTTGATTTGGCAAATTGATAGGTATCAAAGATGCTATCACCCTTAAAAAGAGCAACTTTCACACGCGTATTTCCAACATCAATAATTAAATTCATTCAGAATAAAAAATTAAGTGTAAAAATACGAATGATTTTTTAGTTTTTGTTTTGATAAGAATAAAAAATACTTTTATATTTGCACCCGCAATAAAGCACTGGTGCCTTAGCTCAGTTGGTAGAGCAATAGACTGAAAATCTATGTGTCCCTGGTTCGATTCCTGGAGGCACCACTTTTTAAGAATATAGACCCTTGATTATCAGAAGATATTCAAGGGTTTTTTCTTTAATACTCTTAAATATGCTCCAAAAAAAGATTATAATCTTTAAAACTAATGTTGCTTTAGTTGATGTAAATTATATTATCTGATTGGGTCATCTCCATTATAAATTTAAGCAAAGTATACATAAACACCTATTACAATTACACAGATAGCAATACCTGCTTGTTTTGTATATTTCCAAGGAGTAATATCTACTTGTTTTGTATATTCCTAAACATAAGCCTCTTCTCTTGGGTACATTTTTCAAATAAGCAACATGATTAAAATATTTAGAACAAATAA
>JAWUWX010000021.1:0-30726 GCA_034111625.1 Flavobacteriaceae bacterium | reverse complement strand
TTCTAGCCGCAAGGTTAAATAATTTTGAAGGTATATTTTTTCTGATTTTCGAATCAAACCTTTTCTTTTTCCAGCCAGAAATAAGGTCGAAGCCTTCATTTTTTATGAGATTGTATAATTCTGGAATTTCATCAGGACTGTCTTGTAAATCAGCATCCATTGTAATTATTACATCACCTTGAGCAATTTTAAAACCAGCGTTTAGAGCCTGTGATTTACCGTAATTAGTTTGGAACTGTATCCCTTTTACATTTGAATCTTTAGTTGATAGACCCTGAATAGTTTCCAAGAACTATCAGTACTTCCATCATCAATAAATAGTATTTCATAAGAATAATGATTGGATTGCACTACACGTACAATCCAATCATAAAGTTCTTGTAAAGATTCGTCTTCATTCAATAAAGGAATGACAACCGATATATCCATATTTTATTTTTTATTCTTCTGTATGTTTCATTGCAAGACCAGCAATAAGAGAAACTATAACACCAATAAATAAAGTAAATGCAATCATAAATGCTGCTGATATTCCTGGTCCAGACATTTTTGCCATCAATGCTTTTGACATTTCAATTTGTTCTTCAGGCATATTTGCATCGATCCATTTTTGCTCTTGAATATTAGCTATAGTAGTAAAGAAATCAGGATCAACAAAATTCACAAACAATAAGAAATAAACAATTCCAATAATACCAGAAATTAATGCGATTCCCATTCCTGTTTTTAATCCTTCACCTAATTTTAATAAACCTCCATTAGATTCTTTTACCTTTTTAATACCCAATACTATAAGTGCAATCATTAATAATAGGCTAATAACATTTACCGACCAATGTGGTTCGTATGCATTTCCAAAAGCATAATTAGCGACGCTAATTATAACTGTTGCAATACCTAGTATTATACCATAATTTAGCATTATAGATTTTGATGATGTTTTTTGAGTTTCCATGTTTAGTTGATTTTAAGTTTAACAAATATACAAAAACAAAATTTAGATTGTTTGTTGATGCATCTATAAAATAGTTAGTATTCAAAGACTTAAAAATGTTACAGAAATTAGTCTAAAAAATATTGCGCAACATTAAAATTGATTGTAAATTTGCAGCGGCAAGTCCTACACAACTAGCTCCCTATGAATCCTCCAGGGCGGGAACGCAGCAAAGGTATTAGGTTGGAGCAGTGTGATGTAGATCGCTTGCCATTTTTTTCTTTTATAGTATTGTAGTCCTGCATTCGCAGGATTTTTTATTTGTAGTAAATTAGTTTAATTTTACAAGCATGAGTAAAGTCGTTTTAATTACTGGAGGATCATCTGGAATTGGTAAATCTGTTGGAGAATATTTAGTTGAAAAAGGGTATACGGTTTATGGCACAAGTAGAAATCCACAAAAAATAGAAAACCATCCTTTCAAACTTTTACGATTGGATGTTAATTCAGTTGAAACAATAACGAGTGCTATTCAAGAATTGATTTCATTAGAAGGAAGGATTGACGTTCTTATTAATAATGCAGGAATGGGAATTACAGGTCCTATTGAAGATACATCAACTGAAGAGATGCGTAAAGTTTTTGATACTAATTTTTTTGGTGCAATTGATGTGATGAAAGCAGTTTTACCACAAATGCGTCTACAAAAATCTGGAATTATACTAAACATTACATCTATTGCTGGTTATATGGGACTTCCGTTTAGAGGAATTTATTCAGCAACTAAAGGAGCATTAGAACTTGTGACTGAGGCTTTGAGCATGGAAGTTAAAAATTTAGGAGTCAAAGTTGTGAATGTTGCTCCCGGAGATTTCGCCACTAATATTGCTTCAGGACGTTATCATACACCGGTTTTTGAAAATTCTGCCTATAAAAAAGTATATCAAGAGAACTTAGATTTAATGAACTCTCATGTAGATAGTGGAAGTGACCCTATTGAAATGGCTAAAGGGATTCATAATATAATAGAATCCAACAATCTAAAAATTCATTATAAAATTGGAAGTTTTATGCAAAAATTCTCAATTGTGCTTAAAAGAGTTTTGCCAGACAGAACTTATGAAAAGTTATTAATGAATCATTATAAATTATAATAGGATAAGGTATTTTTGTACCAAATAACTCAACAAAATAAAAACCAAAGAATGAAATTTTTTATCGATACAGCAAACTTAGACCAGATTAAAGAAGCCCAAGCCATGGGAATTTTAGATGGAGTAACGACCAACCCATCATTAATGGCAAAAGAAGGGATTACAGGAGCAAATAATATTTTAAAGCATTATGTTGACATCTGTACTATTGTAGAAGGTGATGTGAGTGCAGAGGTTATTTCAACTGATTTTGATGGAATGGTAAAAGAAGGAGAAGCGTTAGCTGAACTTCATCCACAGATTGTTGTGAAATTACCAATGATTGCTGATGGTATAAAAGCATGTAAGTACTTTTCTGATAAAGGAATAAAAACAAATGTAACACTTGTTTTTTCTGCAGGACAAGCATTATTAGCTGCTAAAGCAGGAGCAACTTATATGTCTCCATTTATTGGTCGTTTAGATGATATTTCTACTGACGGATTGGCCTTAATTGCAGATATCCGTTTGATTTATGATAACTACGGATTTGATACTCAAATTTTAGCTGCATCTGTAAGACACACGATGCATATTATGGATTGTGCTAAGATTGGTGCAGATGTTATGACAGGACCTTTAAGTGCTATTAAAGGATTGTTGAAACACCCATTGACTGATATTGGGCTTGCACAATTCTTAGAAGATTATAAAAAAGGAAATTAATACGAAGTAAACAATTTTAAAAAAAAGTGAACTGTAATTTACAGTTCACTTTTTTTTATGGAATTATAATTTCTCTTTCAGGACTTTTATTTCATCTCTTAATTGAGCAGCAACTAAAAAATCTAGCGCTTTTGCGGCTGCTTCCATTGCTTTTCTTTTATCTCTTATCCTTTTCTCAATTTGTGGCTTCGTTAAATATTCTAATTCTTCTTCTGCGGCCTTATCGATTGCATTATCGTAATGGAACGAAGAAATATTGCTGTTGATTAATGAATTCGCCTCAAGAGATTTCTTGATCTGAGTAGGTGTAATGTTGTTTTTAGTATTGTATTCGATTTGTTTTTCTCTTCGACGATTCGTTTCGTCCATTGTCAACTGCATGCTTCTAGTGACTTTATCGGCATATAAAATCGCTTTTCCATTTACATTTCTAGCTGCTCTACCTATTGTCTGCGTTAGCGAACGATGGCTCCGTAAAAAACCTTCTTTGTCAGCATCTAGAATTGCAACCAACGAAACTTCTGGCAAATCCAATCCTTCTCTTAAAAGATTGACTCCAATTAATACATCAAACAGTCCTTTTCTCAAGTCTCCCA
Source organism: Flavobacteriaceae bacterium (assembly GCA_034111625.1). Lineage (GTDB taxonomy): Bacteria > Bacteroidota > Bacteroidia > Flavobacteriales > Flavobacteriaceae > Urechidicola. The sequence goes on along the minus strand of JAWUWX010000021.1, from coordinate 27,337 downwards.
TAATCTGAACACGTTCCAATGTATCTACATCGGAATGGATGTAACGACAACGAATCTGAATTCGGCTTAAATATTTTGTCAATTCTTCCGCCATTCTTTTGGTCAAAGTAGTGACTAATACACGCTCATCTTTTTCAACTCTGATATGAATTTCTTCAATCAAGTCATCAATTTGATTTAAACTTGGTCGTACTTCAATTATTGGATCTAATAATCCTGTAGGACGAATAACTTGCTCGACAATTACACCTTCAGTTTTCACCAATTCATAATCTGCAGGGGTAGCACTTACATAAATAGTTTGATTTTGTACTGCTTCAAATTCTTCAAACTTCAATGGTCTATTATCCATTGCAGCAGGTAATCTAAATCCAAATTCCACCAAATTCTCTTTTCGACTTCTATCTCCTCCGTACATCGCATGTGTCTGTGGAATTGTAACATGGCTTTCATCAATAATCATCAAGTAATCGTCTGGGAAATAATCTAACAGGCAGAAAGGACGTGTTCCAGGTTCACGACCATCAAGATACCGTGAATAATTTTCAATTCCAGAACAATAGCCCAATTCTCTTATCATTTCAAGATCAAACTCTGTTCGTTCTTTCAATCGTTTCGCTTCTAGATGTTTTCCTATTTCTTTAAAATAATCCACTTGCTTTACCATATCCTCTTGAATCGCATGAATGGCATTCTGCAATACATCAGGAGACGTAACAAATAGATTGGCAGGATAAATGGTCAGTTGGTCAAACTTTTCAACCACTTTTTTATTTTCTAAGTCGTAACTCTCTATATCTTCAATTTCATCTCCAAAAAAATGGATGCGATACGCATAATCACCATAAGATGGATATACGGTTATGATATCACCTTTGACCTTGAAAGTTCCGCTGCTTATTTCGGCTTCTGTACGAGAATAGAGACTTTGAACTAACTGATGTAAAAACTTGGTACGAGAAATCACTTGATCTCGTTGTATTTCAATGATGTTTTTCTTGAATTCAACCGGATTTCCAATACCGTAGAGGCAAGAAACAGAAGCAACTACAAGTACATCTCTACGACCTGATAATAGGGCAGAAGAAGTGCTTATTCTCATTCGTTCTATATCCTCGTTAATCGATAAGTCTTTTTCAATATACGTTCCTGTTACAGGAATGTAGGCTTCAGGTTGATAGTAATCGTAATATGAAACAAAATATTCTACAGAATTTTCTGGAAAAAAACTCTTAAACTCAGCATATAATTGCGCAGCCAAGGTTTTGTTATGTGCCAATACCAATGTAGGTTTGTTAACATTTTGAATCACATTGGCAACAGTAAATGTCTTTCCAGAACCTGTCACTCCAAGAAGTACTTGTCCTTTTTCACCATTATTAATCCCATTGGTTAATTGTTCGATGGCTTGAGGTTGATCACCTGTAGGTTGAAAGTCGGAAACGAGTTTAAATTGCATCCTGCAAAAATACGGAGAAAATGGGTATTATTTTTGGTTAATAGTGTCGGAATAAGCAACCCATAATGCTAGTAATGCGCTAGAAAAAAATATTACGACAATATAGATTGGAAAATCAATAGAAATTAAACCAAACCAACTGAACACAATTTCTTCAAGTACAGTAAATCCGAATAAGGCGAAAACTAGGTTAGATTTTATTGGTTTTATAATTAATAAAACACCTCCATACAAAAGAATAAAATAAAGAATTAGAGTTAATATTTGATTAAAATAGGATAAGCTGAAATAACTCTTAAAATAATAATCAAAATATTCTTTTAAATTAATATTTAAGTATGATTGTATTAAGAAGATTATGCTAAATAGAATCGCTGTAACTGAAAATATAATTCCGATAATTTTTCTAGTTGCCATATTATAATAAGTTAGTTTACTTATTATTTGCTAACTTTTAAAAAATCACATTTTTTAGGAATTTTTATACAATTTTTTTATTTTTTGGTTATTGTAATAAGGAGAATAGAGTTTTGAACGAAATGTTGGAATGACAGTCAACAAATATATATAGTTAATATTAACTATATATCCATTATATGTGCACTAAGATAATAAATCTTTAATTTATGTAAAATATTGTGATTACTTTATAATAGTTTCTATAGATAGTATTTTATTTTTTAAGTTAATAAAACCATTTATATCATTAAAATAGTTTTATTTTGTGACATCTTAAAAGCATACATGCGTTGGAATATATTGAAATACTTATTAAATTACGTAAAATCATCCGTTCAGTAAATCTGGAAAGTAAAAAAATAGAGAAAGAATTAGGAATAAGTATCCCTCAACTTTTAGTTTTACAATATTTGTCTGATCAAAATGATTATAGAGCGTTTGCTAAAGATATTAAAGAATACATCAATCTAAATGCGAGTACAGTTTCTGGTATTATTTCTAGATTAGAAAGCAAATCTTTAGTTGCTAAGTTGCCAAAGCCTAATGATAAGAGAGCTACATATATTATTTTGACAGCTAAAGGAGCTGATTTGCTTTATAAGTATCCACCTACGCTTCAGGAGAAACTTTCAAAAAGATTAAAAAAATTAACTCCAGAAAAGGTAGAAGAATTAAATAAAAATATAGAGTTGTTAACCTTAATAATGGATGTTGAAGATATGGATGCAGCTCCATTACTTACCATAGAGGAAATAACCAGCCATATCGAATAATTTATATTGATGATATTTTATATCATCGATTGCATTATCACTAAGCGTCACAATACTTTTTCGTAAATAACTGATTAAAAAGCATTTAGCCTTAGGGCTTTTATATTAAACTTTTTAAATAGTTTCTATACGAACTATTTTTTGTATATTTGCATAAATCCCTTATTAATTATAGGGTTTTTATATAGTTTCACTAAAACAGATAAATGAAAAAGGATGCGTATTTAGAAAAAGCCATAGAGTGGGCTGAAAAGAAAGATACTATTTCTTTAAAATCTATTTCAGAGGGATATGAAAATCCTAAGATATACATTAGTAAAACTACTCAGGAAGAAATTCAGGCAGATGTATCCTATGTTACTCATGGAGGAGTTAAACATTACTCAGTAGTTGCTTTAAAAAACGAGAATCCAAAAAAAACAGTTGCTAAATGGAAAGTGCTAAGTTTTTTTGCTTCTATGAAGAGAGGGAGATTGCATTTACTGGTGCCTAATGGTCACAAAGCATACATTAAAAGATTAGTTAATAGCCATGATCTTAATGTAGTAGTCCACGCGCTTTAGCTTCGTAAAGCGATAGATTGATATCAAAAAATCTACCAAAAGACACTAAAAAATTTAAAAAAGCTCATTTTAAAGAGCAGTATAGTGCATTTTGTAACGTGCTTTATTAGCAGTTATATAGATCAAAATATAGATTCAACTAAAAAACCCTATTAAATTTATTAACCACATTAAATATTATTCATGAAAATCATTGAGATTAAAAGAAAGACAAAAACTGAGAAACGATATAGTAAGAAAATGGGAGAGCTTACCACAAAGGTTACCTATGTAAAGAAATACTTTATGGGCTTGCCTGTTAAAACTTTACATAGATATAGAGAGACCTACTATGGTGAAGTGAAAGATTGTAATGATTGTATATTATTTATATAATTTGATTCATGGTTTACGTATTTAAACAATTTACCTAAAAAAATATAATGAAAGTACTAGTAATTGGAGCAGGAAATATGGGGCTTACCTATGCCGAAGGAATGTATAAATCAAAATTGCTCAAAAAGAGAAACATCATGGTGTTAGATAAATCTTATAAAAAATTAAAAGAACTTTATAAAATTTCGCACTTCGATGCCTTTAAAGAATTGGAAGATTGTGTCCCAAAAGCGGACATCATTTTTATTTCAGTCAAACCACACCATGCAGAAGAGTTGTTTAAAAATATGCGTCCTATGGTCAAGTCGGATCAAATTTTAATTTCGATTATGGCAGGAGTTACTCTGGAAGCAATAAAGAAATTTTCTGGAGTTAAAAAAGTTATTCGTGCAATGCCAAACTTACCTGCAAAGGTTGGGCTAGGGATAACATCCTATGTGGCTTCACCTGAAGTATCACAAATAGAGTTATTAACTGCTGAAAGTTTGTTAAACACTACTGGGAAGTCTATAAGGGTTAGTAATGAAAATTTAATTGATGCTTCAACCGGAATTTCTGGTAGTGGACCAGCATATGTATTTTATTTTATGCAGAGTATGATGGAGGCTGCCTTACAAATGGGTTTTTCAAAAAATGAGTCTAAAATTTTGGTTAGTCAGACATTTACAGGTGCTATAGAACTTTTTAATCAGTCCGATTTATCTCCCAATTCCTGGATGGATAGAGTAGCATCAAAAGGAGGAACAACTCAAGCTGCAATAGACTCTATGGATGACAATAATGTAAATGAATTAATAAAAGAAGCCGCATTCGCAGCATTTAGTCGTGCTGTTGAATTGGGAAAAGAAAACTAATATGTATAAAGAAATAATTGTTATTAAGGTTGGAACAAATGTAATGACCAATAAAGACAATAGAATTGTAAGACCTGTATTAAGAAGGTTGGTTAAACAGATAGCGGAACTTTACGAACGAGGTATCATTACACTCTTGGTGTCATCAGGATCTGTAATTGCTGGAAAAGAAGTTTTAGGAAATTCTAGCATAAAAGATAAAACACAGAAAAGGCAAGTATATTCTGCCATTGGGCAACCTCGAATGATGAGTCTTTACTATAATATTTTTCAGGAATACGGTATGAAATGTGCCCAAGTACTTCCTACTAAACGAGATTTTAGTCCAGGCATTCATAGAGAAAATATGATTAATTGCTGTGAAGGTCTACTTTCAGAAGGGGTTATTCCCATTGCAAATGAGGATGATGCCGTATCAGTAACGATGTCTATGTTTTCCGATAATGATGAATTAGCAAGTCTCCTTGCGCGATTAATCAATGCCGATAGGCTTATTATTCTTACTGACATTAATGGATTGTATACAGGTCATCCAGATGCAGATAGTAGTAATCTTATTGAAAATGTGGATCCACGAGAAGACCTTGATAAATATATTATAGATAGTGGAAAATTAGAGGGAGAAGGTCGTGGAGGTATGGGATCTAAGTTAGACTATGCTCAACAAACTGCTGCTCATAGTATACCCACATTCATTGCTAATGGGAAAAAAGAAAATACGATTATTGATATTATAGAAGGAAAAAGTGTAGGGACTAAAGTATCCCTCTAATCAAAAAAAACAAAATGAGAATAATAGAAACAGAAATAAAAAATAATGTATTGGAGTGTATGGTACGTATCTTGGATGAAAATCGGATACAATTACTTGATGCAAATAAAAAGGATCTTAATGCATTTAAGAAAAATGATCAGGCAATGTATGATCGCTTGCTTATAAATGATAAAAAGATTGATGGAATGATACAGGCTGTTATGCAGGTTCGTTCGAAAGAAGATCCAATAAACAAGGTGATTACCAGCAAGTTGCTTGAAAACGGTTTATTTATAGTGAACAAAACAGCACCTTTTGGAACTATCATGATCATTTATGAGTCTCGTCCTGATGTGACCATAGAGGCAGCGGTTCTTGCTTTTAAAGCGAATAGTAAAATATTATTAAAAGGAGGTAAAGAAGCTTTACATAGTAATAAGATTCTTGTTGATTTATGGCATCTAGCATTACTAGAAAATGGGTTGAGTACAGAATATATCCAATTATTACATATGGATAGAAATGAGACGCAACAGTTTTTAAAAGCCCCAACAGAACCTTTAGATTTAATTGTTCCTAGAGGAGGTGAGCAATTAATATCTTTTGTAAAAGAACATGCGAAATGCGCTGTACTAGTAAGCGGTCGTGGAAATAACTTTTTATATGTAGATGAAAATGCTGATTGGGAAGACAGTATTAAGATTATTCTTGACGCAAAAACCAGTAAAATATCAGCTTGTAATGCTTTAGATAAAATATTAATTAACACAAATATTTTCGACTATCAGGATAAAATGACTGATTTGAAGAATATTTTAAAGAGTAATGGAGTATCAATATTGGTAGATTCTGATGTCAAAAATATTTTAAAAGAAGAACCGCTTATACCGGAAGATTCAATTTGGGAAAAGGAGTTTTTGGCGATGAAGTGTTGTATTGGTTCAGTAGATTCTACAAATGATGCCATTCGAAAAATAAACAAATATTCTGGTGGTCACTCAGCGACTATAATGACAACGAGCAATCAAACAGCATCCCTTTTTATGGAACAAGTAGATTGTGCTGCTGTATATCAAAACGCATCTACAAGATTTACTGATGGCGGTGAAATGGGAGTAGGAGCAGAACTAGCAATTAGCACAAGTAAATTACACCATAGAGGTCCTTTAGGGCTTAACGAGTTAGTTACCAACAAGTATTACGTATATGGAGATGGACATATTCGTGTATAAATCACATTTTAAAAAACATATATATCATGGAATCAATAGCGAAAAATAAAAATACACTAAATAAAAAACCTTTCAGAAAATTAGGTTTTACCTACTTAGAAACAGCAGAAATTGTAGTTAGTTTAAATCAATTAATGGCCAACTATTTTGTACATTATAATAAATTGAGAAATTTTCATTGGAATGTTGATAGCCAAGACTTTTTTGAATTACACCAAGAATTTGAAAATGAATATAACACGGTAATGCAAGGTATTGACACTATAGCCGAGAGAATCCGTGTATTTGGATTAAAACCGTCAATGACTATCAATGAGATATTAGTTATTTCCGAAATTAAAGAGGCGAAAGCTGATAAAATGTCATCTATAGAGATGGTCAAAGAAATACTGAAAGACTATGAGATATTACATAATAAGATGCTAAATGTAATGAACGCTGCACTAGAAACAGGTGATAATGTCACAGAACAAATAGTTACTGACTTTATGAGGAATCTCGAAAATAGAAATTGGATGTTTACTGCTTGGTGTAAGTAGATTTTGGTCATTATAAGATAATTAAGAAAAGTGCAATTAATTTTTTAAAATTATAGATTACATGGAAGGTCAAAATAACATTTATCAAAATATTCTCAAAATAACTATAAAAATTAAAGAAGAGTTTCCAGAATTAATCAAACACCTAAATGAAGTACCAATAAAGTTTTCAGATACAAAGTCAAAAGGAATCAATAACAAAAACCTTATAGATTATTACAATACCTTAGTTGATTTAGTAGAGAGTTATGGTAAACATCATTGAAATTATACCAAAATATTTTCTTGGTCACCTAGCAATGAGATATTTATATTAAATAAAAAAGAATCAAATTTATTCAGAGCGTATAACTAAAATTAAAAATATATAGACTTTTAGTCTAATAGGTGTTTAATTTACTATTGTGAACCTATTAATTGCAGTATTTACCTCCTCATATACACCCATCCATTTTCGGATTTGTAATTAGAATCATTTAAATAGAGCGTGTAGAAATAAGTCCCTGTTGGAACAAGTTTGTTAGTGTTTAGAAGTGTGCCATTCCATAATGGAAGATTATTATTTCCCTCATGTACGAGATTTCCATATCGATTGTAAATAAGGATACTATATTCAGTAAAAATATCAGTCAATCCCATAATTTTAAACTCTTCATTAAGGCCATCACCGTTTGGCGAGAATGCCTCAGGAATTATCGGTGGGCAATTTATTACAATTAATTCAAATGTATTGATTACATAACATCCAGTTAGCGTATTTTCTGTTTTAATATAGAGAGTCTGAGGATTGTAAATATTGTTGTATGTTAGTGCTGTATTGATGGAATTGGTATTATTAAGGAGGTCATTTTCTGTTGGGAAAAACGTAAGTTGAACCTCCGAATTATAATTTTCCCTTATGAATTCATAGGTTTCACTTAAATCAAAAACACCCGTTTCTAGGCCAAGATTACAAGTTTCAAAGTTTGTAATTTCTATCGTTTCCGGAGGTAGTGGAAATGAGATTAGAACTTCGTCAGAATTATTGCTCTCACTTATTTCTAATACTATTTCTTCTTCATCTACGATTGCTTTCAATATAAAATCTGGCAGTTCACTTTCTGGAATGAGTATCGTAAGCTCATAAGCTTCAGAAGCGTCAATCGGTAAGTCATTTGTAGTAAAAAAGGATTCTAAAAGAATATCATTCACATATATAGAAATTTCTGTATTGGTAGGTAAAACATCCGTACTATTGGTATTGGAAACAGTTAGGTTTACCTTGATTCCAATATTATCACAAGAAGTGATTTCATAATTATCAATAGTTATAATAGCATCAGGAAGTTGGCTATTGAGTTTGGTAATAATCGTATTTATCATTACAAAATCTTGTCCTGAAGTCAATTGTACACTTGCCGAAGTATCTCCAATATCAATATTATCCTGAATCGTATAAAAATCCATATCCATATTGTAGAGATTGCTCTGATTGGTAAAACTATTCGTACCGTTAAAAGCATTATTCCCTGGATTTAACGGAGGATTGGATATGAGGTTTCCATTGATTAATAGCGATTCGTTAACGCTAAGTGCAACATCGCCTTCCCAAGCCAGAAAACCAATTTTAGCATCTTGATTGTCAATCACGTTAAGATTGTTTAGTTGGATGGTTAATTCGTCAGGAACATGTTGTAAACCATCGTAAATATTTATTTGATTGAGTGGTAAAGAATCGTTTTGATATATAAGAAGAATGGCCCAGCCAGCAAAATTAGTTGCATTCGGACAATAGATGTCAATAATACCACTCACATCCAATTCTGACAATGTATAGGTGCCATTTCCGGTGTTTTTAATTTGTTCGGTAATATCTGCAAACGCACTAAAAAAAGGTAGGCCTAAGGCTGTCCATAGGTCAGAAAATGTACGGGAGGGAACGATTGAAATGTCGTTTAATTTTATGTCAAAATCTCCTTCTCCAGGTCCTGCCCAATACAAATAGGCAACGTTTAAGATATCAGAATTATCAAGGTTTAAAACAGCAGAAGACTCCGTTGTAATTGAGCAACTTGATGTGGGTCCATTTTCTTCAAGATTCATGGTGTTCCCAATCATCGTAAAGTCAATTCTTCCACCAAGTTGTTGAAATAATTCTACATCTTGCGCATTCGTTATTGGAATAAAAAATAATACGAATGCTATGTAGAAATAAAAACGCATTTAGTTTTTTTCTGGAATGTTTTTCAAAGTCTCCAATAAATATTTCCAGTATTTCTGCGTCGAACTAATACTTGCTCTCTCGTCAGGAGAATGTGCTCCTTTAATCGTAGGACCAAATGATATCATATCCATTTCAGGATAATGAGTGCCTAAAAGACCACATTCTAATCCAGCATGACAAGCAAGAATATTTGGTTTTTCATTGAACATTCGTTCGTATAAATTACGCATTACTTCTAAGATTTTAGAATCAGGATTTGGCTTCCATCCAGGATAAGAACCTCCAAATTCTACGGAGAACCCACCCAATTCAAAGGTAGATTTTAATGTAAACGCCATGTCCCATTTTCCCGATTCAACAGAAGAACGTGTCAAGCAGCCTATTTTTATTGCACCATCTTTTACGATAATCCTCGCAATATTATTAGAAGTTTCTACTAAATTTTCAATATCGGGACTCATTCTGAAAACACCATTATGTGCTGAATATACGCTATTAACCAACGCCTTCTGTTCAGAAGAAGAGAGTACAGAGGAAGGTGACTTTACTTCAATAGCAATGATTTCTAAATCACTTTCTACGGTTTTATATTCTTTTTGAATTTCAGAAACTACTTTGTCAAATGCACTTTTAAAAGCAGTAGTATCATTTGTCGTAATAATAGCATTACTTTCTCTAGGAATTGCATTTCTCAAACTTCCACCATCAATTTCAGCAATAGAAATTGTATCAGTCAGGGCATATAAAACACGATTCATCATTTTATTAGCATTTCCAAAACCTTTTATAATATCCATTCCTGAATGTCCTCCTTGCAATCCTTTTACGGTGATTTTATAAGCAGTAGCATTAGAAGAAATATTTTCTTGAGTGTACTTTTTTATAGCAGTTACGTCAACGCCTCCAGCACATCCTACACCTATTTCGTCATCATCTTCAGTATCTAGATTTAAAAGAATTTCACCATCAAGATAACCTGCTTGAAGTCCCATTGCTCCAGTCATTCCTGTTTCTTCGTCAATTGTAAACAACGCTTCAATTGCAGGATGTGGAATATCAGTTGATTCTAGAATACTCATAATTGAAGCAACACCAAGACCATTGTCAGCGCCAAGAGTTGTTCCGTCTGCACGAACCCAATCTCCATCAACATGCATTTTAATTCCTTCAGTAGCGAAATCAAAAACCGTATCATTATTTTTCTGATGTACCATATCAAGATGACTCTGCATCACAATCATCTTGCGATTTTCCATTCCACGAGTTGCAGGTTTTTTGATAATCACATTTTGGATAGGATCGATAATAGTTTCCAATCCTAATTTTTTCCCAAATTCTACTATAAAAGCGATCACACGTTCTTCTTTTTTAGACGCTCGTGGGACTGCATTTAAATCTGCAAAATTATTCCAAACTCTCTTCGGTTCAAGGTTTCTTATATCTGTATTCATTTCTTTTAATTAAATTGGTAAACAAAGGTAAAATAAATTGAGGTGTAAATAGTTATTTGATTTCAATTACTGATTCTTCCACTGGAATTCGAACTTTTTTTAACGAACTCATAAAATCATCATTGGCTCTGAATCCTACTGGTAGTAAAAGCACAGATTTTAAATTTTGTTTTTTTAGGTCTAATATTTCATCAAATTTTTGTGAAATAAAACCTTCCATAGGACAAGAATCTATCTTTTCAAATGCGCAAAGCGTCATCAGATTTCCTAAGGCGATATGGGCTTGATTGATAGAAGAATTTTCAATTTCCTCTTTTGGTCGCTTGTTAATCGTGTCTTTTAAAAAAGTTCTAAAACCTCCGACAACCTCTTCCGAAACATCTCTTACTTCTTTTTCAAGGTCAAATTTGTCATCAACATAATCACCATCAATAACTGTTTTAATACATAATACTAATAAATGCGAGCAGTCAACAATCTGAGGTTGATTGAATGAATGTTCGAGTAAATCGTTCTTCAAGAGATCATTACTGATAACTATCAATTTCAGAGGTTGTAGTCCATAGGAAGTCGCAGTTAAATTAAAGCCTTTCTTTAAAGTGTCTATTTGATAGGTTGATAATTTTTTATTCTTGTCAAATTTTTTAGTTGCATATCTCCATTCCAATTGCTCAATACTATTCATAATCTGATTATTTACTGCAAAGAACGGAAATAAATAGCACTGTATTAATATATTGGGATTGATATTTTTAATACTGTTATAAACGATGTATATTTAAGTTTTCATATGCTATGAAACCAGTATGTTAGAAACCGTATCACCTAAATAAATGACTACTTGCGAACAGTATGTGATCTACTTCATATAATAGGATAGACACATGAAAGAAGATTTACTACATTACTTGTGGAAATACAAACTTTTTTTCACTTCTCAATTACGAATAACGAACGGAGAATTTATCAGCGTAACTTCTGTAGGTGTTCACAACCAAAATTCTGGACCGGATTTTTTCAATGCTCAGTTGCGAATAGGAGATCAATTATGGGCTGGAAATGTTGAAATTCATTTAAACTCTTCAGATTGGTATGTTCATAATCACGAAAAAGATTCCAATTATGATAACGTGATATTGCATGTTGTATGGAATCATGATATTGAGATTCACAATAGTGAAAATAGTGTTATTCCAACACTTGAATTGAAGAAATTCGTTTCAAAAGAATTCTTAAGCAATTATCAAGAACTATTTTCTAAACCTCAGAAATGGATCAACTGTGAAAAAGATATTCATTCGGTGGATAATTTTACATTAAAAAATTGGTACGAGCGATTGTACTTTGAACGATTGGAAGAGAAGTCAATTTTAATTTTGCAACTTTTAGAAAAAACGAATTATGATTGGGAAACTGTTTTGTTTCAATTATTGGCTAGAAATTTTGGGTTGAAAGTAAATGCTGATACATTTTTTGAAATGGCTCAGTCTTTAGATTTTTCAATTGTCAGAAAAGAGACGAAGAGTCAAGTGAATTTAGAGAGTTTGTTTTTAGGAGAGTTGGGAATGCTCGAGAAGTCTATTAATAATCAGTATTATATTGGTTTGAAAAAAGAATATGAATATCAACAAAAGAAATACAAGATTGTAGAAAACTATCATTCTGTTCAATATTTCAGATTGAGGCCTATGAATTTCCCTACTATTAGGATTTCACAGTTGGCAAGTTTGTATCATTTACATCAGAATTTATTTTCAAAATCAATGGAAATTGAGATTACTTCAGGTTTTTATGAGATGTTTTCGGTTGCAACATCAGAATTTTGGGAAACACATTACACCTTTGAAAAAGAATCTCCGAAAAGAGTTAAGAAATTGACTAATTCTTTTATCGATTTAGTCTTGATAAATACAATTATCCCTTTAAAATTTGTCTATCATAAACATATTGGAAAATTAGATGAGTCTACAATCATTGAGTTGATTACTCAGTTGAAGCCTGAAAAGAATAGTATTATATCGAAGTTTGATTTGCTTAAAATCAAGTCTAAAAATGCGTTTGAAACACAAGCTTTGTTGGAACTTAAAAATAATTATTGCACACCGCAAAAATGTTTGCAATGTGCAATTGGTAATTATCTGTTGAAGAATTAATACTTTGCTGACTGACCGTCTTTAGGAGTCGATTTTTTTATAAAATCTCGAATATCTTGATTTGAAGATTTTAAATCTTCATTTCGTAAGTACATCATGTGTCCACTTCTGTACCCTTTAAATTCAAACCGATCTTTCATTTTTCCGCTAGGATCAATTTGCCACATAGAATATTTAGCAGCAAAATAAGTTGTAGCACCATCGTAGTAACCACTTTGAACCATCACGTTTAAGAATGGATTTTCAGCCATCGCTTGACGTAAATCTTCTCTTGTAGAGTTATTTCTTCTGTCCCAAGGATGTACATCTCCAAACATATTATATTTTAAATCTGTTTTAAAATTTAAGTGCTCTCTAAGGTAAAAGTTGATTGCAGGCGTGAAAGAATGCAGCCAAGAAGTTAATTCAGCATTATAATCTGGTCTTGAACCTGTTTCCTTTTTGTCAATACCAATGTAACGAGAATCCAATCGTCCAATGGTCTTTCCATTTTTATCTCTTAACAATTCTTTCCAGAAGAATCCAGTACTTACATCCAAGTTGTTTTGTAAGATTGACTCTTTAGACAATCCAGAATAGTAGGCCATTTTTTCAGCAATGTGCTGTTTTTCGCTTTCAGAGATAAACCCACCTTTAGCCAATGCAGGAATTAAAGAATTTAATGCAAACTCCTCTGCCTCAGGAAGAATTTCTAATAGGTCTTTATTTTGTAGTGCTTTTGGAAGCATTTTATGGTGCCATGCAGCTGCAGTAAAATAGGGTAAATTCGTTCCAGATTGAACTGGAACATCCGAATTAAACACTTTATAATCTGCAGGAGAAACCATTATTACTCCGTTGATATACATCCATTGTGATTCTTGTAATTCTAAAGCAAGTCCAGCAACACGAGTTCCACCATAACTCTCACCAATAATATATTTTGCTGAACGCCAACGATTATTTCTTGTTACAAATGTATTCATCCATTCTGCCAAATATTTAATATCCGCATTGATACCAAAGAATTTTTTGCGGTCAGGATAATTTCCTTCCTTGTCTTTAATCATTCTTGAATATCCTGTATTTACAGGATTTACATATACGATGTCTGCAATATCTAAGATCGAATACGGATTGGTTTTTACACCATAAGGCTGTAAAGGATATCCTTCATCATCTACATTTAATATTTGAGGTCCCGTATAAGCAATATGCATCCAGACAGATGCTGAGCCAGGGCCTCCATTAAATGAAAATACCAAAGGTCTTTTACTATCATTTTTAATGTCTGTACGTTTATAATACGTGTAAAAAAGAGAGGCTATTGCTTTTTCATCTTCCCATAAAGGAAGTGTTCCTGTTTCTGCAGTATAGGGAAATGTAGCACCTTTGATAGTTGTCTGATGTTTCGTAATTACAACTGAATCTGTTGCGATGGTTCTATCTTGGGAAAAACTAAATGTTGTAAAAGACAGGAATAGTAATACTGTAAAAACTTGATTTTTCATTAGTTATTCATGGTTAGATTAATGAACCATAAATATACAGAAAATCAAGTGTGCAGTATTAAAAATTTTAATTTTAACTAAATTAATTTAGGAAATTTTGTAGGATCAGTTTCATTCATAATCGAATAAGCAGTTTCGAATATATCGTTGCTACTCGGTTTAGAATAATAATCACCATCAGTTCCATAAGCAGCTCTGTGAGCTTTAGCCGTAAGTGTGATTGGTTTACTGTCTAGATATTGATAACCATTTTGATTTTCAAGTATTTCCTGTAAAATATATGCAGATCCTCCTCCTGGAACATCTTCATCAACAATAAGCAGTCTATTTGTTTTTTGTAAACTCTTAACAATATCATGGTTTATGTCAAATGGTAATAAACTCTGCACATCAATAACTTCTACATTGATATCTACTTGCTGCAATTCTTTGGCAACATCTTCAACAATTTTTAGTGTTGATCCATAGGAAACAATGGTAAGATCTTCTCCTTCTTTAATAGTTTCTACAACTCCAATAGGTGTAGTGAATTCGCCAATATTAGTCGGTAATTTTTCTTTTAATCGATATCCATTTAGATTTTCAATTACTAATGCTGGTTCATTTGCTTGTAATAAAGTATTGTAAAATCCTGCTGCTTTAGTCATATTACGAGGGACCAAAATATGAACACCTCTTAATGCACCCAATAGCATTCCCATAGGAGAACCTGAATGCCATATTCCTTCAAGTCTATGGCCTCTAGTACGAATAATTACTGGAGCGATTTGTCTTCCGTAAGTTCTATAACGTAACGTCGCAATGTCATCACTCATTATCTGGAGAGCATACAATATGTAATCAAGATATTGAATCTCAGCAATAGGACGTAATCCTCTCATTGCCATCCCTATTCCTTGACCTATAATCGTTGCTTCACGGATTCCAGTATCAGAAATTCGTATATCACCATATTTATCTTGTAAGCCTTCTAACCCTTGATTTACATCACCAATAAAACCAGTATCTTCGCCGAAAATGAGTACTTCTGGTCTTTCACTAAATATTTTGTCAAAATTATCTCTCAAAATAATTCTTGCATCTACACTTTCAGGTTTATCTCCATATGTAGGAAGAATTTCTTTAATATTCAAGACACTGTTTTCAGATTCGTCGTATAACTTCGAACTGTATTTCTCTTGATTTTCCTCAGATGATTTTTTTAACCAACTGATAAATTGAGCTTTATTTACTGAATCATCTCCAATAAGATATGGTAATACTTTACGAACTAAGGTAAATATATCCTTACGTGTTGGTTCGTGTAATGATTTTAAATCGTTAATGGTTTTAACAATAAAATTCTTGTTAGAATTGGTTTTTGCAACATTTTCAAGTAATTGTAATGCTTGTTGCAACTGAGTATTAATTGGAGCTAAACTTGCATTCCAAGCATTTCTTTTAGCGACACTTACTTCTTTTTTAGCATTCTTTTCTATTTCTTTTAATGGGTCTTCACTATCAACGAATCGTAAGACTTCTCCAGATTGAGTTTCCAATTCAAAATCTAGAATCCATTCACGCATTTTTAAAATACAGTCATGGTTTTTTTCCCATTCTAGTCTGTCAGCATTTTTATAACGTTCATGTGATCCAGAAGTAGAATGACCTTGAGGTTGCGTTAACTCATCTACATGAACCAAAATAGGAATATGCTCTTCACGAGCTATTTTTGATGCTTTATTGTAAGTGTCTACCAATTGTACATAATCCCAACCTTTCACTCTTAAGATTTCATACCCTTCTCCATTTTCATCACGTTGGAAACCTTTTAAGATTTCTGAAATATTTTCTTTAGTTGTTTGATATTTGGCATGAACAGAGATCCCGTATTCATCATCCCATATACTTATTAGCATTGGAATCTGTAAAACACCTGCAGCATTGAATGCTTCGAAAAACAGTCCTTCACTTGTGGAAGCGTTACCAATAGTTCCCCAAGCAACTTCATTTCCATTGATTGAAAATTTAGTTTTATCTTTTAAATCTTCAAGATTACGATATACTTTTGATGCTTGAGCTAATCCTACAAGTCTTGGCATTTGCGAAGCAGTAGGAGAGATGTCAGAACTAGAATTGTATTGTTCTGTTAAGTTTTTCCATGTACCATCTTCATTGAGACTTTGAGTGGAAAAATGTCCTCCCATTTGTCTTCCCGCAGATTGTGGGTCTGCGGAGATGTCAGTATGAGCATACAATCCAGCAAAAAGTTGTTGTGGAGTTAATTCTCCGATTGCCATCATAAATGTCTGGTCACGATAATATCCTGAACGAAAATCACCTTTTTTAAAGGCTTTGGCCATTGCCAATTGTGGTACTTCTTTTCCGTCTCCGAAAATTCCAAATTTTGCTTTTCCAGTAAGAACTTCTCTTCTTCCTAGTAAACTACATTCTCTACTTACAACGGCAATTGTATAATCGTTTAAAACCTCATTTCTGAATTCTTCAAATGATAATTTTTCACTGTTTTTCGCCGTTACATTAGATGTCATAGATTGTAATTTTTTTATTTACAAATTTAAGATAATATAATGAATTTCCATAATGTGTGTAAATAATTAAATTATTCTCTTTAATAGTAGCCTCTTCTGATAAAATTGATAATTTTTTTAGGCCTTAAGGTGATTACAAAACGAACCTTTGAAAGGTAATTTTCTTGTTCTATTTCCCAACCTAGATTGGAGTGTAATGGAAAATAAAGTTCCATTATTTCATGGATAAAATTAAGTCTCACACCAGTTTCGTAGGCAAAATATACTGGCGTATTTTTACTTTTAACGAGTCCTACACTGTTATATAATTCTGTCCATTTCCAAATTCCTACACTTGTATTCATTGATGCTAACCATTGATTGGCATAATTGGTAGGTAAATCAGACTTAAAACCTCCTTCGTTGATAATTAATTGTTGGCTGAAAAATCCACTTCCTTCTGAGCGTCCTAAATAATTGTATTTGAATAAATAGTCAGTTTGTCGAGACAAGCCAAAACTAAAAAAGTCAGAATCTGTTTTGTTGTGTAGAAAAGCACCAGCAAAAAAACGAAAATCGAATTGTCGGTTTTTATCAGTTAATCTTCGATATCTAAAGTCATATGTCAGTTTGCTGAATTTTCCGCCTAATTCAAGATTGGCATTATGTCTTATATCTTGTAAAATTTCAGGTTTAGAATACGAGTATCCAAGGTTAAAAACATTGTACTTATTAGATTCAGGATTTGGAAATTCCGCCGTTGGATTTAAATCTCTTTTTACATCAACATAATTAAGATATAATGCACTTCCACCTACATCTCGGAGACTCTTTCTATTGAATCGTACTGTTGCAAAAGGAGTCAAGGTTCTGTAGCCTAATTCTGGAGCATAATGAAAGTAACTACCTGCAATTCCAAATTTGTAATTATAGACCTTGCTATCTTCTGGAAGGTACTCGTAGACAAATGCAAATGAGCCTGTTAATGTTTTAGATTTCATACTATAAAGAGGTGCGATTTTATAAATAAAATTCTTCTTTAAAAAGGTTTTATTACCTAATGAAAGCCCAAGTTGCAATCCATCATAAAAATTATATTTAGCGGCTGGAGAATAATAAATCTGATTGTAATATGGATCTTCAATGTCTTTAAGAAACTTTACTTGAATAGGCCTATTCAATAGTTTTTTTTCAGTATTCTTCCAATTGTTTCTCAGGTTAAATTCTGGATATAAATATTCGTAGTTAAGAGATAATCTATCATATCCATTCTTTGGGATATGTACCGTTTTAATTGAGTCAATTCCTGAATACCATTTTTTAAAGTGAATATCCTTGTCTTTAATGCCATATAGTGCTACTGGCGCAGTCATATTACTTTTATTTTCAATGGTAACTGCTATTGAATCATTTTTAGACTCAACATTTTTTATGGTGTAGTCAATTTTCTTTTTTGATTGTATATAGTCACCGAAAAACCATTTTAAATCGAGATCTGTTTCGTTGGTAACTAGTTCTTTAAAATCATTACTAGAGGTTAGTTTTAATAAATGGTCATTATAAAACTGCTTTATTTTTTGAGGAACTAAACTATCGCCAATAAATTCATCTAAATATCTAATGCCAAGTCCGGCCTTATATCGGTTGACAATTTTTCTATTAAAATTGGATAAATCTTGCGTTTCAGTAGTTAAAGATTGATCTACGTTTTTACGTGCTGCAAATTGATAAACGAAAGGATATTTATCATTGAAATTCAATTGTGCTAAGTTAAAATTCCGGACACCCCACAATTTTGAAATATCACCGAGCACCTTAATTTCTGGGTAATTTTCAGAAACATACTTCATCATAATAAATGATTGCAGTCCATCTACAAGCCAAGCATCTTTCCGCTTATTTGTAATAATTGTGCGATCAATATATTCTCTAGATAATGCTTTGAACATTTTAATATCCCATTCAAATGTGTCAGAAAAAGGGCGTAAAAAAGCAGGTAATTGATTTAGGCCATAAACAGGGTTTTTTTGATAAGTAATTTTATTAATCAGTAGCTTCTCATGAGGGTATTTTCCTAAATATTTTTCGATAAAAGCGATTTCTCTATTAATAATATCTCTTTTAACTTTCTGATTTAATTTAGTTGATTTTAAATTGGTTATGATATT
This sequence comes from Flavobacteriaceae bacterium, assembly GCA_034111625.1. Taxonomy (GTDB): domain Bacteria; phylum Bacteroidota; class Bacteroidia; order Flavobacteriales; family Flavobacteriaceae; genus Urechidicola. The sequence continues at coordinate 8,354 of JAWUWX010000021.1, read as the reverse complement.
GATATTATCAGAATCTATTGATTCGAAATCATCTATTGTACTAATATTTAATTCTATGTCAACTCTTTTTTTGCCAGACAAATGATATGTAATGTGATTATTATCAATAGTTGTATTTGATTTTAAACTTGAGTTAAGTTTATACTTTTTAGGTACTGAAATATGTATTTGATAATCTGTGGGATTCATATAGATATCATCCAAATCATAATTGCTCATCGTGTTCCAAGATCCATCATATACAGCAGGAACTAAATACCAATAACGAAGATTGTATGAGTTTTTATTGCGACCATAACCTGTAAACTTATCAGATGGCACTTTCACAGTATAGGTAGCCTTAATTCTTATTGAATCTCCCGGAAATAAGGTGTTTTTCAAACCAATTTTTAGGATATCCGATTTTTTTTCTTCTTGAATTACTTCAGCAGTTGAATAATCAATTGAAATATTATTTATCTGTGAGTAACCTCTGTTCTTGTTTTTAGCAAAGTATAAATTCTTGTTATAATTTTCAAGAAGTCTTTTTGATAAAGGAGTTGTTTTGTCCTTGAAACCATTGGCCCAATTATGTAAATATATTGTATCTAAATTGGATTCAGAATTGTTGAAGTAAATTATTTCTTGTTGGATTTTTAACAAGTGGTTTTCAGTATCTAAAATTGCATCAATTTTTAATTCATTCGTCTGAGCATAAGAAAAATGAGAGATGAAAAACAAAACTATCGAACAAAATATTAGAACTCTTTTCAATTAACTTTTAAGAATTTAATGGGATTAACATGATTTTTAATAGATGAAGTAATAAAATACATGCCATTCGATAGATTACTTACATCAGTTAAAATTTGGCTGTCTGTAGTTGTATCAGTTGTTTTAACTAATTGACCTAGTTGATTGTAAATTAATAATTTAGACTTATATAAGTAACTACTTATTTGTATAGATACATTAGAATTGATAAGGTTGCTTCCAAGGATGCGAAATTCACTTTGAAGTTTTGACTTTTTAACACTTAAAATAGTTTTTATCGTTTCCAATTCCATTACTACAGGATTGTGATCACTCATAATATACAAGTCATCTCTGAGAGATTGAGAATATTCACCAGTATAAGAAGTGTCCTTGATATCCTTATCGGAGCAGTTCTTATTATTCCCGTAAGTATCATATGTGCCTGGAACGATATGTAAGTCAGAACTGGCAGTTAAATTATTGGAATTAAAATTCGGTCTAGATGCTTGAATGGATTGCGATAAAATTTCATCAGCACCTTGTTCTATTTCTAATTCACAAACCTTAAATATATCAGGATTATAAGTATCGAGAATTGATTTTAAAGTCAATTCTCGATCATTAGGTGCTCCAGATGGATAATACAATAAATTGTAAAACAATGTTTTAATACGTGTCTGTGAAAAACCACTAGAACATATCAATAACATTAGAATCAATAGTGAAATTGATTTTTTCATTTGGGGTTAGAAGTTTGGACTTAAACTATATTTTCTGTAGAAATTATTAATTACATCAAGAACTTCATCTTCAGTATCAACTATTGAAAATAAATCCAAATCTTTTTCACTTATATTTTCAAATTTGTTCAACAGCGTATCTTTCACCCAATCAATTAATCCTCCCCAGAATTCTGTTCCGACAAGTATGATAGGGAATGCTCCAATTTTTTTAGTCTGAATTAAAGTAATCGCTTCAAACATTTCATCCAATGTTCCAAAACCTCCAGGCATTACAACAAATCCTTGTGAGTACTTAACAAACATTACTTTTCTTACAAAAAAGTAATCGAAGTCAAGACTTTTTCCCTTATCGATATATGGATTGTCATGTTGTTCAAATGGCAATTCGATATTTAAACCTACAGAAACCCCTTTTCCTCTATGTGCACCTTTATTTCCGGCTTCCATAATTCCAGGACCTCCTCCAGTTACAACACCATATCCGTTTTGAGTTAATTTATAAGCAATACTCTCAGCAAGATGATAGTATTTATGATCAGATTTTGTTCTTGCAGAACCAAAAATACTCACACAAGGACCTATACTATTTAATTTCTCATATCCATCAACAAACTCTGCCATGATTTTAAAAATAGCCCAAGAGTCATTGGTTTTTACTTCATTCCAAGTTTTATGTTTGAACTTTTCTTTTATCTTTCTTTCTTCATTATTATCCATAATCCTTAATTTATAATGTTATTATTTAATTTGAAATTTATCAAAAAACAAACATGCTAAGATAGTTCTTTTTTTAAGAATTGGGATGTGTAACTTTCTTTGTTATTCACAATTTTTTCTGGAGTTCCTACACATAAAACATCTCCACCATTTTTTCCGCCTTCTTTTCCGATGTCAATAACATGGTCTGCAAGTTTTATTACATCCATATTATGCTCAATAACAAGTACCGTATTTCCTTTGTCAGTCAATTCATTAAGTACTTCCATTAAAACTCGTATATCTTCGAAATGCAGTCCAGTTGTAGGCTCGTCAAGAATATAAAACGTATTTCCAGTATCTCTTTTAGATAATTCAGAAGCGAGTTTTATACGTTGTGCCTCTCCACCTGAAAGTGTCGTAGATTGCTGTCCTAGAGTTATATATCCAAGGCCTACATCTTTAATTGTCTTTAATTTTTTGTGAATTTTAGGGTGTTTTTCAAAAAACTGAACACCTTCATCAATGGTCATATTTAACACATCAGAAATAGATTTTCCTTTGTACCGTATTTCCAATGTTTCTCTGTTAAATCGTTTTCCTTGACAGGTTTCACACTCTACTTCAACATCTGGTAAGAAATTCATTTCAATCACACGAACTCCACCTCCTTGACAAGTTTCACAGCGACCACCTTTAACATTAAATGAGAACCTTCCAGGTTTATAACCTCTTATTTGTGCTTCAGGAATTTTAGTGTAAATACTTCTGATGTCACTAAAAACACTCGTATATGTTGCTGGATTTGAACGAGGAGTTCTTCCGATAGGAGATTGGTCAATTGCAATCACTTTATCAATATGTTGCAGCCCTTTTATGGATTTATAAGGCATCGGTTTTTTTACCGCTCTGTATATATGATGATTTATAATAGGATATAAAGTCTCATTGATTAAAGTTGACTTTCCACTTCCAGAAACACCAGTTACACAGATCATTTTTCCTAAGGGAAAATCAACAGAAACATTCTTTAAATTGTTTCCAGTTGCTCCAGATAAAACAATCTTTTTCCCATTTCCTTTTCTACGTGTTTTAGGAACCTCAATTTTTTTCTTTTCATTCAAATAATCAGCAGTGAGCGTATCATGACTTTTTAAATCTTCAAATGTTCCTTCACTTACAATTTCTCCACCATGACGACCTGCTCCTGGACCAATGTCCAAGACAAAGTCTGCCTTTTCAATCATATCCTTATCATGCTCAACAACAATCACAGAATTTCCTACATCTCGAAGTTTCAGTAATGAATCAATCAATTTTTGATTGTCACGTTGATGTAATCCGATACTTGGCTCGTCAAGAATATAAAGTACGCCAACCAGTTGTGAGCCTATCTGAGTTGCCAATCTTATTCGTTGTGCTTCGCCACCAGAAAGGGACTTAGAAGTACGGTCAATCGTTAAATATTCTAAACCTACATCAAGTAAAAACTGAATTCTTGTTTGGATTTCTTTAATGATTTCATGCCCTATTGTCTGTTGTCTTACTGAAAGTTTGTTTTCAATAGTACTGAACCATTTTGCCAATTCCACCACATCCATATGTGCCAATTCTGCAATATTTTTTCCTATTATTTTAAAATGTAATGCTTCTTTTTTTAAGCGTTTTCCTTCACATGTACGACAATTTACTTCGTCCATAAAGCCTTTTGCCCAACGTTTTACAGATGTAGAATCTGAATTTTTATATTGACTTTCAATAAAATTAATAATTCCTTCAAAATCAATTTCATAATTCCGTGTAATTCCCATCGTCTTAGAAGCAATTTCAAATTTTTCATTTCCACCATGAAGAATTACTTGCATTGCATCGGCTGAAATAGTTGAAATAGGATCGTTTAGTTTAAAATCATAGCGATCGCCAATCAGTTGTAATTGTTTGAATATCCAACTACTTTTTTCTTCGCCTAGAGGTGCGATTCCTCCATTTTTTATAGAAATTGAATTGTCTGGAATGATTTTATCATGATTTACAACGTTTACTTTTCCTAGACCATTACAAGTTTGACAAGCACCTTTTGGCGAATTAAATGAGAAGGTATTTGGTTCAGGATTTGGATAGGCAATTCCCGTAGTTGGACACATTAATTCACGACTGAAATAACGAGGTTTTTCATTCTCGGTATCCAATACCATCAATATATTGTTGCCTGAATATAAGGCAGTTGTAATCGTTTCTTTTAGTCTTTTTTCAACAGATTCATCTATTTTTAATCGATCTATTACAATTTCAATATCATGATTTTTATAACGGTCAAGACGCATTCCTTTTTCAATATCTTTGATCTCACCATCTACTCGAACTTTCACAAACCCTTGTTTGGCAATTTGTTCAAAGAGTTCTCGATAATGTCCTTTTCTGGACTTTACAACAGGAGCAAGGACACTTACTTTTTTAGAATCAAAGTCTGTCAGAATTAAGTTTAAGATTTGCTCATCACTATAACTCACCATTTTTTCTTCAGTGTTATAAGAGTAAGCATCAGAAGCACGTGCATATAACAATCGCATGAAATCATAAATCTCAGTAATTGTTCCTACTGTAGACCGTGGACTTTTATTAGTAGTTTTTTGTTCAATAGCAATCACAGGAGAAAGACCATCAATTTTATCAACGTCAGGACGTTCAAGGCCTCCTAGAAACTGCCTTGCGTAGGCTGAAAATGTTTCTATATAACGTCGCTGCCCTTCTGCATAGATTGTGTCAAATGCTAAAGATGATTTTCCGCTACCACTTAAACCAGTTATCACAACTAATTTCTCACGTGGAATACGAACATCAATGTTTTTAAGGTTGTGAACTCTAGCACCTAAAACTTCAATATATTCTTGCTTATCTGACATAAAATGTTGGAAAAACGCAAAGTTACAGAATTGAATTGAGAATTTAGGTGTAGTCTAAGTTATTTAGTTTTTTGTAGTTACATTTATCTTTAATATATGGGTTGTTTTAATGAGCTTTATCGCAGAATACTGATTCAAGTTCAGTACATATATAGAAGGTAACTTTAAAAATTCACAAAAGTGATAATGTTAAATTGGTCACGACCACTCGTTTCAAAAAATTGATTCATGTAACCAGTTTCTATTTTGATGTTTTTATTGATTTTGTAACCTATTCCTCCATAAACTCTATTTCGGCTGAATATTGAAGATTCTGTATTTAAGAAGATTTCATTGTAGGCGGAAAGGTAAAAGGCATTTTCACCATCTTCTTTATTGTTTAGAGGAATGTTTAGTCCTAAAAAATATCTGAAACGCATTTTAAAATCACTTTCTACAAATCGTTGTTCAAATCTATATCGATGATTTAGTTTTACTTTTCCAATACTCTGTTTGGACGTAAACTGTTGATAAATTCTGTGTTCATTTACCGAGATTTTCTCATCTGTATCACCAGCATAATTTTCTGACAATATGTATCCATAACCAAGAAGAATATTATTCTTAGCTTCGTTAAATGTGTAACCTAACCCTGTTCGCAATAATAATTGTTCTAAATCGCTAATTGCATTGTAATTTCTATATTGAACTTCATTGTGTAGATTCCATTTATCGTTCAATTTTTTATTTCCGATGTATATCATCCAGTTTCCAAAATCACTATCCTGACTTTGGGCAATATTAGGTAGCATTAATGCAATTATTAATGCTACCAAACTTATTGTTACACCTTTCTTTTTCATTAAATTATTATTATGAATTATTCATAAAAAGTTACAGCACCTGAATTAATATCATACATTCCTCCTACAATTTTAATCTCTCTATTGTTTTGCATTTCCGCAAGAACTTCGCTTTCATTTACAATTCTGTCAATAGTTAAATGCACATTTTTAGCAGCAACATTATTGACGAACTCGATATTTGATGAGTTTCTCAAACTAGTATCTTCTGGAGAACTTACTGCTTTAACTGCGGGTTTAATTTTGGCTAGCATGTTAGTCAAGTTTCCTAATTTTGCATCATCACAAGCGCCTTTTACAGCACCACATGCAGTATGTCCTAAAACAACTACTAGCTTTGTGCCTGCTAGTTTACAGGCGAATTCCATGCTTCCTAAAATATCTTCATTTACAAAGTTTCCAGCAACACGAGCGCTAAAAACATCTCCAATTCCTTGATCAAAAATTAATTCTGATGATACTCTTGAATCAATACAACTAAGAATTGTAGCAAATGGATATTGTCCTTTACTAGTATCATGTACTTGACTAATTAAATTTCTATTAGCCTTTAAATTATGTTGAAATCTAAGGTTTCCTTCTTTTAAATGTTGTAATGACTTTTCTGGTGTCATTGTCGCTTGAGTTTCTTGAGTGTGTGCTTTCATTGATTTTAATTTTAGAGTTGACAATTTTTTAAACGATTTCTTAAGCCCTCTTTATTAATTTAATTTTCAACAAATATAATAATTCTTTTTAAATGATAGTAATACTATCATAAAATATTGTAAAACTTTTTTATATTTGCAACGGGCTATGTCAAATAGGCGTTAGAAAGAATTTTTTATAATCTATAATCATAACAAGGTGAGTGTTGAAATAAAAATATCGTTGAATGACGGATTGTATTTAAAGGAGCCTCAAGATTCTAAACTTGGTAGAAATATTATTAAGTATAGTATCATATTGATTGATGAATTTGGTTTTGAGACTTTTACTTTTAAAAAGTTGGCACAAAAAATCAACTCTACGGAAGCTTCTATTTATAGATATTTTGAAAATAAACACTTGTTATTGCTTTTTTTGGTTAATTGGTATTGGGAATGGGTACGTTATTTAATATCAATTAATACAATGAATGTTTCTGACCCTAAAGTAAAACTTAAGATTATTATTCATTCATTTGTTTCTGCACCTAAAGATAATCCTGGAGTAGGCTATGTCAATGAAAATAAGCTGCACAATATTGTGATTTCAGAAGGTGTAAAAGCATATCATACGAAAGAGGTTGATAAAGAAAATTCTAAGGGTCTTTTTGGAAGTTATAAAAATCTAGCAAATACCGTTTCAAAAGTTATTTCAGAAGTCAACCCAAATTTTAAATACCCTTTTTCTTTAGCGACTAATTTATTTGAAATGTCGAATAACCATATTTATTTTGCCAAGCATCTTCCAAGGCTTACAGATATATCTATAAAGGAAGATAATTTTGAAGAAGTTGAAAATATGCTTTATTATTTTACTAAAAAGTTATTAGCCTAATTTTTCTTTTAAATTAAACTCTATCTTGCAGTAAATTTTAATGGATGGGTTATATAAATTCTTTACGACATTTTTTCGAAAGGCATGGATTTGCAGTTTCATCAAGACTTGCAGATAAGCTAGGAATGCGAGCAACTAATGTGAGGTTTTTTTTTATTTATATCTCCTTCGTTACAGTTGGATTATCTTTTGGAATCTATCTTACTTTGGCTTTCCTATTAAAATTAAAAGATATGATTTATACGAAGCGTAGTTCAGTTTATGATTTATAAAAGGTGAATTTAAAGCAGCCGATAATGATTATATCGTAAATCCTGAAGTAGATACAGAACTAGTTTCAGGCTCCAAATTAATTCTTTTAGGACGTCCAGAATACAAGCGCTTTTTTAAGTAATCTGTTAAAAATTTGATGGTACATCATTTTTTTATCATATTGCGAATTAATAATTCAAAAATAACTAAAACTTACCCATGAAGAAAAAACTTCTTTCATTACTATTATTAGTAATCCCGTTCATAACATTTGCTCAAGAAAAAGGAATAGATCAACAGATAGATGAAGCGTTTAAACCATTCTCAGATACTATTTCTGGAATTGTGTTTTTTCCTGTTTTTGGAATACCATTTGTATTAATTCTATTAGTATTAAGTGCATTGTTTTTTACATTGTATTTCGGTTTTCCAAATTTCAGATATTTTCCAACAGCAATTAATGTAGTAAGAGGTAAATATGACCATGTTGATCAAGTTTTTGGTGTTGAGAAAACTGATTTACCTATTGATGGTGATATACCAGATACAATTAAAGATGAAAGTCAAGAAGGAGAAGTAACGCATTTTCAAGCATTGGCAACTGCCGTTTCAGGAACTGTTGGTAATGGTAATATTGCAGGAGTTGCATTGGCAATTGCCCT
>JAWUWX010000020.1:0-39172 GCA_034111625.1 Flavobacteriaceae bacterium | reverse complement strand
GAGTTCCGTTGCTGTTGAAGTAATTTCTGTTCCTCCTATATTTAATCCAGCTGCATAAACAGTAGCACCTGAATCTTCTCCCATATAAACTGCGGTTACCTCCTCGTTACCTAAAACAACAGAATTATCAGCTACACCTGTAGCTTCATATCCTATAATGGTTTGGTTTGTTGCTTCAGCACTACTTCCACGTACGTTATATCCTAAAGCTGTGTTCTGACTCCCTGTGGTATTAGTGATTAAAGAACTAGTCCCTGAAGCTGTGTTATCATCCCCTGTGGTATTTGAATATAAAGAACTACGCCCTGAAGCTGTGTTATTACTCCCTGTGGTATTAGAATATAAAGATTTACCTCCTGAAGCTGTGTTCTGACTACCTATGGTATTTTCATATAAAGAACCGTCCCCTAAAGCTGTGTTATTATCCCCTTCGGTATTAGAATATAAAGGCTTATACCCTAAAGCTGTATTATACTCCCCTGTACTATTAGCAGGTGGAGTACCAAGAAACATTGAATTGTTACTATCAACTAAAACATCGGTAAGGTCATTTAAACTTGAAGCACTTCCAGTAATTCCTGTTAACCCTGAACCATCCCCTACAAAAGAAGTAGCAGTAACACTCCCTGCGATGTTAGTAGTACCATCAAACAAAATACTAAAAGCATCTGAAGCATCTACGCCTGTACCTGTTCCATTTCCAATCACAAAAGCAGTGTTTGCTGTAGAAAATGAATCTGCACTTGTTGCAGAAGAACCACTTGAATTATGCTGTCCAATAACTAAAGAACCATAATCACTTGCTGTTGTTTCATAACCCATTGCTGTAGAAGCACCTCCACTTGCTTCTGTGACAAGTCCCATTGCTGTAGAATAATCTCCACTTGCTTCTGTGACAAGTCCCATTGCTGTAGAAGCAGCTCCACTTGCTGTTGTCAGAGAACCCATTGCTGTAGAATAAGTTCCACTTGCTGTTGCATTAGCGGTTTGGATAGCATTTGAGCCTGTTCCTTGAAACCAAAAGGTTTGAGCATTCATACTAAATAATACTGTTAATGCAATAATTGTAAATATTTTTTTCATTTTTTATGATTTGATTTTAAAATAATTTGCAAACCTAAGTCATAAAACAATCCTGTGCATTGATCTGGGTTAAGAAATGAATCTTATTTATTGGATATTCATTCCTTATATTTAAATTACGGTTAAAGGATAAAGTCGAATTAAAAAACTGATATCTAATAAATAGTTCGAACCTTGAATTGGCTATTGATAAAGCGCTTTGTTTATAAGTATCTCTTGAGAATATTTGGGCTAAAGAGGATTTAAAACAAAGACAAAACTTCAAAATTTAGTGTTTCCATCCAGTCTGGAATACGACAAGTCAAACAACCGAATTCGAACCCCAAAAGTAAACGCTATTTTTGGCTCAATTCCGATTTTATCGAAGGAAATCTCAAGCATAAAAAATGGAGAACCGATTCCAGTGAGTCAATTCTCCGATTTAGTGACCTCGACAAGATTCAAACTTGTAACCGCTGGAGCCGAAATCCAGTGCGCTATTCAGTTGCGCCACGAGGCCTTAATGATTTTCTTTCTATGCTAGTAATTCTTTAACAGTCGTAGAAATTGATTTTCCATCAGCTTTTCCAGCCAATTCTTTCGATGCCATTCCCATCACTTTCCCCATATCTTTTATTGTGGAGGCTCCAACTTTAGTAATGATTTCAGAAATCACTTTCTTTAAATCTTCGGCATTCATTTGAACAGGTAAGAATTGAGAAATTATTTTGGCTTGTGCCAATTCTGGATCTGCTAAGTCTGATCTTCCTTGTTCCTTATATATTGTAGCACTATCTTTACGCTGTTTTACGAGCTTTTGCAATAACTTTATTTCATCTGCTTCACTAAATTCTATATCAGTACCTTTCGTTTGCGCCAATAATATTTCTGATTTGATCGCTCGTAAAGATGCTAAGGCAACAGAATCTTTAGATCTCATTGCAGCCTTTAACTGTTCCATTAATTTTACTTGTAAACTCATATGTCAATTTCTTAAAGTGCGAAGATAAAAAAAACTCGACCCTTTTTCAACTTATTGAAAAAAATCGAGTTTAAATTGGGATTAAGTAATCTGGGGTTATTTTATTAATCTACATTATCATGTAAAAATGAATTATTAGAACGTAATTGTAATTCATCATTTTCATCAACACTTAAGGTGGTTTTTGACTGAACGCTATCTGAAGATTGTAATGTTTCATCCAATTCTACACCCATTCTTTTATATGCAGGCTCCTTTTCAATTTCGTCAATATTCTTATTCATTTTATTGACAAATTTATAATTGAATTGCTTCATTTTCTCTTTTCTATCTTGAGATCTATTTTGTAGTTCTGAAATCGTTAAATGTAATGGTGAAACTTCTCTCTTTTCTTCAACGGTTTGTTCAGTTGCTTCTTGGGTTTCAGCAGTTCGAAGGTTAAACTGTAATTCGTCTTCAACGGGCTCTTTTATTGTAACAGGCTTCTTTGCATTGTTTAACTTGTTTTCCAACTCATTATAATCTTCCAATTGAAAATAAACTTCTTGCTCTTTCGGAGAAGTAGTTTTAACTTCTTGAGGTTGGCCTAGTTCAACAGAAGATGGATTAAGTTGTTGTGCCAATGGTAAATCAAATGTAATTTCAATTTGTTTTTCATCCTCTTTGGCTACAACTATTTCCTGATAATCATTTACTTCAATATCTTTTACTTTTGAAGTAATTACGAAATCATCAATTTTTTCATATGAGATTTCGTCGTAGACAACATCTATATTTTTTATCAATTCAGAAGTTGGAATTAATTCCAATTCCTCATGAATTTCTTCTTCTAAAGTATAAACTATTTTCTCGTTTGAATTAACAGTTTCTTCATCCAGATTATGAATAGTAACTGGTGAGTCTATCGAAGGAATTAATTCATCCTTTTTAGAAAAATCATAGGTTACTTCTTGTTCTTCTTCAAGACTATGGATGATTTTTTTAGTTTCAATATTGGTGATTTCATTTTGCTGATCTTTTCTAAAACCTGTTGCAACAACTGTTACAGCAATAGCATCTTCAAGTGACGAATCTTCACCAACACCCATAATTATATTAACACTAGTCTTAGCTTCCGCTTGAATATAATCATTGATTTCTCCTATCTCATCAATAGTTATTTCATCACTTCCAGAAACAATTAATAACAATACGTTTTTCGCTCCTTCAATTTTATTATCATTCAGCAATGGAGAATCCAACGCCTTAGAAATAGCCTCCTCTGCTCTATTCTGTCCTGATGCCTTTGCCGAACCCATAATTGCAGTTCCACTATTCGCTAGAACCGTTTTAGCGTCTCTTAAATCAATGTTCTGGGTATAATGATGTGTAATTACCTCAGCAATTCCTCTAGAGGCTGTCGCTAATACTTCATCCGCTTTAGAGAAACCTGCTTTAAACCCTAAATTACCGTAAACTTCTCTTAGTTTGTTATTATTTATTACTACTAATGAATCTACGTGCTTTCTTAATTCAGCAATTCCATTTTGAGCTTGCTCATTACGAGTCTTCCCTTCAAACAAAAACGGAATCGTAACAATTCCAATGGTCAACAAATCCATTTCTCTGGCAAACTTTGCAATTACTGGCGCAGCACCTGTTCCAGTACCTCCACCCATTCCTGCATTGATAAATACCATCTTGGTATTATTACCGAGCATATTCTTTATCTCTTCTTCACTTTCCAAAGCAGATTGCGCACCAACTTCAGGGTTTGCTCCTGCTCCTAAACCTTCGGTAAGTGTCAATCCAAGTTGAATCTTAGTAGGTACCTGACTGTTTTCAAGCGCTTGCGCATCTGTATTACAGACCACAAAATCTACTCCATTAATTCCTTGAGTTAACATGTGATTTACGGCATTACTACCACCACCACCAACACCAATTACCTTGATTACGTTAGATTGATTCTTTGGTAAATCAAACGATATGCTATTAAAGTTATCCATAATAAGTTCAGGGTTTATATAATTTTATTTATTTTCATAGGTTTATTCTGCATTGTCTAAAAAATCTCTAAATTTATCTGACCATTTTTCAAATAGTGATTTTTTTTCGTTATCTTTTTGTTCAGTGGTTTCATTAGATTCTAAATCTTGGCCTGAAACTTCATCACCAGCAACTTCTTGATTTTTTACTGTATTTTTATTTTTATCACGTAAACCTTTCATTAATAATCCAACTGCAGTTGCATACATAGGACTTGAAAAATTCTCGTCTGAATCTCCTGCTAAATGCTCATTCGGATAACCAATTCTAGTATCCATTCCAGTTATATATTCAACCAATTGCTTTATGTGATTCAATTGAGATCCTCCTCCAGTAAGAACAATTCCAGCAATTAATTTTTTCTTCGGCTCTTCGTGTCCATAGTTTCTAATTTCCACGTACGTCTGCTCCACAATCTCAACTACTCTTGCATGAATTATTTTTGACAAATTCTTTAAAGTAATTTCTTTAGGCTCACGGCCTCTCAATCCAGGAATTGAAACTATCTCATTCTCTTTATTTTCTCCAGGCCATGCAGATCCAAATTTTGTTTTTAATAATTCTGCTTGTTTTTCAATAATTGAACAACCTTCCTTGATATCTTCTGTGATTACATTTCCGCCAAATGGAATAACAGCCGTATGGCGAATAATTCCATCTTTAAAAATTGCTAAATCCGTTGTTCCTCCACCTATATCAATCAATGCAACTCCTGCTTCTTTCTCTTCTTGACTCAATACTGCATCTGCGGAAGCCAATGGTTCCAAAGTAATTCCAGCAAGGCTCAATCCAGCACTTTTAATACAACGCCCTATATTTCTAATAGAAGATACTTGACCTACCACTACGTGAAAATTAGCCTCAAGTCTACCTCCATACATTCCGATAGGCTCTTTAATTTCAGCCTGACCATCAACTTTAAACTCTTGAGGCAGTACATGAATAATCTCTTCTCCAGGAAGCATTACAAGCTTATATACTTGATTTTCTAACTTTTCAATATCCGCCTCGTCAATTACCTCTTGAGAGTTCGGACGAGTAATGTAATCGCTATGTTGTAGACTACGAATGTGTTGTCCTGCAATCCCCACAATTGCATCTGAGATCTGAACACCTGAAACAGCAATTGCTTCATCAACTGCCTGCTGAATAGATTGAATCGTCTGCGTAATATTATTTACAACACCCCGATGTACACCTAGACTTTTCGCTTTACCAGTACCTAGCAACTCGATTTTTCCGTATTCATTCTTACGACCAATCATTGCAACAATTTTAGTTGTTCCAATATCTAATCCAACTGAAATATCATTATGCTCCATTATTCACTTTTTTAGTACACACAACTTGGTTATTATATTGTAAGCTTATCTCACTATAATTATCAGTCGTTTTATTACCCATTGAATAGTTATAAAACGCTTTTAAATTTTTAAATTTTGTGGAGAGATTTTCTATAGTTCCAATATGAATCTTCTGATCACCAATTCTAGTTATCAAGTCAAACTCATTCTTTTCATTACTATGGATCCCCACAATCTGCTTTCTTAAAAACTCATCTTTTTTTATAGATAATAACAACTGATACATATCACCCATTTTATTTTCGTCAATTACTCCTGTAATTATTGGGACTCTCGCCGAATAATTTTTTGACAAAGGCATTTTTTTTCCAAGTCTATCAATATAATACGAATCAAACTTGGTCTTGATTCTGCCTATTGGTTTACGCTGTTTTACTTTAGTTTTGAGTTGGCCATCTACAGTTAAAAAGATAAAAACGCTTTCAACCATCGGATGTGACAAAACTTGTTTTTCTAATCCATTCAAATCTATTAAGGATTTTGCTTGATTTTTAACTGGTTTAGAATTTTGTATTAACAATTTATTAACCATTTCATAATCCATAAAAAGGTTGTCTCCTTCTTCAAATTTTACATCAACTACATTCACATTCTGATGTAAGTTTCGCTGGTTAGAAAACCCGAAAAGAAACATCACTAATGTAATGAGGAATAAGCCTTTAACATAATTCCAATTAACTTTCATAACTCAATTCTTTTGTTATATCTACAACCATTTCACCTATATCTCCAGCACCAATTACAACCTTAATAACAGCATTAGATTGCTTGATATTATGTATCAATTCTGTTTTGCTAGATAATTTTTTATTTTTTAACGTCATTTTATTCATTAACCATTCTGAAGTAATGCCTTGAATTGGCATTTCACGAGCGGGATATATGTCTAATAAAATGACCTCATCAAATCTTGACAAACTTTCTGCAAACTCATTTGCAAAGTCTCTTGTCCTACTAAAAAGATGTGGCTGAAAAACTGCCAATACTTTTTGAGTTGGATACATTTCTCTAACTGAACTTAAAACAGCATTTATTTCAGTAGGATGATGAGCATAATCATCAATTAGTACTAAATTTTTACTCTTTATTCTATATGAAAAACGTCGATGTACTCCTTTAAAAGAAAGTAATGCCTTAGCAATGACTTGAAGTGAAACTCCAAAATTATTAGCCATTGCCAAGGCAGCTACAGCATTCAGCACATTATGTTTTCCAGGGAGATTGAACTCCACATTTGTAATTATTTCAGTGGGTGTTTTTACGTCAAAAATGTACGTCCCGTTTTTAATTTTAATGTTATCGGCATAATAGTCTGCCTTTTCATTTACAGCATACGTCTGCCCTTTTAATGGTAATCCTTTACATACAATCAATTTATCAGATACTTTTGCTGCAAATTCTTTAAAAGACTTTTCCAATTCATCTTTCTCTCCATAAATATCTAGATGATCAGCATCCATAGAAGTCACACAGGCAATATTAGGTGACAATTGTAAAAATGAACGGTCAAATTCGTCCGCTTCAACAACTGAAATTTTATCTCCTCCAAGAATTAAATTAGAATTATAATTCTCTGCGATTCCTCCTAAAAATGAAGTTGCATCAACTCCACTTTCTTTCAAAATATGGCCTAATATTGTTGATGTTGTAGTCTTACCATGTGTTCCTGCAACTGCAAGGCATATTGTGTTCTTCGTGATTTCTCCCAATACTTCTGAACGCTTCATGACTGTGAAACCGTTCTGACTGAAATAAGTTAATTCAGTGTGCATCAACGGAACTGCAGGAGTATAAACCACTAAAGTATCTTTACTGCTTTTAAAATTTTGAGCAATTAAATCAACTGAATCTTCATAATGAATTCCAACACCTATCTCCTCAAGTCCTATTGTAATATCTGTAGGTACTCGATCAAACCCAGCAACATTTTTTCCATTCATTACAAAATACCTCGCTAGAGAACTCATACCGATTCCTCCGATTCCAATGAAATAAATGTTATGTGTATTTTTTAAATTCATTTAGATATGTATCAATTTTTCTATTTCTTCTACAATCGATTTTGTTGCATTAGGCAATGCTAATTTCTTTATGTTTCTGCCTAAATTTTCTCTTTTATTTTCGTCTTTTAATAGTTCTTCAAATTCTGTTTTAAAAATTTCTAAATTGTTTTCTTCTATCATTATTGCTGCATCTTTATCGACAACAGCTTGTGCATTTTTTTTTTGATGATTCTCCGCAACATTAGGCGAAGGAATAAAAATTATTGGTTTACCGACTATACATAATTCAGATATGGATCCTGCTCCTGCTCTACTGACTATAAAATCAGCTACTGAATAGGCAAAGTCCATTCTATTTAAGAATGCATAGGTCTGAATTCCATCCAATTTATCATGCTTTTTATATTCGTTATAATATAATTTTCCTGTTTGCCATATAACTTGAATATCCTTTTTTACCAACCAATGAATCTCATTTTCAACAAACTTATTAATCATTCTTGCTCCTAGACTCCCACCTAAAATCAGTAAAGTTTTTTTAGCAGTATCTAAATTAAAAAACTGTTTTGACACTTCATTATTACTACTTATTTCTAATAAATCTTGTCGAACGGGATTACCCGTTTTTATGATTTTGTTAGCCGGAAAAAAACGTTCCAAATTATCATAAGCAACACATATTTTAACTGCTTTTTTAGACAATAGCTTATTCGTAATTCCTGGATAAGAATTTTGTTCTTGTATTAATGTTGGGATTCCTTTTTTACTTGCCATAAATAAAGTTGGACCACTGGCAAAACCTCCTGTTCCAATAACAACAGTTGGTTTAAAATTCTTTATAATTTTTCTTGCATTCCATAAACTACTTACTAGTTTAAAAGGGAATGACAAGTTTTTTAATGACATGTTCCTTTGTATTCCTGAAATCCACAAGCCTTTAATTTTATAACCTGATTGCGGAACTTTTTCCATTTCCATTCTGTCTTTCGCCCCTACAAATAAGAAATTAGCATTTGGATAACGGTTTTTCAACTCATCGGCAATCGCAATTGCTGGATAGATATGACCTCCAGTTCCTCCTCCACTCAATAAAACGTTAATCAATCGCTTCATGCAGTATATTTAAAGGGTTATCGTGTTCTAAATCATGAATAGATTCTTCTTTCACGGAACTCACACTCAGTATAATTCCTATTGCGAAACAAGTCATCCATATAGAAGTTCCTCCACTACTTATTAATGGTAATGTCTGCCCAGTTACTGGAAATAAATTAATTGCAACCGCCATATTTATTAGGGCTTGGAAAATAATAGGCAATCCTACTCCAAGCACCAATAGTGTTGCAAATATTGAGGTTGCCTTTTTGGCGACCATCATAATTCTAAATAGTAAAAAGAAGTAGACTAATACAACACCAACTCCTCCTATTATCAATCCATATTCTTCAACGATAATAGCATAAATGAAATCTGACGAAGACTGAGGTAAAAAGTTTTTCTGTACACTTTTCCCTGGACCTTTGCCCATAATACCTCCTGTAGCAATGGCTATTTTAGCCTTTTCAACTTGATAAGCTTCTTCAGTATTTTTATCAGAAAAATTTTCAACTCTACTTATCCAAGTATCTACACGGTTTGGCATTAACTTAGGAAATGCTTTTGCCATTAAAACAAAAAAGGTCAAAAACACCAATCCAATTCCTAGTATGTATAAAATATATTTCCAAGGATAACCTCCTAAAAAAGTTAAGACTAGAACCATACAGAAAATAATCGCTGTAGTTGAGAAATTAGCAGGTAAAATTAACGCCAACATGACTCCGATTGGCAACCACAAAAACCATAGACTTTCTTTAAATTCAATTTCTTTATCTTTCTTTTTCGCCAAATACCTTGCTACATAGGTCATCAAAACAAGTCCCGCTAAAGTTGAGGTTTGAAATCCAATTCCAACAAATGGAATACGTATCCATCGACTTGCATTGGCTCCACCAATTGTGTTTCCTTGAGTCATGGTAAATAGCAAAAGCACAAACACCAATGGCAGCATCAATACGGAACCTCCACTGAAATATCGATACGGAACTCTATGAACTGCGTACATGATTAAAAATCCTAGTAGAAGTAGTGCTCCATGTTTGATTAAAATTGAAAAAGTACTAGTTGCTGATTCTACTACATAAACAAGATTGGTACTTGCGCTATAGATCGGCATAAACGAAAAAACTGCCAAAAGCCCAACAGCAAACCATATTGCTCTATCACCTTTTAAATTTTTAAAAATACTTTTCATCCGTTTATTGAATAATCTTATTATAATTCTCTTATTGCGTTCTTAAATTGACGACCTCTATCTTCATAATTTTCAAACAAATCAAAACTCGCACATGCTGGAGATAACAAAACTGAATCTCCTTTTTCAGCAATTTTATAAGCAACTTTTACAGCTTCTTCTGCTCCTGCAGTTTCAACGACTAAATCTATTACACTGCCAAAAGCCTGAATAATTTTTTGATTATCTACACCAAGACAGATTATTGCTTTCACTTTTTCTCTTACCAACGGCATTAAATCAAAATAATCATTCCCTTTATCTACACCTCCCACAATCCAAACCGTAGGACTATTCATACTATCTAGCGCATAAAAAGTTGCATTTACATTGGTGGCTTTAGAATCATTGATATATTCTACTCCATTAATTTTCAAAACCCTCTCAAGTCTGTGTTCAGCACCTTCAAAGTCCTCAAGACTTTCTCGAATAGTCTGCTTTCTTACTTTCAGTAACTGAGCAGTCATTGCAGCAGCCATTGAGTTTTTTAAATTGTGTTTTCCTTGTAAGGCTAGTGATGTAATTTCCATCTTTAGTTTGTCAGTATTAGTATTTATTATTATGTTATCTTCTTCTATATGTGCTCCTTTTTCAAATGTCTTCTCTAATGAAAAAGGAAGCAATTGTGCTTTCGTATTATTGTTTTTTAACCAGTTCAAAATAATCTCATCATCTGCATCATAAATCAAATAATCATTCTCGGTTTGATTCATTGTTATCCTAAACTTTGAATCGATATAACTCTCCAATTTATAATCATATCTATCCAAATGATCAGGAGTGATATTGGTGATAATTGCAATATGAGGAGCAAAATCCTTAATTCCATCAAGTTGAAAACTACTCAATTCTAGCACATACATTTCGTACTTGTCATTGGCAACTTGCAACGCATAACTCTTACCAATATTTCCAGCAATCCCAACATTGAACTTCTCTTTGTTGAGAATATGATGTGTCAACATTGTTGTTGTTGTTTTACCATTTGAGCCAGTAATCCCTACGATTAATGCAGTCGTAAATTGTGTTGCGAATTCAATTTCTGAAATCACGCTCACTCCATTATCTATCAATACCTGCACAATGGAAACTGTCTCAGGTATTCCTGGGCTTTTCATTACCACATCAGCAGATAATAGTAAAGACTCTGAATGTCCATTTTCTTCAAACTGGATGTCATTATTTATAAGAACTTGTTTATATGAATCCGAAATTATTCCATTATCAGAAACAAAAACTTCATATCCATTTACTTTCCCTAGCAATGCTGTGCCTATTCCACTTTCTCCACCACCAAGTACAGCCATTTTCATTTATCTTAATTTTAAAGTTACAATTGTCAATACTGCTAATAGAACTCCAACAATCCAAAATCTGGTCACAATTTTACTCTCGTGATATCCTGATTTTTGAAAATGATGATGTAATGGTGACATCTTTAAAATTCTTGTTCCTTTACCAAATTTTTTCTTTGTATACTTAAAGTAACTCACTTGTAAAATCACCGATAAATTCTGTACTAAAAATATTCCTGCTAATATTGGAATCAACAATTCTTTTCTTACTGCGATGGCTAGTACTGCAATAATTCCTCCTATAGTTAAACTTCCTGTGTCACCCATAAATACTTGAGCTGGATAAGCATTATACCATAAAAATCCAATTAAAGCTCCAGCAAATGCACTGATAAATATTACCATTTCACCGGAATTAGGTATATACATAACATCCAGATAATCCGCGAAAATGATATTCCCAGAAACCCATGCAAACACACCAAGAGTTATGACAATAATTGCAGAAGATCCTGCGGCGAGACCATCAATTCCATCTGTTAAATTTGCTCCATTAGATACTGCAGTAATAATAAATATCACCCCCAAGATGAATATAATCCAAGCATATTTTTCATAACCATCTCCCATCCAACTTAAAGCACTTGCGTAATCCAATTCGTTATTTTTCAAAAAAGGAACTGTAGTTTTCATTGATTTATGTGCCTGACCAAAAGTTTTTCGCTCTCCATTTTCAGTCAATTGAATCGTGTCTTTTGGCAACTCCTCTTTTATTGTTACTCCATCGTTGAAATACAACATACTTCCAACGATTATCCCTAACCCTACTTGACCTAACACCTTGAATCTCCCTTTCAGACCATCTTTATTTTTTCTAAAAATTTTGATATAATCATCTATAAAACCAATAGTCCCCATCCATAAGGTTGAGATAATTAAAATTATGATGTAGATATTTTCAAGTTTGGCTAAAAACAAAACAGGAATTAAGGTTGCTAAAATGATAATTATTCCACCCATTGTCGGAGTGCCAGATTTTTCTGATTGTCCAACTAATCCTAGATCTCTTACAGATTCTCCAACTTGCTTTTTACGTAAATAATTAATTATTTTTTTACCGGAAATTGTTGAAATCAGTAATGAAAACACAAATGCAATTGCAGAACGAAAAGAGATATATTGAAATACTCCTGCTCCTGACAATTGGAAATGATTTTCTAAATATTCAAATAAGTAATACAACATACTATTTCTGTAATTCTTTTAAAATTGATTGAACTTTTTTATAATCGTCAAAGTCTGATTTTACACCATTAACATCTTGATATGTCTCGTGTCCTTTTCCTGCGATTAATACGATATCTCCTTTTTCTGCAAATTTTCCTGCAGTTTTTATTGCCTGCTCTCTGTCTACGATAGACAATGTTTTTTTATAATTCTGAGACTCAACTCCAGATTCTATTTCCTCTATAATTGATTGTGGATTTTCACTTCTAGGGTTGTCAGAAGTAAAAATTGCTTGCGTACTTAAAATTGAAGCGATATGTCCCATTTTTGGTCGTTTGGTTTTATCTCTATCACCTCCACAACCTACAACCGTAATCACTTTTTCATTTCCAGTACGTATATCATTGATTGTTTCCAATACATTTTTCAATGCATCAGGAGTGTGAGCATAGTCAACTATTGCTGTAATTCCTCCTTCTGAAATAAAATACTGAAACCTTCCAGAAACACTTGTTAATTCACTCATCAGTCGCAATGACTCAAACTTCTCTAACCCAAGTAAATCTGCCGTCGCGTAAATTGCTAATAAGTTGTAAGCATTAAAACTTCCTATTAATTTCACCCAGACTTCAGCACCATCTATATTGAGTAAAAGCCCAGAAAATTGATTTTCAAGAATTCTGGCTTTATAATCTGCCATGGATTTTAATGCATACGTATACTTCTTCGCTTTTGTATTTTGAAGCATAATGTTTCCATTCTTATCATCAACATTTACCAATGCAAAAGCTGTTTTTGGTAATTTGTCAAAAAAAGATTTCTTCACATCTCTATACGCTGCAAATGAATTGTGATAATCAAGATGATCATGTGATAAATTGGTAAATACTCCTCCTGCAAATTCTAAACCTTCAGTTCTTTTTTGGTGGATCCCATGTGAACTTACTTCCATAAAGCAGTAATCAACATTTCCCTCTACCATTAGGTGTAAATAATGGTTGATTGATACAGAGTCTGGAGTTGTATGTGTTGCCACATATTCTGAACTATCAACCATTATCTTCACTGTAGAAAGCAATCCGACTTTATAACCTGCTTTTCTGAATAAGTTATATTGTAAAGTAGCAATGGTAGTTTTACCATTAGTTCCTGTAATTCCTACTAATTTTAATTTTCGTGAAGGATTATCATAATAGTTTGAAGCCATAATTGCCATCGCAATATTAGAATCTTCTACCTTCACATATGTGATATCTGGATTCAATTCGCTAGGAGTTAACTCACACACTATAGTTGTCGCACCTAGACATATCGCTTTTTCAATATAATTATGACCATCTACGGTCACTCCTCTCTGTGCAACAAACAAGTCTTTTTCAACAATACTTCTTGAATCAAAAACAATATGATTAACAGACATATCTGTGGTTCCGTAAATTGCATTTACAGCTACTTTATACAATATGTCTTTTAATAATTTCACTATGATAATTCCAATTTAATTATTGAACCTTTGATTATTTTATCTCCACTTTTTAACGATTGTTTTTTTACTTTTCCATTTCCAGAATACTCAACTATCAACCCTAAATTTTCCAATACAGAAACGGCATCCATTGCAGCCATTCCTTTTACATTAGGGATAGATCTTAATGTTTCTAGTGAAGTCTCATAATAATTTTCATAATCTGAATTCACACTTGCAAATTCTGGTTCAACATTATCTATCTCTTCTAATACTAGAGCATCTCTATAAATTTTATGTGCAATGTCTTTAAATACGGGACCAGAAACATCAGCACCATAATACCCCTTAGAAAAGTTGGGTTTATGTATTACAACAATGCAAGAATATTTAGGATCCTCTGCCGGAAAATAGCCTGTAAATGAAGATATATATTTTCTATCCTTTTGCCATTCTTGGTTATTCGCATAATCTACTCTAGCCGTACCAGTTTTTCCAGCCATAGAGAAATCTTTATCATATAATTTTTCTCCAGTCCCTCTTACAACAATATTTTTAAGAATATCTTGAACTTTATTTATTGTTTCTTGAGAACATATCTTTGGGTTAATGACTTCTTTTTCGAATTTTTCAACCCTTTTATTCCATGACCTTATTTCTTTAACAAATCTTGGCTTAACCATAACACCATCATTTGCAATTGCATTATAAAAAGTTAAAGTTTGCAACGGAGTTAACTGAAGATTATATCCATAAGCGATTGACGGAAGTGCATTTTTACTCCATATTTCATCACCAGGACTTGGAATAATTGGTTTACCCTCACCTTTTATGGGCAATCCTAATGTTTCATGAAGGTTCATTTTCTTTAAAGCATTGATAAATATTTCAGGTTTTGTATTGAAATTTTCATCTATAATTCTTGCAAATCCAATATTAGAAGAAACTTCCAAAGCACGAGCAGCAGAAATCTCTCCATGACCTCCTCGCTGAGAATCCGAAATATTCCTACCATATATTCTATACTTTCCATTTCCAGTATCAACTATAGTACTTGTATCAATCACTTTAGTTTCAAGTGCAACAACCATAGCCATCAACTTAAATGCTGATCCTGGTTCATGCGATTCTCCTACTGCATAATTCAACCTCTCATAATACTTACCGTTTTTAGACTTTCCCAAATTAGAGATTGCTTTTATCTCTCCTGTTTTAGTCTCCATAACAACCACACAACCATGTTCCGCTTCATAATATTCTAATTGGCGTAGTAAGGAATGATGTGCTATATCTTGAATATTTACATTGATAGTAGTAATTATATCACGTCCATCTTGAGGCTCCAATTCATTATTATCATTTATTGGCTTCCAATTTCCTTTAGCAATACGCTGCTTCAGTCGCCTTCCTGGTTTTCCTCTTAAATATTTTTTATATGCTCCTTCTATACCAGGACCTCCACGATAATCATCATAACCAATTGTTCTCTCTGCTATTTTTCCGAAAGGATGTTCTCTTTTTGTGCTTTGCTCGGCTATAAAACCACCTTTATACATTCCACGATTGAAGATTGGAAATTTCTTCATTCTTTGATAATCTAAATACCCTAGATTTCGAGTAATTAATAGGTACCTGTTTTTGTTTTTTCGTGCATTTCGAATAAGTTGATTGTAATAAGATGATGGCTTACCAAGCATCCCTGACAATTCAATAGACAACGCAAGAATATCTTCTTCAAAAACTTCTGGATCAACAGTCAATACATCCATTCTGATTTCAAATCTCGACATCGAAGTTGCTAATAAACTTCCATTATCAGCATATACATTACCACGATTAGCAGGAATTATATGCCTCTTTACAGTAAGTTTATCGGAAATGCCTCGGTACTTATCACCCTCTGTATATTGGATATTGGTAAGTTTGGCTATTATAGCAATGAAAAACAAGGTCAGAAAGACAAAAACAATGTAAAGTTTATTAAGTATGTTCTTTTTTTCTGTTGCCAATTTAATTTTATTTTCTGCTTATTACTTTAATTTTTTTTGGTGGATTTTCTGAGGGTAGCAATCCACGCGCTACTACTTTTTTTTGAATCTCTGATTCTAATTCAAGCCGTGATACTTTCGTCCTCGCATCCATAAACTCTGCTTTCAATTCTCGAATCTCACTATTCAATTTTGCGATTTTCAATACTTTTTTATCAGTACTATGTGATCTTGAAATCATAAACAGCAAAAGAATTACTACGAATATTATAAACCTCCAATTCTTAAATGCATCTTCACTTACGAGGAACTTACCTTTCAGCACATCATATATTCCTTGCTTAAATTTTGACATATTATCTCTTAGTTGCTATTCTCAATTTGGCGCTTCGAGCTCTATTATTTCTCTTTATTTCTACTGAATCTGGAATAATTAATTTTCCAACTTTCTTTAATGGTAATTCTACATTCCCATAAAAATCCTTTTCAGGCTCACCTTCAAATAATCCATTTTGAATAAATCGCTTCACCAATCTATCTTCCAATGAGTGGTAAGAAATTACACTTAATCTTCCTTCATCAGTCAGCAACTCTGGAATCTGTAATAAAAACTCTTTTAACACTTCCAACTCTTGATTTACTTCAATTCTAATGGCTTGAAAAATCTGCGCTAAAATTTTATGCTCTTTCGCTTGTGGCAAAAATTGTTTCAATACTTCTTTCAATTGAAAACTTGTCGTTATTTTATCGTCTTCCCGAGCCGATACAATTTTACTTGCGATAGCTTTAGCATTCCTTAACTCTCCATAATTAAAAAGAACATTTCCTAACTTTTCCTCTTCGTAAAAATTTACAATCTTATATCCAGACAATCCATCTTTCTGATTCATTCTCATATCCAACTTCGCATCGAAACGAGTAGAGAAGCCTCTTTCTGCTTCATCAAATTGATGCGAAGAAACTCCTAAATCTGCAAGAACTCCATCAACTTTTTTTACTCCATAAAATCGCAAGAACCTTTTTATATATCTGAAATTTTCAGGAATCAACACAAACCGATCATCATCTATTTCATTTCTCTGCGCATCAGGATCTTGATCAAAAGCAAATAACTTTCCTTCACTTCCTAGTTGTTTCAATATCTCTTTTGAGTGACCACCACCTCCAAATGTAACATCAACATAAATTCCATTTGATTGGATACTCAATCCATCAACACTTTCACTCAACAACACTGCATTATGATACTCCATCAACATCGTCATTTATATTTCCCATAACCTGCTCAGCCAATTCTCCAAAATCAACAGTCGCGTCATCAATTGCCTTTTCGTATTTATCTTTATCCCATACTTCAACAATATTAACTGCTGATGACAAGACTACATCTTTGGTAATTCCAGCAAATTTTTGCAAATCATTCGGTATTAAAAGTCGCCCTGAAGAATCCAACTCTACGATTCTTACTCCAGCAGTAAATCTTCTTATAAAGTCATTGTTCTTTTTAATGAATCGATTTAACTTGCTTACATGCAACATCATAGCGCTCCATTCTACCATTGGATATAATTCCAAACAAGGCTGAAATACAGATCGCTTAATCACAAAACCTTCTTGCAAGACAGGACTCAACTGCTTCTTCAATGCTGAAGAAATTAACAGACGTCCTTTGGCGTCTGCTCTACACTCATATGTTCCAATTAGATGTATCACAATTAATATATATGTTTTCCAAAAGTAAAAAAAATATTCCACTTTTTACCACTTACTCCCACTTTGTTGATAACTTTCAAACATCAACAAAAACTAAATCTATTTTGCTGACTCACAATTGATTGAAGTTTTTAATCAGTGAGCAACAGTTGAAATATGTAAAAAAATCGTATTTTGCTCCAAATAGATTATATTTGCCGAAGTACTAAATCAACTAAGATTAATGAGTTATACACTTAAAAAAGAAGGAGATTTTAATTATATTGAAGAAGGTGAAGGACAACCAATAATTGTACTTCATGGATTGATGGGTGCTTTGAGTAATTTTGACGATGTTGTTTCTCATTTTTCAAAAAAAAATTATAAAGTTTTAATTCCTGAATTACCTTTATATGACTTACCATTGATTAAAACCAATGTGAAGAATCTATCTAAATTTGTTAAAGAATTTATTGAATACAAGAACTTAGGTAAAGTGATATTTTTAGGAAACTCTCTTGGAGGGCATATCTCACTTTATTTTACAAAAAACAATCCAGAATTAGTAAAATCCTTAGTGTTAACTGGAAGTTCAGGACTGTATGAGAAATCGATGGGAGATACGTATCCTAAAAGAGGGAATTACGAATATATTAAAGAAAAAACTCAAGAAGTCTTTTACGATAAAGAAATCGCAACCAAAGAAGTTGTTGATGGTGTATTTCAAATAGTAAGTGATCGATTGAAAGCGCTTAAAACACTTTCTATTGCTAAAAGCGCCATAAGACATAATATGTCAGAAAACATTCCTGATATGAAAATGCCTGTTTGTATTATTTGGGGGAAACAGGATACAGTTACACCTCCTGATGTTGCTGAAGAATTCAATCGTTTATTTCCTGATTCAGATTTATATTGGATTGATAAATGTGGACATGCGGCTATGATGGAACATCCTGAAAAATTTAATAAAATATTGGATGAATGGCTTACTAATCGAAATATCTAATTACCCGTGAAAATTAATACTGCAACATTCGTCATTAGCAATACTGACGTCTCAAGATGTCCCACTGAACGAGTTCCTGAATATGCATTTATAGGCCGTTCCAATGTTGGAAAATCTTCCTTAATCAATATGCTTACCAATCACAAAAAATTGGCAAAGACTTCTGGAAAACCAGGAAAAACACAGTTGATCAATCATTTTAAAATTAATGATACTTGGTTTTTAGTTGATTTACCTGGATATGGATATGCACAAGTTTCTAAAACCAAACGGAAATCTTTTCAGAGTTTTATAAAGGATTACTTTCTTCAAAGAGAACAATTGGTCTGCACATTTGTTTTGGTAGATTCTCGTCACGAACCTCAAAAGATTGACTTAGAATTCATGGCGTTTTTAGGAGAAAACGGAATTCCTTTTGCTATAATTTTTACGAAAACAGACAAGTTAGCAAGTTCTAAATTAAACAAGAACATTACCAAATATAAAAAAGACATTCTTAAAACTTGGGAGGTAGTTCCTACTCATTTCATCACTTCATCTGAAACAGAAATGGGAAAAGAGGATGTCATAAATTTTATTGAACAAACTAACGTTGACGTAGCAGATAACTTCAAGTAAAAATGCATTCTTCTAAAGATAATTTACAAGTATTATTTGAAGACAATCACCTGATCATTGTCAATAAACGTGCAGGAGATATTACGCAAGGAGATAAAACTGGAGACACTCCTTTAAGTGAAATTGTCAAGCAATATATTAAGGAAAAATACAATAAACCGCATAATGTATATCTAGGCGTTGTACATCGTCTTGACCGACCTACGTCAGGAATCATAATTTTCGCTAAGACTTCTAAAGCACTAGAACGGTTGAACAAAATGTTGCGCGAAAAAGTGATTAACAAGACCTATTGGGCTATTGTAAAAAATAAGCCTTCTAAGGCTCAAGACACACTTATCAATTTCTTGAGAAAAAATCCAAAAAACAATAAATCTACAGCCTATAAAGCGGAAATAGAAGGCAGTAAAATGGCAATATTGCACTATAAGATCCTAAAAGAATTAGACAATTATTGTTTGCTTGAAATTGACTTAGAAACAGGTCGTCATCACCAGATTCGAAGCCAATTATCGAATATCGGTTCTCCTATAAAAGGCGATTTAAAATATGGATTTGATAGATCCAATAAAGATGGGAGTATTCATCTTCACGCTCGAAAAATTCAATTTACACATCCTGTAAGTAAAAAAACAATTCAAGTTGAAGCACCCACTCCAAAAGATGTGATTTGGAACGCTTGTTATTAGTTTACAAGATATAATGCGTACTCACAAAGTTGGACTGTTTATGATCCAATAAATTATTTAAGATTTCTTTATTAGGCGCTGTTCCTTTAAACGCTACAAGCGTGCGTATAGAAAAAGAACGTATTGCATCATGAACACTCAATGTACTCACTGCTGAATCCTTACGTCCTACAAATGGAAAAACATCTGGTCCTCGTTGACATTGACTATTGATATTTACTCTACATACTTGGTTTACAAGCATATCAATTAATGGCGCTAATGTGTCTGCGTTTTTACTAAAAAGACTTACTTGCTGTCCATAATTGGACTCAGAAATATAACTTAAAGGTGTTTCTATATCATCAAATGCTATAATAGGAACGATCGGTCCAAATTGCTCCTCATGATATACTTTCATCTTCTCATTAGCAGGATAAACGATTGCCGGAAAAACAAATGTTTTATTAGTTGCTCCTCCATTTTCATTGATGACTGAGGCACCATGATTTTCAGCATCTTCGATCAACTCTTTAATGTAGGCTGGTTTATCTGGTTCTGGAAGTGGTGTCAATTTTACATTTTCTTCCCATGGCATTCCATATTTCAATTTAGAAACTTCAGCAACATATCTTTTATTAAATTCTTCAACAATATCTTTATGAATAAATAATATTTTTAAAGCCGTACAACGTTGTCCATTAAATGATAGGGATCCTAAAACACATTCTTGAACTGCAAGATCAAGATCGCAATCAGGCAATACAATTCCTGGATTTTTAGCCTCCAAACCAAGAACCAATCGAAGTCTATTCTGTTTAGGATGTAGATGCTGTAATGCATTTGCAGATTTACTATTACCTATCAATGCAAGTACATCAACTTTTCCAGTCTTCATGATTGGCGCAGCCAAAACACGTCCTCTACCATAAATCAAATTCACAACACCTTTTGGAAAACATTTTTGAAAAGCATCTAAAAGTGGTGACAATAGCAATACACCATATTTTGCGGGTTTAAAAACAGTCGTATTACCCATAATTAATGCTGGAATTAACAAACAAAATGTCTCATTCAACGGATAATTATAAGGTCCCATACAAAGAACAACACCTAGAGGTCCTCTTCGTACTTGTGCATAAACTCCACTATGCATTTTTAAATTTGAATCTTCCCTGTCAGATTGCTTTAAATCATCAATCGTATCATATATATAATCAACTGTTCTATCAAATTCCTTACAAGATGAGGCGTAATCTTTCCCTATTTCCCACATCAGTAATTTCACAACTTCGTCACGAGTTTTTGCCATTTCAATAGCAAAATTTTCGATACAATTAATTCTCTCTTCAACCTTCATTGTTGGCCATTGACCTCGACCTTTACCATAGGCATCATATGCAGCATCCAACGCCTCTATAGCATCTTCTTCTTTCATATCAGGCACACTACCAATTTTATATTGTCCTTTCTCATTATTGGCACAGAAAACAGAGAGCACATCTGAACTGTCACCATTCCAAGTAAGTAATTCACCATTTAACAAATATGTTTCTTGATGAATTAAATCGTTTATTTGAAATTGAGTTGGAATAGTTGAGTCTGAAAATATATTTTTAATTGGCATAACTTTTTATTTTAATTTTTATAACAAATTTAGTCGAAAAAAATCAACTTTACTTACCTATAGATATAGAACCCTTTCTTTAAAGTGAAAAATCAAACAAGAAATTCTAATAATTGTGGACTTTCATTCAGGTATTTCTCTAAAAAACCTAAGTCTTTCATTTTAGTCAATAGAGGTTCAAAATCTTTTTTATTTTTCAATTCTACTCCTACTACTGCTGTGGTGGTAGATCGTTGATTTTTTTTGGTATATGCGAAATGTGTGATATCATCTCTTTCACCCAAAACATCCACAACAAATTCTTTTAAGGCTCCAGCACGTTGAGGGAAATTGATTAAAAAATAATGTTTCAACCCATCATGCATTAATGCTCTTTCTTTCATTTCTTCCATTCGTGTGATGTCATTATTTCCACCACTGACAATACACACGACATTCTTCCCTTTGATTTTTTCTTTTACTATTTCCAATGCTGCAATACTCAATGCTCCTGCAGGTTCAACTACCAATGCATTTTCATTATATACTTTTAGTATCGTTGAACAAATATGCCCTTCATCTATAGTAATTACATCATCAAGCAACTCCTTGCAATACCCAAAATTACGGTCACCCATTTTCTTTACAGATGCACCATCAACAAATTTATCAATTTTGTTTAACGATGTATTTTCATTGTGCTCAATTGACATTGATAATGAAGCCGCACCAGACGGTTCTACTGCTATAATTATAGTTTCAGGACTTATCGTTTTAAAAACACTCCCTACTCCTGAAGCAAGACCTCCTCCTCCTACTGGTAAAATTAAATAATCAATCTTATTCTTTGTTTCATTTAATATTTCCAATCCGACTGTACCTTGTCCTGCAATTACATCTTCATCGTCAAATGGATCAACAAACACACTCTTTTTTTCTTCACAGTATTTCTTGGCAGCATAGAAACTCTCATCATACGTATCACCGATTAATTTTATTTTAACATATTCTTTTCCAAATAAATATACTTGTCGAATTTTCTGTTGAGGTGTTGTCAGTGGCATAAAAACAACACCTTTTATCTTAATTTCAGAACAAGAAAGCGCAAATCCTTGTGCGTGATTTCCAGCACTTGAACATACGATTCCATTAACTAAATCTTCTTTTGGAATATTTGTAATCTTATTATAAGCACCTCGAATTTTGTAAGAACGAACCACTTGAAGATCCTCTCTTTTAAAAAAAATATTTGCTTGATACACATCTGAAAAAGACTGAACATATTGTAAAGGTGTTTTTATAGCAACCCCTTTTATATTTTTTTGAGCCTTTCGTATCAAATCCAGTGAAACTATATTTTTCATTTGTGTTATCATTTAATTCGTTTTATGAAACTATTTTTTTCATTTCAGTCATAGATGCGCGCAGTTCATAACCAATATCTTCTATAGGGTGAGATTGGATGTTTTCATTGACAAAAATTAATTCCTCGTTCTCCACACCATTTGATTTTCCTTCTCCATATTTTTTACCGATCACATCTGTATCAATATTCTTCATAAAATCAACCAATAAAGGTTTGCAAGCATGGTCAAATAAATAACAACCGTATTCTGCTGTATCTGAAATAATTCTATTCATTTCAAATAATTTTTTCCTAGCAACTGTATTAGCAATTAATGGCAATTCGTGAAGAGATTCATAGTAAGCAGATTCTTCTATAATTCCTGATTCTGTCATTGTTTCAAATGCCAATTCTACACCTGATTTTACCATCGCTACCATCAACACGCCATTATCGAAATATTCTTGTTCTGAAATATCTACAGTCGTTGCATTTGTTTTTTCAAATGCCGTTTCCCCTGTTGCAGCCCTCCAAGTCAATAAGTTCTTATCGTCATTATTCCAATCTTCCATCATTGTTTTAGAAAAGTGACCACTTAAAATATCGTCCATATGTTTTTGAAACAATGGTCGCATAATACCTTTCAATTCTTCTGACAATTCAAATGCTCTTATTTTGGCAGGATTCGAGAGGCGATTCATCATATTGGTAATTCCACCATATTTCAAAGCTTCTGTGATTGTTTCCCATCCATATTGAATCAGCTTAGAAGCGTATCTAGCATCAATTCCATTCTCTATCATTTTGTCAAAACATAAAATAGAACCTGTCTGTAACAGTCCACATAGAATTGTCTGTTCTCCCATTAAATCTGATTTTACCTCAGCAACAAATGACGAGTTTAACACTCCAGCTCTATCTCCACCAGTTGCTACTGCATAGGCTTTTGCTTGTTCAAATCCTTCTCCATTGGGATCATTTTCAGGATGCACAGCAATCAGTGTCGGTACTCCAAATCCTCGTTTATATTCCTCTCTCACTTCTGATCCAGGACACTTAGGTGCAACCATGATAACGGTAATATCTTTACGGACTTGCATTCCTTCTTCAACAATATTAAACCCATGAGAGTAAGACAGAGTAGCGCCTTGTTTCATCAATGGCATTATAGCAGAGACTACACTTGTATGTTGCTTATCGGGGGTTAAATTGGATACTAAATCTGCTGTTGGAATTAGTTCTTCATAAGTTCCTACTTTGAATCCATTGTCACTTGCATTTTTAAATGATTGCCGCTTTTCTTTTATTGCTCCTTGTCGCAATGCATAAGAAATATCCAGTCCTGAATCTCTCATATTCAACCCTTGATTCAATCCTTGTGCTCCGCAGCCCACAATTACTATTTTTTTTCCTTTCAATTTTGAAATTCCTTCTGAAAATTCAGAACTGTCCATAAATTCACATACACCTAATTGTGCAAGTTGGTTTCTTAATGAAAGTGTGTTAAAATAATTTGCCATTTTATAAATTTATTTTTTTATTAATATTTTAATAATTCTGATATTTTCATTTCATCTTTGGTAACAGAAATACGCCCAGAACGAGTAAACTGCATAATACCAAAAACACTTAATTCCTTGTGTAGTAAATCTATTTCTTCTTTTTTTCCTGATTTTTCAATCACAAAAAAGTCTTTATTCACAGTAACAATTCTTGAGTTACTGTCTTTAATGATGTTCTGAATTTGACGCTCTTCAAATAACAATTCAGACCTTACTTTAAACATACAAGATTGTTGATAAATTGTTTCATCATCTGTATGAAAATAAGCTTTAATAACCTCTACTTGTTTTTCTATTTGACCAATGATTTTCTTCATATCTACCTCTGTCATATAGACAACAATGGTAAATCTAGAAACGCCTTCAATTTCTGATGACGAGGTGTTTAAACTCTCTATATTGATATGTCTCCGTTGGAAAATTGCTGAAATTCTATTCAACAATCCAATATTATTTTCAGTATAAATAGATACTGTATATAATTGTTTTTCTGTACTCATCTTTTAGTATTTACTTCTAAATATTCTCGACACTATTTTTTTTACTTCAAAAAATCACTCGATGTGATATTTTACACAACTTCTTCTTTCTACTCCAACCTTATATCCGAAACACTTGCTCCAGAAGGAATCATTGGAAATACATTGCCCTCTTTTTCTACACAAACTTCTAAGAAATACGCTTCTTTACTCGCCATCATTTCAGCTACAGCATCTGCTAGTTCTTCTCGTCTGGTAACTTTTTTGGCTTTGATATAATAACCTTCTGCAATTGCAACAAAATTAGGATTCACCATTTCTGTAGATGCATATCTTTTATCAAAAAATAATTGTTGCCATTGACGTACCATTCCTAAAAAATCGTTGTTTAAAACCACAATTTTTACAGCTGCTTTTTGCTGAAAAATAGTTCCTAATTCTTGAATAGTCATTTGGTAACCACCATCACCAGAAATAGAAACAACTTGACGTTCTGGAGCTGCCATTTTTGCGCCAATCGCCGCAGGTAAACCAAAGCCCATTGTACCTAATCCGCCAGAAGTAATATTACTTTTTGTTTGATTAAATTCGGCATATCTACACGCAATCATTTGATGTTGACCTACATCAGAAACAATAGCGGCTTCACCTTTACTTTGAATATTGATTTCTTTTAAAACCTCACCCATCGTTAAACCTTCTTTCGTAGGGTATAAATCGTCTTTAATTACTTTTTCGTACTCAATAGCATACATATCTTTAAATTGTTGATGCCAATCTATGTGCGTTTTCTCATTTAATAACGGCAACAACATAGCTAAACTTACTTTTGCATCGCCTAAAACAGCCACATCTGTTTTTACATTTTTATCAATTTCTGCCGGATCAATTTCAAAGTGAATTACTTTTGCTTGTTTTGCATATTGCTTTAAATTTCCAGTAACACGATCGTCAAAACGCATTCCAATGGCAATTAAAACATCACATTCATTGGTTAATATATTGGGCGCATAATTTCCGTGCATCCCAACCATACCAACATTTAGCGGATGTGAAGTAGGAATTGCAGACGCACCTAAAATGGTCCACGCTGCAGGAATTCCTGCTTTTTCTACTACTGCCTTAAGCTGTTCTTCAGCTTCACTTAAAATAACACCTTGCCCCCAAACTATAAATGGTTTTTTAGCTTTATTTATCAATTTTGCAGCAGCCTCTACAGTAATAATTTCTGTTTTAGGTACTGGGTTATAACTTCTTATTTTGGTACATTTTTCATACGAAAAATCAAACTCTTCAAATTGCGCGTCTTTGGTAATATCGACCAAAACTGGCCCTGGCCTTCCACTTTTTGCAATGTAAAATGCTTTCGCGATGGCTTCTGGAATTTGTGATGCCTTTGTAACTTGACAATTCCACTTGGTAACTGGCGTAGAAATACCAACAATATCTGTTTCTTGAAACGCATCACTTCCTAATAAATGAGAAGGAACTTGACCTGTAATACACACCATCGGTGTTGAGTCTATTTGCGCATCTGCAATACCTGTAATTAAATTAGTTGCTCCTGGACCAGAAGTTGCAATTGCAACTCCAACTTTGCCAGAAATTCTAGCAAAACCCTGCGCTGAATGTGTTGCTCCTTGCTCATGACGTGTTAAAACGTGATGAATTTTATCTTGATATTTATATAGCTCGTCATATACTGGCATAATTGCTCCTCCAGGATATCCGTAGATTATTTTTACATCTTCTTCTATTAAACATCTAACAATCGCTTCGCTACCAGAAATTCTTTCAGTAACTTTCTTTGTTGGTTCTTTATTGGTTATGGTTTGAATTTCCATAGTATTTATATTTTAAGCATCCGTAATACATCCTTTTGAAGCAGATGCTACTATTTTTGCATATTTGTATAAGATTCCTTTTGTATGCTTTAATGCTGGGGCAACCCATTTCGCTTTTCTTTCCGCTATTTCTTCTTCAGAAATCAAAACATTAATTGTATTGTCTTCTGCGCTAATTCTAATTGTATCTCCAGTTTCTAAAATCCCGATAGTTCCTCCTGATTGTGCCTCTGGTGTAATATGACCCACTACAAAACCATGGGTTCCGCCAGAAAAACGTCCATCTGTAATTAATGCAACAGATTTTCCTAAACCTGCTCCCATAATTAAAGAAGTTGGTTTTAACATTTCTGGCATTCCTGGACCTCCTTTTGGTCCGACATATCTAATGACGACTACATCTCCTCTTTCTACTTCGCCATTTGAAATCCCTGTATTTGCGGCTTGTTCTCCATCATACACTACTGCTTTTCCTTCAAATAGAAGTCCTTCATTTCCAGAAATTTTTGCAACAGCCCCTTCAGCCGCAAGGTTTCCGTACATTATTTGAATATTTCCTGATGACTTTAACGCTTTATCTTTTGGATAAATAACATCTTGATGTTCAAACTCCATTGTTTCAACATTTGCTAAATTTTCTGCTAATGTTTTGCCTGTAACGGTCATACATCCTCCATGTAAATAACCAGTCTCTAATAAATATTTCATAATTGCAGGTGTACCTCCAACTCCATGAACATCTTCCATTAAGTATTTTCCCGATGGTTTTAAATCGGCAATTAATGGAGTTCTATCTGAAACCCGTTGAAAATCTTCTAATGTAAATTCAATATCAGCTGCATGTGCAATAGCTAAAAAGTGCAATACTGCATTTGTTGATCCGCCTAAAGCATTTACGATTGCAATCGCATTTTCTAAAGATTTTTTAGAAATAATATCTAAAGGTTTTAAATCTAATTCTAATAAATTTTTGATAGCCAAAGCTGTTCTTTCTGCTTCTGATAATTTATTTGGATTTTCGGCAGGAATTGATGAGGTCTAAGGCAATGCAAAACCCATACATTCTATTGCAGAAGCCATTGTATTTGCAGTGTACATTCCACCACAAGCGCCAGCTCCAGGAATGGCTCTTTTTATAATTTCTCTATACTCTTCTTCTTGAATTTCGCCTGCAACTTTTTGCCCTAAAGCTTCAAATGCAGAAACGATATTTAATTTTCTTCCTTTGTAATTCCCAGAAGCAATTGTTCCTCCATACATCATAATTGACGGACGGTTTAAACGCAACATTGCAATTACTGCTCCAGGCATATTTTTATCACAGCCTACAACAGAAACCAACGCATCATAACTTTGAGCATTCATAACAGTCTCTATAGAATCTGCAATAATATCTCTAGAAGCTAAGGAATAATTCATTCCAGAAGTTCCCATCGAGATTCCATCACTCACACCAATTGTGTTAAAACCTAAACCAACTAAACCAGCAATTTTACTTTCAATTTTAACCTCTGCGGCTAAATTATTTAAATGCATATTACAAGGATTCCCGTCATAACCAGTACTTGCAATTCCTACTTGGGCTTTACTCATATCTTCATCTATCAATCCTACCGCATACAACATGGCTTGTGATGCTGGTTGAGATG
Organism: Flavobacteriaceae bacterium; assembly: GCA_034111625.1. Taxonomy (GTDB): domain Bacteria; phylum Bacteroidota; class Bacteroidia; order Flavobacteriales; family Flavobacteriaceae; genus Urechidicola. The sequence goes on along the minus strand of JAWUWX010000020.1, from coordinate 10,954 downwards.
GGTCTTGAGTTAATCTGCTACTGTATTTGTTTAATTTCATTTTATTGTTATTGGTTATTCTTATGTAGAATAAGTTTCAAAAATACTTTTCGTTACTCCTTTTATAATTACTGTAAATTTTTAATTACAACACTTAAAAAACAATTTACACGCGTAAACATCACATTTTAAATTATTTACAATTATTTTATTACAATGACCAGCAATTATTTGACATAAAAAAAACTTTCCTTTTGTAAGGAAAGTTTTCATCTTAATATGATATATAACATTCCTACAACTCTATGTGATAATTATCACAGAGATGATACTAATAGAAATGATATTTAATATGTTTTTATTCATGAGTTCCTTACAAACCTATACATTATTATTTGTTTTTTAACAAAAAACTGGATTCTTTTTTAAAATAAAATTCTTAGAATTTGCTAATCGCCTTTTTTTTAACAATTTTTGAAATTGGGATTCCTTCTATGTTACTCTCAAGCCAAGAAATTATATCCAAGTATAAAAAAGAACGTTTTTCATAAGGATGACTCTCATACTGTTTTAAGTCTTTATGCAGTTTTTTAAACGCAACTTTTAATTCGCTAGGATACATATCTGTAAGGCTTCGCAAGAATAACATCATCTTCCTTTGCACAACATGAAGATCATTCATTTTAATTAAAAACTTATAGGTTGATTTAATTAATAGATCAATATCTTCATCAATTCCTGCTTCATAATGAGCAACCAAATTTAATACTCGTGCATAACAGAGCAAATCCTCTCGAACTATAAGTTCTTTATTTGAAATGATTTTCCCCAAATATAAAATGCAATTCTTATGATCATCTATTCCGAAATAGAGACAAGCAATCTTATAATAAAACACCATAACATGATGTTGGTCGATTTTATTTTTGAAATAATCTATTTTTTGCAAAACTTCGGGAACGTAAGATACTCCTTTATTAAAATCTGCTTTTAATAAATACTGATTCAATTTGTTTTGATAATAATACACTGAAGCTATGGCATCGGTATTAGAATTCAATAAGAAATTTTCTTCTTTTATATCCTCATCAAAATTATTAAGTGTTTCCTTAAATTTTTTATAATGCTTCAACATAAAAAGTGATTCCAATAAGTAATTATACCCTTTGAGATAGAATATAGGGTGTACCATTTTCATCTCTGGATTTTCATTAAAAATATCAATCCATTTTTGTGAATAACGATAACTACTTACGAAATCCTGTGTGATTAAACTAAACCATAAATGCGCTTTATATAGAAATAATTTTTCTTTGAAGCCAAGTTTGGAAATCGAATATTTTGGAATATGAGACTCGAAATATGTCGTAACTAGTTCAATATCTTCAACACTTTTAGCATACCCTTTTTTTAATAACCAACTGTACAATTGTAAAGACAAGTTGGACAATTTACTGGTCATTACATTCTTAATGCTCAGTTCTTTCGCCTGAAGAGAAAGTACATCTGCTCTATCACTCAAACTACGTGTAATAAACTGTGATTCAATTACTTTTTCAAATTCTACAATTTCGTAGGCTAGATTATTCTCTTGATTTTCAACAGCATTCATTTTGGCTTTGTCTAAAATCTTCAAACTCTGCTGATACAATCCTTTATTATAAAGAATCGATGCAAAATCCATTTGTTCACGAATCTGCGTACGAACATTTTGATGTATTGGACTCAATCGTAAACTCACCAAAAGTTGTCTATATAAATGTGCTTTAGAATTGGAAAGTTGCTGTTTTTTAATATTCGTTTTCGCTAAAATTTCTTTTTCATTATAGACTTGTTGTTTGTCTAAAATATTGAACAAGGCTATAAAATTTGACTCAGAATTCCCTCCCAACCTTCCGACATACAATTTGAATTGTCTTTTCTCGGATTTAGTCAAAGATTTAATTAGTAAAAATAATATGTCTTTTTTTTCTGTAGCCATTGTAATTAAATACCTCTATCTGTTTAAAATTCAGTTATTTATTGCGTATTTTTTATTTTGAATATTGTATAGATTCATTATTGATGATGGTTTTTATTAAGTCCCTAATCTATTTTTGATATATCAAAAGTGATAAAATAATTTTAATAATGAGTAAAAATAAAGTTCATATTTTTGACACAACCCTGAGGGACGGAGAACAAGTGCCTGGCTGTAAGCTTAATACCGAGCAAAAAATTGTCATTGCTCAGCATCTAGACACACTAGGAGTTGATGTAATTGAAGCAGGTTTTCCGGTATCGAGTCCTGGAGATTTTAAATCGGTTGTTGAAATATCAAAAATTGTTAAAAATGCAATTGTTTGCGGATTGACTAGAGCCAATAAAAACGATATTGATGTTGCTGCGCAAGCATTAAAATTTGCAAAAAGACCAAGAATACATACTGGAATCGGAACTTCTGATTCTCATATCATACATAAGTTTAATTCTACGCAAGAACAAATTTTAGAACGTGCTTTTGAAGCCGTTCAATATGCTAAAAAATATGTTGAAGATGTTGAATTCTATGCAGAAGATGCAGGAAGAACAGATAATGAGTATTTAGCACTTGTATGTGAACATGTTATAAAAGCAGGAGCTACAGTTTTAAACATTCCAGATACAACAGGATATTGCTTGCCTGAAGAGTATGGACAAAAAATAAAATACCTTAAAGAAAACGTAAAAGGTATTGACAATGTCATTTTATCTTGCCATTGCCATAATGATTTAGGATTGGCAACTGCCAATGCGATTGCAGGAGTTGTAAATGGTGCAAGACAGATTGAATGTACTATCAATGGAATAGGTGAACGTGCAGGAAACACAGCACTTGAAGAGGTCGTGATGATTTTAAAACAACATCCATACCTGAATTTAGATACTTCCATAAACACTAAATTACTATATAGCACAAGCCAATTGGTACGTGAAAAAATGGGTATGATTGTCCAGCCAAATAAAGCTATTGTAGGCGAAAATGCATTTGCTCATAGTTCAGGAATCCACCAAGACGGAGTGATTAAAAATCGTGAAACTTACGAAATTATGAATCCAGAAGACGTAGGGGTTAATGAGTCTTCAATTGTATTAACTGCTCGAAGTGGAAGAGCAGCATTAGCATATAGAGCAAAAAATGTAGGTTATAATCTGACTAAACTAGAATTGGATTCTATTTATCCTAAGTTCCTTCAATTTGCAGATCAAAACAAGGAGGTCAACGACAGCGCCATTCATATTTTAATGGAATCAAATCGTATCCAATCTAATATTCTTATATAAATCAAAAAAAAATGGGAAAAACACTTTTTGATAAAGTATGGGATAGCCATGTAGTAACGACCATTGAAAATGGTCCTCAAATAGTATATATTGACAAACATTTAATTCATGAAGTAACAAGTCCTCAGGCATTTCAAGAATTGGAAAATAGGAATATTTCTCTTTTTCGTCCTAAACAAATTGTCGCAACTGCCGATCATAATACACCAACAATTGACCAACATTTACCAGTAAAAGACGAATTATCTAGAAAACAATTGGAAAAACTTTCATTCAATTGCAAAAAAAATAATATTGAATTGTATGGTCTTGGCCATCAATATAACGGAATCGTTCATGTGATTGCTCCAGAACTTGGAATTACTCAGCCTGGAATGACAATGGTATGTGGAGATAGCCACACTTCTACTCATGGAGCGTTTGGTACAATTGCTTTTGGAATTGGGACGAGTCAAGTAGCACAAGTTATGGCAAGCCAATCTGTGATTATTGAAAAGCCAAAAACCATGCGAATTTCAGTTGATGGAACGCTTCCAAAAATGGTACAACCTAAAGATGTTATTTTATATATTATTGCAAAATTAGGCACAAATTCAGGTACTGGATATTTTATTGAATATGCAGGAGATGTATTTGAAAACATGTCAATGGAAGGAAGAATGACCATATGTAATATGAGTATAGAAATGGGTGCTCGTGGCGGAATGATTGCTCCAGACAATACAACTTACGAATATATTAAAGAAAGAAAATTTGCTCCAAAAGGAGAAGAGTTTGATAGAAAAGTTACATATTGGGAAAGTTTAAAAACAGATTCTGACGCTACATTTGACTTAGAATTTTCATTTGATGCAAGTGATATTGCTCCGATGATTACTTATGGTACAAATCCTGGAATGGGAATCAAAATAAGTGAAACAATTCCTACAACAGAAAACGAATCTTTTGAAAAGTCACTGCGTTATATGGGTTTTGAAAAAGGCGCATCTCTTATTGACCAATCAATTAACTACGTGTTTATAGGTAGTTGTACCAATTCACGGATAGAAGATTTCAGAGTTGTAGCAGATTATATAAAAGGAAAACAAAAAGCATCAAATGTAAATGCTTTAATTGTTCCTGGATCACAGTTGGTTGCACGCCAAATTAAAGAAGAGGGATTAGAATCTATTTTCGAAGAAGCAGGGTTTAAATTACGTCAGCCTGGCTGTTCGGCTTGTCTAGCTATGAATGATGATAAAATTCCTGAAGGTGAATATTGCGTTTCTACTTCCAATCGAAATTTTGAAGGACGTCAAGGCCAAGGTTCAAGAACCATTCTTGCAAGTCCATTGGTAGCAGCATCAGTCGCAATTGAAGGAAAAATTATTGATATATCAACTACTTTTTAATGTATGAAGCAATTTAAAAAAATAGAGTCTACAGCAATTCCATTACCAATTGAAAATATAGATACAGATCAGATTATTCCTGCGCGGTTTTTAAAAGCAACGGACAAAAAAGGGTTTGGAAAAAATCTATTTAGAGACTGGCGTTTTCATAAAGATGGGAGTGTAAACAGAGAGTTTGTTTTAAATGACAGTGCTTATTCTGGAGAAATCCTAATTGCAGGAACCAATTTCGGTTGTGGATCAAGTCGCGAGCATGCAGCATGGTCTATAGGTGATTATGGCATTAAAGTTGTAATTTCTAGTTTCTTTGCTGATATTTTTAAAGGAAATGCACTTAACAATGGTATTTTACCTGTTCAAGTGTCAGAAGAATATTTACAAATTCTTTTTAAGGCTATTAAAGAAAATCCTCAAACTAAAATTCAGGTTGATTTAGAAAATCAAAAAGTTACTCTGAAAGAAACCGAACAGACGGAAACATTTGAAATAAATCCTTATAAAAAATTATGTCTAATTAATGGATATGATGATATTGATTATTTATTGAGTATAAAAGATAAGATAGAAACATTTGAAGAAAATCGAGTGTAAATATAATAAAGAATAGTAAAATGAATTTAAAAATAGCACTACTTCCTGGAGATGGAATAGGTCCTGAAGTTATTAATGAGTCTGTCAAGGTTTTAGATGTAATTGCAGAAAAATTTGGCCTTAATTTCACTTATAAAACGGCTGATATTGGTGCAATTGCAATCGATAAAACCGGAAATCCATTGCCTGAAGAAACACTTAAATTATGTGCTGCTTCAGATGCAATTTTGTTTGGTGCAATAGGTGATCCAAAATATGATAACAATCCAGATGCAAAAGTACGTCCTGAACAAGGGCTCTTAAAATTAAGAAAAAGTTTAGGCTTATTTGCCAATATTCGTCCATTGACAACGTATGATTCTCTGATTCATAAATCGAATATTAAAGAAGACGTGATAAGAGGAACTGATTTTGTCATTTATCGAGAATTGACTAGCGGAATTTATTTTGGAAAAAAAAGCCTTACCAAAGATGGAACAACAGCATCTGACGTCTGTACTTATACAGTAAAAGAAATTGATCGAATTACACATTTAGCATTTAAAGCAGCTCAGAAGAGACGTAAAAAAGTAACCTTAGTTGACAAAGCAAATGTGCTTGAAACGTCACGTCTATGGAGAAAACAAGTTACTGAGATTGCGAAAAGTTATCCTGAAGTAACTCTTGAGTTTTTATTCGTTGACAATGCTGCGATGCAGATTATTTTAGAGCCTACACAGTTTGACGTGATATTGACGGAAAACATGTTTGGCGATATATTATCAGATGAAGCAAGCGTAATTTCTGGTTCTATTGGATTATTAGCTTCTGCTTCTATTGGAAAACATTCTGCACTATTTGAGCCTATTCACGGTTCTTATCCTCAAGCAAAAGGAAAAAATATTGCCAATCCTCTTGCTGCAATTTTATCTGCTGCGATGTTGCTAGATCATTTTAATTTAAAGGAGGAAGCTGCATGCATAAGAGTTGCAGTAGAAAAATCGATTGAATTAAACATTTCAACTCCAGATTTAAACCCTTCAAATAATTTCTCAACTGCTGAAGTTGGGGAATTTGTAAAAAACTTCATTTTAGATTATGAAGATTCTTTTTATAATAGAAATAATGTCGATTTAGGTCGATCAACAATAATTTAACAATCATTGTTTTTTTTATCAAACGCTCAAATAGAATTTTCATTTGAGCGTTTTTTTTGTATTTTCACTCGATGAAAAAAAAATTAAATTTAGTTGACGCCATCAACTATCGTAGGTCAATAAGGGTCTACGATGAAAATATAGAAATAGATTCTCAAATCGTAAAAAAATGTATCGAACAAGCAACGCTCGCGCCAAACAGCAGTAATATGCAATTATGGGAATTTTACCATATTACCTCTAAAAATGTATTAGAAAAAATGGCGGAGGCTTGTTTAGGTCAAAATGCTGCAACTACTGCAAAGGAAATGGTCGTTGTAGTTGTCCGAAAAGATTTATGGAAGAACCGTATAAAGACGCATCAAAATTACATGCAGAAAATATTTGGCAAAAAACCAAAAGATGAATATAGTTCTAGAGAAAAAATGGCTCTAAATTATTATAACAAAATAATGCCATTCATTTATACTGACTTCTTTGGTTTATTCGGATATATAAAATATACTATTGGATGGGTTACAGGAATTTTCAAGCCAACTTACCGTCAATTACGCAATTCCGATATGCGAATAGTCGGTCATAAAAGTGCGGGACTTGCAGCGCAGACCTTTATGTTAAGTATGGCTGCCGAAGCATACGATACCTGTCCTATGGAAGGGTCTGACACCTTACGAATTAAAAAAATACTTGGATTACCATTGAGTTCTGAAATAAATATGACAATCTCTTGTGGAGTCCGAAAACCTGAAGGCGTATATGGAGAACGTTATAGGATTCCATTTAAAGATATTTATACACACGTGTAAAATTTAATTTATTGAGTTCTTAATCTCAATAATTCGTACTTTTGTTAACACCTAATATTATTTCATACACGATGAAAAAAATCCAAATGGTTGATCTTAAAGGTCAATATGAAAAAATTAAAACTGAAGTTGATGCTTCTATCCAAGAAGTATTAGATTCTAATGCATATATAAACGGACCAAAAGTTCACGAATTTCAAAAAAGCTTAGAAGAGTATCTTGATGTAGAACATGTAATTCCTTGTGCCAATGGTACAGATGCATTGCAGATTGCGATGATGGGACTTAGCTTAGAGCAAGGTGACGAAGTTATTACGGTAGATTTTACGTTTGCAGCAACTGTTGAGACTATTGCTCTTTTAAAGTTGACTCCTGTATTGATAGATGTAGAAAGAGATACTTTTAATATGGATCTTGAGGCTTTGAAAAAAGCAATTACTCCGAAGACTAAAGCAATTATCCCTGTTCATTTATTTGGTCTATGTGCCAATATGGAAGAAATTATGAAGGTTGCAGAAGCGCACAACTTATTTGTTATTGAAGATACAGCCCAAGCAATTGGAGCAAATTACACCTATTCTGATGGTGCAAAGAAAAAAGCAGGAACTATAGGAAATATTGGAACTACATCATTTTTCCCTTCTAAAAACTTAGGTTGTTATGGTGATGGTGGTGCAATTTTCACCAATGATGATGATTTAGCCCATATAATTCGTGGTATGGTAAATCATGGAATGTATAAACGTTATTATCATGATGTTGTAGGTGTAAACTCTAGATTAGATAGTATTCAAGCTGCAATATTAAACATCAAGTTAACACATTTAGATGCGTATTGTGATGCTAGAAGAAAAGCAGCAAACTACTATAACAATGCATTTAATAATCATCCAAATATTGTAACTCCAACTCCAAAGAATTGTGGAACAAGTATCTGTGCAACTTGTGATTGTCACGTATATCATCAATATACTTTACAAATAATAAATGCAGATAGAAATGCCTTACATCAGCATTTATTGGACAATAATATTCCTAATGCAATTTATTATCCTGTGCCATTGCACAGCCAAAAAGCATATGCAGATTCACGTTATAATGAAGATGATTTTAAAGTGACTAATGAATTGATAGAAACTGTTGTTTCCTTACCAATGCATACCGAGTTTGAAGAAGATCAACAGGAATTTATTACACAAACTATTTTAAATTTCTTAAAATAATAGTATAATACGAATCTGTTAAAATTTTTATCATCTAAGGAAATGATTAATAGCATGTGACCATTAAAAACAATAAAATTAAACACATGAAAAAAATTCTTGTTACTGGAGGACTCGGATACATCGGTTCTCATACTGTTGTTGAGTTACAAGAGTCAGGTTATGAAGTTGTGATTATTGACAACCTGTCTAATACAACTATTGAAGTTTTGGATAAAATTACTTCTATCACAGGAATCAAACCAGAATTTGAGCAAATAGACTTAAAAAATAAAAAAGACGTTCATCAATTTTTTAAAAAACATACTGTAGATGGTGTTATCCATTTTGCAGCCTCAAAAGCTGTTGGTGAAAGTGTAGAGCAGCCATTGATGTATTACGAAAATAATATTACAACATTAACGTATGTATTGCAAGAGATGAATGCTGCTAACGTTTGTAATTTCATTTTTAGTTCATCTTGTACGGTTTATGGGCAAGCAGATGAATTACCAATTACTGAAAATGCGCCTACAAAGCCTGCAGAATCTCCTTATGGTGCAACCAAGAAAATGGGGGAAATTATTATTGAAGACACAAGTAATGTGACTGATTTAAGAGCAATATCATTGCGTTATTTCAATCCTATTGGCGCGCATAAAACTGCAAAGATTGGTGAATTACCACTTGGTGTTCCTCAAAATTTAATTCCTTATGTTGTTCAAACTGCTGCTGGAATTCGTGAGTGTCTTTCAATTTTTGGTAATGATTATGACACCCCTGACGGAACTGCGGTTCGTGATTACATTCACGTTGTAGATTTAGCCAAAGCACATATTGCTGCTTTAAAGCGACTACTCAACAACGAAAACAAAGCCAGTTGTGAGTTTTTTAATATTGGTACAGGAACCGGTAGTTCGGTGCTAGAAGTTGTAAAAGCTTTTGAAAGTTCTACTGGAAAGAATGTGAACTATAAAATTGTTAACAGACGCGCTGGAGATATTACTTCAGCCTATGCCGACACTTTACTTGCGAATCGAGAACTTGGCTGGAAAACGGAATTGACTCTCGAAGACGCTTTAAAAAGCGCTTGGAAATGGCAGGAGAGTTTGTAAGTTCTTAAAATTAACTTCGCTATCGTCCGATAAAATCAATTAAAACAAACTTTATGTTGAGTTTGTGTATAATTGAGAAAGACCAACAAAAAATACTTATTAGTTTAAAACTTAAGACAACTAATATCCATTACGAATCAACGTTAAGATTCTATGGCCAAGTGATGCTTGACCATCACTAACCTTCCAACGAATTTCAATAGGATGGTTATCTGCACTTACAGTAACCATTGCCTGGAGAGAGACTATCGAGCTGTCTAGTTTAATTGTTCTACTGGAATTCGCTACTTCTACTCCATTTAGATAAACACTGTACGTAGTCGTAATAGTGGAATTCGCTAATGAACCATATATATTTAACGCTCCTTCTGCAGTACCTACATCTCCTATAATTTCAGAAGATGCAGTATCTGAAACTGCTCCATCATTGCTCCACATTGCAAATGTGGAAAGGACTCCTAAATTAAAAAGACCATTATTCGTAGGAACTATAATAATGTTATTCGCCCCAAGTGTTATTGCTCCCAACTTCGTAAAAATCCTTCCCGAAAGGTATGTACCGCTACCCAATCCAATTGCTCCAGCACTGGCTCCTCCAGCAAGCATGCTACCTTTCATTGCTGTGTTAGCGCCCGTGGTCATGGCTGCGTCAGATAACCAAAATATATTTTCAGGTTTTGCATTTCCTGTCAATTCAACTGTCGCACCAGCTTCCGTGCTAAATACACCGGTAGCTCTAATAATAAACATAGAATTAGGATCTCCTCCTCCATCTAATGTAAGTGTTCCAGAAATCGTAACGGCTCCATTCACATCATAGACTCCAGGTAATAAGACCTCTCCAGAACCAAAGATTAAAGCATGAGTACTAGTACCTGCTAATAAATATAATTCGTCGTATAAACTTGTCAAATCAGCAACGCCTTGGTTAGAATCAATTGATTGAGTGGTGGTACTCATCTCAGCATTAAATAAGGCGATATAAGTACCCTGAGTAGGGGTGATCGTCATTCCTGTAACCAGTAAATTATCAGTGGATGTTGTACTAATATCCCCTCCTTCAGTAACTGTATACATCATTGGGCCTTCCTGTCTTTCTGCCTCTAAAGACTCCAACCAAGCTGCTTCACTTAAATCTGGATCTGTATTGTTAGTTGCATAAATTTCATAGGCGGAATCTCCGTCTGTTCCGTTTGTTCCAGCAGCACCTTGTGGACCTGTTGTTCCTGTTACTCCAACTGCTCCATCAATTCCACCTGCTCCGTCTGCTCCTGCAGCACCTTGTGGACCTGCTACTACTGAGTCTGCTCCATCATTACCGTTTGTTCCGTTTGTTCCAGCAGCACCTTGTGGACCTGCTACTACTGAGGCTGCTCCATCATTACCGTTTGTTCCGTTTGTTCCAGCAGCACCTTGTGGACCTGTTGTGCC
>JAWUWX010000019.1:0-19591 GCA_034111625.1 Flavobacteriaceae bacterium | reverse complement strand
TTGCTTGTATGTTTTTTCTATAGAAGATGTTTCAAAACGCAAGAGGCTTTCCTTAATTATTTTTGCCTCTGTTTCTTGAGTCTGACCATTCAGTTGAATGCTTTGTTTCATCATTGAAGGCTCTAGCGCAACTTGTTCCATGCCTTCGGAATAATCACTAGAAGTCTCTGAATTACGATTGCTATTGCATCCCAGAAATATCGTTCCTATTAAAAAAAATGTAGATAAAATCTTCATATTAGTAAGTTTTAAGATTGTTGTTGGGCTACGAATTTGTTCAAAACTGAAATCATTTTTATTTCCAATTCTTCATACTTCCTTTCTTTTTTATCCGTATAGATAAACATCACAACGTAATTTTCACTGTTATTATTGAGTATAATATGTTTATTTTTACGATATACTTCTCTCAATAATCTTTTTATTCTAATTCGATCTACTGCCAATTTCACATTCCTTTTGGGTACAGAAAAAGCGACTTGAAAAGGAAATTTCAACTCATAATCTGTCTTAAGAAATTTTAATCGAAGCGGAAATTCTTTTACAGATTCCCCTTCAAGAAACAACCGTTCTATCTGTTTTCTGCTTTTTAATTTTTCTTCTTTCCCAAGTGTAAATCTCATCCCAACAAATATATACATAAATGAGATAATTTTGTACTTTTGACAAAACTAACAAATAGAAAAAATGGCTCAAGATTTATTTCAAGCTCCAGACTATTATAATCTAGATGATTTATTAACTGAAGAGCATATAATGGTAAGGGAAGCGGCGAGAGATTGGGTGAAACGTGAAGTTTCTCCAATTATTGAAGAAGCGGCTCAAAATGCTATATTTCCAAAATCTCTTATTGGAGGATTAGCAGAAATTGGTGCTTTTGGACCTTATATTCCAGAGGAATATGGAGGTGCAGGATTAGATCAGATTTCTTATGGTCTTATTATGCAAGAAATTGAACGTGGAGATTCGGGTGTTCGATCAACTGCTTCTGTACAATCATCATTGGTAATGTATCCTATATTTAAATATGGAAACGAAGCGCAAAAACAAAAATATTTACCAAAACTTGCAAGTGGTGAATTTATTGGATGTTTTGGGTTGACAGAACCTAATCACGGTTCAAATCCTAGTGGAATGGAAACCAAATACAAAGACATGGGTGATCACTATCTTTTAAATGGTGCTAAAATGTGGATTTCCAACGCTCCATTTGCAGATATCGCTGTTGTGTGGGCTAAAAACGAAGAAGGCCGTATTCATGGTCTTGTGGTAGAAAGAGGAATGGAAGGATTTACAACACCTGAAACTCATAATAAATGGTCTCTTAGAGCATCTTCAACGGGTGAATTGATTTTTGATAATGTAAAAGTTCCTAAAGAAAATTTATTACCAAACAAAAGTGGATTAGGAGCGCCGTTAGGTTGTTTAGACTCTGCTAGATATGGAATTGCTTGGGGAGCAATAGGTGCTGCTATGGACTGTTATGATACCGCACTTCGTTATTCTAAAGAGAGAATTCAATTTGGAAGACCAATTGCTGGATTTCAATTACAACAAAAGAAATTGGCTGAAATGATTACTGAAATTACCAAAGCACAATTATTGGCTTGGAAACTCGGCGTTATGAAAAATAATGAAACGGCTACTTCTGCTCAGATTTCTATGGCGAAACGTAATAATGTTGATATGGCAATTAAAATTGCTAGAGAAGCAAGACAAATATTAGGTGCTATGGGAATCAGTGGTGAATATTCAATTATGCGTCATATGATGAACCTTGAAAGTGTAATTACTTATGAAGGAACACATGATATTCATCTATTAATTACTGGCTTCGATATAACAGGCGAAAACGCATTCAAATAAAATAGCAATTTAAAATACTGGATGCTTTGGGCCTCCTTCGGTTTAAGTGAACAAATGTAAAAAATTGATTGAATTGTTCTAATAAACAAATAGTTGCCAAATACTTGTTAGTAAACAGAGTTGTTTATCATATGTTCTCTGTCGTGAAAAAATTAGCCTTCCTTTTAATTTTCAATTAAAGGGAAGGCTAATTTACTTTGTGTTCAATCAATTTTTTAGTTGTTAAAAAAGAGCGATAAAGAGAAGTTTCTTCCTGCAGAACTAATTCCTGAAGCAAACTCTTTATAGTGTATGTCAAAAATATTATCGATGTTTACTTGTAGACTTAAATCTTTAGATATTTTGTGTTTGGAGTAAAAATTAAATGTATTCCAGCTTGGTGTTCCGAGGTATTCTTGAGTACTTGTATTAAATGGAGATTGCTCAATATTATCGATTCCTTCGACCAAGTTATACTCATTCAATTCTTTCGACCCATTAAATCTAAAATTTAAAGCAATTTCAAATCTGTTTTTAGCAAACAGCACTTCTAAATCACCAAATATCGGTGGGATTGAAGAAAGTGGTAAATTCGTGTCAGTCGATTCGCCTTTAGTGTAGGTTATGCTTCCATTTATCTTCAAATTGTCAATTAATTTCCCTCCAAAACTAAAGGTAGTTCCAGCAATATAAGCATTGTCATTATTCACATTGGCATACGTTTCAACCTCTTCACCATCATATATAATCGACGAATCTCCTCCCAAAGAAAATTGTTCTCTTGAGATGTATTTATCTAACAGCGAGTAATATATATTCAATCCTAGATTGAATTTTTTATCATTAAAATATTTCAAAACACCTATTTCAGCACTATAAGAATATTCTGGTCTCAATTGAATATTAGGAACTGTTACTTGCCCGTTCTTCTCCCTTATTTTTCCAACATCATCAATGTTTGGTGATCTAAATCCAGATGAAATAACGGCGTTTAACTGCCAGTTTCTATTGGGTCTATATGTATATCCAGCCGTTGCTGTAATTGCTCCATTATCGATAGAAATGTCTCCGCTAGGAAGGGCAATGTAAGTGTCATCAACCCAATGTGCTTTTAAATTGGTATACGTGTATCTTACTCCTGTATTCAAAGTTGATTTAGGAGTTACATCTTGTCGATAACTCACATATCCTGAAAAACTATCATAAGAACTTCCTCCGTCAGGATATCTTGATTGAACAATAAAATCATTAGCAAAACCAATAATAGTATTTCCATCAACATCTAATGTTTTTCCTGTTGAACCTGATTTCACATAATTATGCGTGATTTCTACACCATAAGAAAGTTTTCTATTGGAAGTAGTTCCTAGTTGAACAGAAAAGTCTCCATTTAAACTATAAACATCAACCATTTCATTACGATAAGATCTATCTAAACTCGTAAATTTACGCTGAACTCTAGATTCTATTATATTTTGATAAGCTCCAGTAATGGTTACATTATTCATCCATTTTTTACCAGGACGAATCGACAATTGAGAGCTTACCAAAAATCTTTTTTGAGGCCCATAATACCATTCGGAAAACTTCAATTCTCCTGAAGATCTTTCAGTCAATTTATCAAACCTTGGGATATCAGAACTTGTTGAGTATTGAATATTAAAAGTTAGATTCGCTCTATCAGAAAAGCCGAAATAAAATTTTTGCAATAAGTCGGATTGATTATAGCCTGTGTTTTTTTGGATATTTAGATTTGAGTTTTGAGTTGAATTAGCGGAATAATAACTGTCCGTATTCAAGGAATAGTCGAAGACTTTTCCCCAATTTTCATAACCATGTCTTCTTTTATTTCCCATTCTTAAATCTCCAAAATCAGAATGAGAAAAACTCGTAAGAGATCCCCATTTTTTAAACGAAAGTTCTACACTTCCTTGCTGAGTACTTTCATTATTTACCGTTCCGAATCTGGTCATAAAGTCGACATTCACCATCTTGTCCAATCCGATTTTTGGCGTTTTGGTGTAATAATGAATGACTCCTCCAAGCGCATCTGAGCCATAAATTACTGATGATGGACCGAAAACTACTTCTGTTCTTTCTAAAACTGACGGTGAAACCGAAATAGAACTCTGTAAATGTCCTGATCTGTAGATTGCATTATTCATTCTTACGCCATCTACAACTAGCAAAATACGGTTTGCCTCCATACCTCTAAGCACTGGACTACCTCCTCCAAATTGTGACTTCTGAACTTTAATTCCGGGAATACTCGCTAGTAAGTCTGCCGATGTTTGCGAAGCAGAACGCGCGATGTCTTTCTGCTGCATTATTTCAACATGTTCTGCAATTCGGATTCTAGTTACTTTCTGTCTTGAAGTTGAAAGAATTACTTCGTCCAAAGCTTCTGCCTTACGATGTAAAAAAACAGTGCTCTTGCCTTCTTTCAATTCGCGTTTTAAAACCTCGATCTCTACAAATGAAATGTGATTGAATGAGAGAATTTCATTTTCTTTAAAAATTGAAATGTCCCCTTTTCCGTTTTTGTCAGTATGTACCACTTTCAATTTACTTTCATTATAAATGGTACAATTAGATATGGGTAAATTCAGCTCGTAGTCAAGAACTATTATTTCTTGCGCATAAAAATTGGCGCAAAATAGAAAGATAAAAAAGGTGATAAATCTATTCACAATTAACTAAATATAACTTTTAAAACGTCTAATGATTTTGGTTTTTTAAAACCGACCAAATGTAATTCAAAATATTGAATTAAAACCAAGAGAAGCTGGTGTCTTGTTTTTGAATTATACTGTACTTTATTAAGTGCATCAAAGTTTATGCCTAACAGTTTTCTGAACGCATTTAGTTCCTCTCCAAAGATGTGTGGTGAAAATGGCTTTCTCTCAGTAAAGCATCCTTTTGACAAATCAAAAAAATCAAATCTCACATTAGACAAGTCCGGATAAAACCCTAAATATTTTGATAGGTTTAGCATAAAAAATAAATGAAAATTTGAAATTTTATCATGCGTATCCAGCCACAATAAAGATGTCTCTAAATATTCGTATAGTATTTCATTACTTTCTTCTTCTCGTATTGAATAATTAATTACTTCTGATAAAAACAGTGCTATAGATTGCTTGATTATGTCTTTATAAATCGAATTATAGTGATGTATAACCTCAACTTCTTTAATATAATTCAACGTGTTTTTATTTGAATGTTTTGCAGTAATTCTTAATTGAGTTAGCGGTTGAAAATAAGCCGCTTTTAACTTTCCCTTTCTCGCTTTTAAAATCCCCCGAAGCATATATGATTTTACACCATCAGATTCTGTATAGCATCTTGCAATTAAACTACTATCCTGATATTTGATAGCATTGAGCACAACCGCTTTGGTAGTGATTTCCATAATTAATTGATGATTGCTATTTTGGTTGAGGAAGTTACTGTTTTGTCTTTGTTGGTCAATAAAACGATATAAATTCCTGAAGCGACTCTTCGACCTGCAAGGTTTTTTTTATTCCATGTTACTTTTCCTCCTTGTAGTTCTTGCCCTTCAATCACATTGGTCTCATGGACTAAATATCCTGCTGAATCTAATATTTTTACATTTGTCCCTTGTGGCAAATGCTCTCCGTTTCTTCCATCAATAGTTACAAGTTCATTCTCTGCTCTGACAGGATTCGGATATGCGTAAACTTCTCCTAATTCATCTCCAAACGGAGCAACATTACTATTAAAAGCAACAATTCCTTTATCGGTTGCAAAATATACTTTTCCGTTGCTTTGATCTACTTTGATCTTAACAATAGTATTGGAAGGTAAAGGTGAATTATTAGTGCTAAATATATTTAGAGTTTCTCTACCACTAGGATTTGATTGCAGTGCGCCTCCAAGATCCGTCCCAAACCATTTATTGTCAGCTCCATCAATAGCAATCGAATTAATCGATTGATCACCTAGTAGTTTTTTAGGAATACCGTCATCCAGAATTATGATCGGTTCGGCGTCATAAATATCAGCCTCAAAAAGTCCTGAAGCATTATAAAAAACAACCAATCCTTTCTGTGTGCCTATCCATATTCTATTATTCTTATCTGCTGCAATAGTTCTTACATTTGGGTCTGGAAGCGACCCCTTGGTTGGTTCAACAATTAAGGCCCGTTTTCTATTTCCATTTTCGTTAAATACGTATGCTCCGTTTCTTCTTGAGCCTATCCAAACACTATTAGTCTTATCAACTATAAGTTCATTAAGTCCTGAAGCTCCATTAGTCATTAAAGAACTTAGATCAACACTTGACCAAGATCCACCAGAAGAATACTTTTTTACTTTGTTATCTACCCAAGCATTAGCAACCCATAAATTTCCTTGTCGGTCAAAAGCCGAACCATTAATCCTTAAATTAATATAACTAGGATTTGAAGGATAATCAAGGTTTTCTAGACCGCTATTGGTCTGATTCCAGAGCGTTGTTACTACATCATCTTCAACAACTAGCATTCCGTCTGACCACGAGCTTATATATGCTCTATTCTCATGATTCGGGTCAATTGTAGTATGGACTAAGTTTATTGCTGAAAAACTAGGGTTGAAAGGTGTGTTTATCCAATTTTCGCCGTTATAATGACTAAATCCAAATCTATTACCCAAAGGTGTATATGCAGAATCATACCCTCCATAAACAACCCATAAGTTGTCGTTGGAAACAGAAATTGAAAAAATATCATTGGAAGTAGGTCCTTCTGGATGAATCTCAATAAATTCAGAGGAATTTGCCAATGTTGTCTGTAGTAATCCAAATTCTTTCGTTGCTAAATAAACTGACTCATCATCTGCATAGGAAGCATTTAATTCAAAATAATATTCTGAATTAATATTAGAAGTCATACTGTTTTTTAAACTCAATGAAAGGCTGTAAAAATAAGCTTGTCTCTGAGTTGCGACAGAAAGGCAAGTTGTAGAAGATTTTATTTTTAATATCCCTGAAGAAACTGATGTGATTAATTGCAGGTTAATTGAACTGTTAATTTCATAAAGGCTATTGCCTCTTGATGTAAAAACTCTATTGTTGAAAATTTCAATAGATGTAAAGTTCCCCGAGAAATAGAGGGTCCAATTATTAAAGTCTATTAAATTGGGGTTAGAAATATCTGCCACATAAATACCGTTTTCAGTTGCAGCATATATATTTCCATCTTTTATTTTAATTTCATTTGTTTTCACTTCCGTTGAGCCATTTCCGATAAAAAAAGTGTCTCCAAAAACTAAATTTTCAATATCATAGACAACAATTGCAAAAGGTGTCGATAGGTATAGTTTATTATTGTGCTCAACAATGTTGGTGATTTCTTTTTCAGTAGAAAGGCTGAAATTGGTAATATCAGGAGCAATTGTAATTTCTCCACTTTCTTCAATAATTTCAATTAATCCATTTGCATATCCTACTACAATCCTCTTGTAAGTCTCACTATAATAAATACTTGTTGTTCTCTCTCCTGAGAGTCCATTAACCGAAGATAGTTTTGAAGTTTCATTCGTTATCTCATCATAAACAAAAACTGCATTGTCAACAATCGCATAAATTTTATCGTTTGCTTTTACAAAATTCTTTACGTTATTATATGAAAAAAAATCCTCCCAATTATTAGAATAGTCAACTTGAGAGAACGTATTTATAAAAAATAAAAGTGCAATTATTTTAATTTGTTTTTTCATTGTCAATTGGTCTATGATGTTTCAAAGATATTCAATAATAACGTAACGGTAAAAAGTATTATTTTAGCCTAAAAAAATTTAATGGCAATAGAGATTGAAAGAAAATTTTTGGTATTGAATGATTCTTATAAAAAGGAGAGTTATAAAAAGTTGACAATTAAGCAAGGTTTTTTAAATTCAAATTATAATCGAGTTGTACGTGTACGAATTATTGGTAACAAAGGTTATTTAACTGTTAAAGGAAAATCTTCAGAGGATGGCACATCAAGATTTGAATGGGAAAAAGAGATTTCTATTGAAGAAGCGTTTTTATTATTGGCTATTTGCGAAAAGGGGGTCATAGAAAAAGTTCGTTATTTAATAAGACAAGGACAGCACATATATGAAGTTGATGAATTTAAAATAAACAATGAGGGTTTGATCGTTGCGGAAATTGAACTCTCTGATGCTAATGAAGAGTTTGCAAAACCTTCTTGGCTCGGAAAAGAAGTGACTGGAATTACTAAATATTATAATTCCGAGTTAAGCAATACTCCATATAAATCTTGGGCATAAAAAACTCGAATAAATTTTTCAATTATATTCGAGTTATAAATAAATCAACCCCAAAGACTCATTTACATTACAAATATAAATTGTTTTCTCAATCGTTTAAGAATAAATTAATGTTTTAAAGCAAAAAAACTTCAAATGGTAAGATTTTATGAATAAATGGGTAATTTGTCTAATGATAACACATTAAAAAATAAGCACTTGTGTTTTAAGTTTTTGTTATCCTTTTTTTGTTATGGTCTTTAACAAAGGCAACTCCGTTAAATTTCCACGCTAATCCAGTTTTAATATAACTTATCTTGTACTCTTTCTTCTCTGCATCAAAACGATACATGAAATTTCGCGTATAGACTGTTTTTTCAAGGTTTTGACTTAGAGAACCTTCATTGGTAAACTTAATCGTTCTTGAATTTTCTTTAACATCCCTTTGGATATCCTCATCTGTGGGGATAAAAAAAGAATTAATTGTCATAAAAATATTGTTGTATAAACACCATATAGGTTGTATAATGTTTTTTAAAATACAAATATAGGCTCTTTCTGAATACTAAAATGGGGGGATTTACAACTGAATGCTAATCATTTGTAAATGGTATCTTTTTGTTAACGAATGGAGTAATCTATTTTTTGTAAATAGGAAAAATGATCGTGACTTTTGTTCCTGTAGAATTCTGATCTGAAATATCGCTAATATCAACAGCAACATCAATATTTCTATGTAATAATTTTATTCTATCCTCTGTTGCTTGAGTTCCAAAGAATTTTCTTCTATTTATTTTCTTATGAGACTCCTCGTTAGTTTTGTCAATCCCTATTCCATTATCTGTTACTTCACACTGTATTTTATTATCCACTTTTTGGATAGAAAGGTGTATTTTCTTTTCTGTAGAAATAAGCATTATTCCATGCCAAATTGAGTTTTCTATATAAGGCTGTAGAAATAATGGAGGGACTTTTATCTCCTCTAAGTTTATGTCTCCACCTATATTAACGATATACTCGAACCCTCCTTTAATCCTCATTTGTTCTAGTTTCACATAAAGTGCTAAGATGCCCAGCTCCTCAGATAAAGGAATGGTTAAACTAGAGGAACTTTTTAAAATTACACGTATTAGTCTTGAAAATTTTGTAATATAATCTGAGGCCTTTTCAATTTCATTTTTTAAAACAAAATTATTAATAGAATTCAAAGAATTAAATAAAAAGTGAGGATTCATCTGACTTTGTAATGCCGTCATCTTCAATTCTTCCATTTCCTTGAGTTTGGTCGCCAATTTTATTTCAGCTCGCACACTTCTCTGATCTATTTTTTTTATGCTGAGCCCTAGTATTGAGGCAAATATAAGGCTCTGGATATACGCGCCTAAATACATGAACAACATTGGCTCAATATCTCTGCTATAAAAAAAAGTTGAGCCTAATATAGTTTCTGAAAAACTAATATTTACCATTACCATATAAACGAAAGAGCCTATCACAAAATATTTTGAAGTAGTCCCTGGAATTTGATAAATATAAAAGAATGAAATAAGGGCAAAAATAGTTAATGCTGGACCTACAATTGTAAACGCTTTAATCTGATAGTCATATCCAAAAAACAACTGTATTAAAACAAATAATCCAGCAAGTAAAATAAGTATTTTAGTTTGAATTTCCAGGTATTTATCCCACTGAATAAGATTGGCCCTAGTCTCAATTAAAAGTCTAGCAAACGCAACATAAGCAGCATAGGCTAAAAATTGTAAAGAAAAGTTAAGATATCCATAAATTTCATCTACTAATTCTCCAGTAAAAATGTGCTGAAAGAAGTACAAAAAGAGACATAGTATGTAAAGGCTGTGATATAGGTAGGACTTTCGTCCGTTTTGGATGTAAATAATAAGGTGAAATAAAAAAAGCAAAAATAGCCCTCCACGAACCCAAGAAAACACCTCTGAATTAAAGTCTAAATACATCTCTTAATCAAAATATAATTTCTGGAACAATTCTGCTTTTTTGGTTCTACTTATTGAAGCTGATTGCCCATTGGTCATGATTAATTCTCCCCCAAGACCTTTCAAGTATTCTTTTACGTGATTTAAGTTTATCAAATAGGAATTGTGAACTCTGAAAAATTGCGAAAAATTAAATTTTTTCTCAACTTCTTTCAGCGTTTTTGAAACAATGATTTCTTGATGGTTGGCTAAATAAATAGTCGTGTAACTCTTATCCGATTTTAACATGACTACATCCTCTTTTTCAAGTAGATATACTTTTCCATCAGCCGAAATGTTGATTTTATCGTTATTATCATTCAGGTTTCCTAAAAGGAGTTGTAATTTATCTTCTAGTAACTCTCCTTTTTGCTGAGTTTTTATTTTATCAATTGCAGCAATTAATTCGTCTTTGTCAACTGGTTTTAATAAATAATCAATCGCAGAAACTTTAATTGCTTTCAAGGCAAACTCGTCGTGAGCTGTAGTAAATATTAAATTGAACTTCTGATTGGTTATGTTTTCAAGCAATGTGAAACCATCCATTTCAGGCATCTGAATATCCAGAAATACAATGTCTGGATTGGTCTCTTCAATAACTTTAATAGAGGCAATTGGTGAGTTACATTTGATAATTGAAACATCTTTAATGTAGTTGTTCAATTTCCATTCTAGAGCTTCTAATGCATCGTTTTCATCGTCAACAATTACAATTTTTAACATAGATTTGGGGTCTTTGAGTTGTTATTTTAAAGTGCAATATACAATATTGAGACTGATTTTCAAACCATTAATTTGACATCTTCTTTAAATTTAAGAATCTAATAATTTTACAAAAAAAAATTCTCGTTTTTAAAGAGAATCTTTTTTAATTTTATTTGAAGAAACTCTATTCCTTATACCCCAACAATTTGTCAATAGTATTTACCGTAACAGAATGGTAATTAGGTCTTGCTTTTTTATAAATAGTGATGCCTTCATCAATTTTGCCGGTTTTTTTATAGGCCTTAAAAATTGTTTCAACATACCATCTGCGCCCTACTTTTGTTAAAAATTCTTCAATTTTTTGATCAACATTATTTTCTCTATAATTATGATTAACAGCCTGCTCATACCACACCATTGCTTTGTGAGAATTTCTTGAATTTGTTAAATCAAAAGCATTGTCTATAAGAGACATTTGTGTAGGTGTAATATCGCTTGGGAAATTACGTATAAAATATACCCATTCCTGCGTAGTCCAATCTTTCGAGACTAACGGGTCAACAGTATTTGACTCTATAATATTCTTAATTACTTTAGAAACATTTTCAAACTTGTCAGACTTTATAACAAACTCATTGCTAGGAACTCCTGGACCATAAACCCATTCTTCAGTGTTGAATATAATATTATTTTTTTCTAATAAGTTTTCATTTAAATAATCAATAAACCTTTCTGTAGTTATTGTTGTAAATGCATTCTCTTGAAAGTAATTTTTTAAGAACACGTCAAATTTTTCTCTACCTACTGTTTCTTCTAATGTTTTTAGAAAAAGAAACCCTTTATCATACGCAATACTAGTCATTCCATCATCTGGATTGCGTCCAGTTAAATCTAGCTTAAGGTGTGTCTCTTCTGGAGTATCTTTAAATCCCGCTATTTCTTCATCAAGATCTTGACGCGCAATTAATCCCATCATATTTGCCCGGTCTTTTCCATACAACGCTTCCATAATACGATTCTCGAAATACACAGTAAAGCCTTCGTTTAGCCAAAAATCATCCCACGTAGTATTCGTTACTAGATTTCCTGACCATGAATGCGCTAATTCATGTGCAATCACAGAAGTTAAACTCTTGTCTCCAGCAATCAAGGTTGGTGTTGCAAATGTCAGTCTCGGATTTTCCATTCCTCCAAAAGGAAAACTTGGAGGTAATACAATAACGTCAAACTGTTCCCAAGCGTATTTTCCATACAGCTTCTCTGCCTCTACCATCATTTTTTCCATTTCA
This sequence comes from Flavobacteriaceae bacterium, assembly GCA_034111625.1. Taxonomy (GTDB): domain Bacteria; phylum Bacteroidota; class Bacteroidia; order Flavobacteriales; family Flavobacteriaceae; genus Urechidicola. The sequence goes on along the minus strand of JAWUWX010000019.1, from coordinate 7,506 downwards.
GAAAACTCTTCCTGTACTGCATCAACCATAGAGTTTTCTGCATAAACTCCTGTTCGATCACTGACGGCTCTATATGCAATATCGCCAACTGCTAGCGCCAATAAATAAGGAGGAATTTTCTGTAACATCTTAAAGCGGTATTCTCCATTTTCAGATTTTACCTTTGGGTTTTCAGCGCTCATTACAGCCATTAATTCTTTTGGAACTCTAACAGTGGCATTATATGTAATTCTTATCTGTGGACTGTCTTGAATAGGAATCCAGGTTCGTGTTAAAATTGCTTGTCCCTGCGTGAATAAAAAAGGCTGCGTCTTATCGGTTGTCTGTTGTGGATTCAACCATTGTACTGCTTCCGTTTTGTCTGTTGTTTGATAAAAAACAGTGATTCTCTTAGTGTCTTCTTTTATAGAGATTTTTAATGGTTGCCCCATGCTTTCTTCATACTCTCCAAGGGAAAATTTCGTATCTACTCCATCTGCTTGTGTTTTTTCTATAACAAGATTTTTTGCGTCTAAAATAATTTCAGTAGCAGCATCGCTTTCGATTTCATAAGTCGCTGTTCCACTAATAACTTTTTTGTCAAAATTCACATCAATGTCTAAGTCTAAATGTGTGATTACAGCCTCGTTAGGCTGAGCATAAGAATGAGGCTCTTCTACATATTTTAAAACTTCGGTAGGTTTTTCTGTCTTTGTGCAACTTATCATAAAGATTGTCGCAACTGTAAATAATAGCGTGTTTTTAATATTCATTTTTTTATTTTTAATTCTGATTTTTAACTTTATTTTTTGGGTAAAACATGGTAATAGACTGCCATAAAATGACTGATGCTTCCAAGGAGCACAAAAAAATGAAATATTGCATGATTATATTTCATCTTATTCATACTGTATAAAATTGCGCCAACCGTATAAAAAATTCCTCCTGAAAAAAGCCATAATAACCCTTCATAGGAAAGGTTTGCTAATAATGGCTTGATGGCAAATACGATTAACCACCCCATTAAAACATAGGCAATCGTTGAAATTCTATCATACTTTCCTGTGTAAAACAACTTTAGTATAACTCCGATCAATGCTAATCCCCAAGAAACACCAAAAACAGTCCATCCAACCCAACCCTCTAAAGTGACTAATGTGAAGGGAGTATAAGTTCCGGCGATCAAAACATAAATTGAAGCGTGGTCAAATATGTTTAATTTGTATCTTAATTCTGGCGCTTTAGCGGCGTGATAAAAAGTAGATGCTGCATATAGAATGATTAAACTCAATCCATAAATTATAAAACTTGTAATGATTGTAGTGTTTTCACTTTTTATAGACTTTACTATTAAAAGAAAAAGCGCAATAACACTTAATAAAAGGCCAAAACCATGTGTTAGTACGTTTAATTTCTCTTCCTTCTCGCTATAAGTCTTTATTAGTTTTTCGTCAATCATTTAGTTTTGTTTTGAATCGTTAATTAACTCCGCGTGAATTATTTTGAACGCTTTCTCTTTAATCGCCCTTTTATCTCTAACTTTTAAACCTTTTGTTTCTAAAAATTCATGAATCTTAACTCTTAAATCTCCAGGAGAACCGCTAAAAAAAGTATAGGAAAGACGTTTTTTGCAATCATAAAAAGTCATTGGAACTATTGGTATTTGATGGTCTATTGCCAATGCAAATGCCCCGTTTTTAAATTCACTTAAAACAACACTTTCATCAACAGGAACAAGACCTTCTGGAAAAATACAAATACTCATTCCTTCATTAAGTCGTCTTTGCGCTTCAGTAAAAACACGTTTTCTACTTTCCGCATCACTTCTATTTACCAATATACTTGATCTCTTAAAAATAAGTCCGAAAAAAGGTATTCTTCTTAACTCTGATTTTCCTACAAATACTAGTGGTTTTTTGACTATCGCTAACATTAACATAATATCTATCATTGATGTATGATTGGCAATGAACATATAACTTTTATCACTTTTTACTTTTTGTTGTTCTGAAACTATCTTGGCCTTAAAGCCCATAACAAACAACAAGGTTTTTCCCCAAGCATGAGCTATTTTGTAGAAGGAAGAGTACCAACTTTCCTTATAAGTAGTGATTAATAATAACGGAAATGCAAATAACACCGTTCCTATAATCCAACAATAAAACCAAAGACGCCAAATTAAAATGGCTATGTACTTAATCAATTTCATTAGGCTATGCTTATTGTTTTTTAACTGTCATGCTTCGACATGGTTTATATTGAACGATGTGGAAATGCTGAGTACAGAATTGTTGTTCGCAATTAATCATTTCCTTATAAAAGGAGATTTATAACAGGCTCTTTTCATTTGTCCAAAAATACATCTTTTGAACAAATAGTTGTGAATATATAATATGATGATTTACAAAATGTTACCAAAAAGCGCTTTTTTTATTACCTTACTTGCTTATTAACTAATTAAATAAACATAATTATGGGAAGTTTTCTGTATTCAATTATTATTGGTGCTGTAGCTGGATGGATCGCTGGAAAGTTAATGAAAGGTGGCGGTTTCGGAATTCTCGCAAACATTGTTTTGGGTGTCGTTGGTGGATTGGTAGGGAATTGGCTATTTAACTCGCTTGGCGTTTCGCTTATGCCTGGTCCAGGTGGTGATTTATTAACTGGAGTTATCGGTGCAGCAACTTTACTGTTTATTGCAGGACTATTAAAAAAATAACAAATAGACTTCTAAAAATAAGCGACTTCGGTCGCTTTTTTTATGCAGTATTAATTCCTATTTTTGCTTAGAAAAAAACTCAATCAATGTCACGAATTCTTACTGGAGTACAAAGTACTGGAACACCTCATCTTGGAAATATTTTAGGGGCAATTCTTCCCGCAATTGAAATGTCTAGAAATGATCAAAACGAATCCTTTTTATTCATTGCCGATATGCACTCTTTAACCCAAATAAAAGATGGGAAAACCCTTAGAGAGAACACCTATAGTACTGCTGCTGCATGGCTTGCTTGTGGATTAGATGTTAATAAAACTGTTTTCTATCGTCAGAGTGATGTGCCTCAAGTAACTGAGTTAACTTGGTATTTAAGTTGTTTTTATCCATATCAACGATTAACCTTAGCGCATAGCTTTAAAGATAAAGAAGGTCGTCTTGAAGATGTAAATTCTGGGTTATTTACCTATCCAATGTTAATGGCTGCTGACATCCTTTTATATGACGCTGAGATTGTTCCTGTAGGAAAAGATCAATTACAGCATCTCGAAATGTCTCGTGATGTTGCTAATAGATTTAACCATCAAATGGGTGACACTTTAGTTCCGCCAGAAGCAAAAATTCAAGAAGGCACAATGTATGTTCCAGGAACTAATGGAGGTAAGATGAGTAAGTCTCAAAACAATATTATCAATATATTTCTTGATGATAAAAAATTGAGAAAGCAAGTAATGAAAATTGAAACGGATTCTACGCCTCTTGAAGAGCCTAAAAATCCTGATACATGTAATTTGTTTGCCTTGTATAAATTATTAGGGTCCAAAGAGCAAGTTGCAACAATGCGTACCAATTATGAAGGAGGAAACTACGGTTATGGTGATGCAAAACAAGCGTTTTTTGAATTATTAGTAAAAAGATTTACCGTTGAAAGAGAGCGTTATACTTATTTTATGAATAACCTTCCTGAAATTGATAAAGCCTTGAAAATAGGTGCTGAAAAAGCAGGAAAGGTTGCAGATGAAGTTTTATTAAGAGTACGAATTAAACTAGGTTATTAATCTGCTTTTTTTAGAGAATTCATTGTTCGTTCTTCCCTTCTCTACTGGAGTTATATTTGTTATTGCAGGTCTTGTAATGAAATACCTTCCTCCAAAGAAGATAAATCTTCTTTATGGCTACCGATCTAATAGGTCTATGAGGTCAAAAGAAAATTGGAATTTTGCTCAGCAATTCTCAATGATTTTAATGATAAAGTTAGGCGTGGTCCTTATGCTACTTTCCTCTTTTGGAGCTTTTTTTAATTTCGGAGAAAAAATCAATATAATTTTAGGCTTTATTTTCCTTTTCTCAATGGTGTTTCTTTTAATTTTCTTAACCGAAAAAGAGTTAAAAAAGCGTTTTCCAAAACATTAAAACTTTTCAAAAACTCCCAAGCCAAAAAGTGCGAAATCGTATTTTGTTGGATCATTAGCATCCAATTTTCTTAGGTTTGTATCTAGCTCTTCCAAAGCCCTCCAATCGTTTTGTTTTCTTGTGAGTAATCCTAATTTACGCGCAACATTTCCACTATGAACGTCAAGAGGACAAGATAATTTGGACATTGGAATATCTTTCCATAAGCCAAAATCTACGCCAGTATTATCTCTGCGAACCATCCAACGTAAAAACATGTTAATTCGTTTTGAAGCACTTCCTTTCATTGGATCAGAAACGTGTTTCATTGTTCTCTGTTGATGTGGAACTTCGAAAAAAACTTTCTTGAAATTATGGATCACTCGTTTGTTATTTTCATCAACCGTAAATTGATTAAAAACCCCTTCCAGTCCGTTATGATGCAGATAAATATTTTGAAGAGATTTGACAAAAAAAGAGAAATCATCACCATTAAAAGTGCGATGAACAAATGGTGCTGTTTTCTCTAAGTCCGTTTCAGAATGATTCATTACATAGTCATATGGAGAATTATCCATGATTTCGAGCATTTTATTAGAGTTCTTGATGATCATTTGCCGTTTTCCCCAAGCAATTGTTGCGGTTAAAAAGGCCGTAATTTCTATATCTTCTTTTATCGAAAATTGATGTGGAATCTGAATAGGGTCGCTTTCAATAAACTTAGGGTTGTTGTATTGAATAACTTTATTATCCAGAAATTCTTTAAGCTCTTTTTTATTCATCCTGTTTATATCTAAAAAGAAGCCACCTTTTCAGATAGCTTCTTGTAAATTTATAATAAATAAAGTATAAAACTGGATTTAATCTTCCAAATGTTTAGAACTGTAATAAGCCATAGACCTAGTGATTTTGCCATTATCATCAAAATCATGTGAATACATAATCGGAAGTTCAAACTTTTTACCATCTGACTTTCTCACCAATCTAATTGTCCACCACGATTGAGCGACCTTACTATTGTTTAAATCATATTCTAAATAATCTGGATACCCATTTACGTCAATACTAGTAATATCCCAAGCCTCGATAATTCCCTTGCTGTTTGCTTTAGATTCGTCGACAGATAAAGACTTCCCTCTAGCCGATTCACTACTACTAAACCTAGCATCGTCTGTAAAAAAACTATAAGCCGTCTCCAAGTCGTTATGTTCAAATGCAGCCATAACTCTTCTTACTGTGTTAATGTTTTTGTGGTTATTATAAATGGTTCCGTTTTTACTTTCGCTGAAACTTCTTCCTATTTCACCATTAGTAGTGCTACTATAAGTAATCATAGAAACAATTTTATTATCCGAATTCATACGGAATAACCTATGTTCAGGTCCGTCAAGTTTAATACCTGTTTCTTTATGAACTCCTCTAAAATAGTCCCAAGTCTGCACCCATAAACCTTCTTCTCCCTTATATTCAATTGCGTCTGGATAAGCTTCGCCATGACGTTTTAAACTTGGATAAAGGACATATTTATTAATATCGGCCGCTCTTTTTAAATACTCTTCTTTGTTGCGACCTTCATTGTTTGGATTCGTATTATTCCCATTGTAGGCCTTAAAGTCATCCGCCAAGTAAGTTCCTGCTTTTTCAGCATCGCCAGCTATAGAGGCTTGCATCATAGCCTCAACAACTACAATTGCTGGATGATCTTTATAGACCGTTCCGTTCTTTTTCTTTTGTGAATAGGTGATGATTGTAAATACCATCATTAAAATAATTACAATTTTTTTCATTTTAAATAAATTTTGGTTAGTTAATTGTAGTTGTACAATTAATAATTATACAACATATTTATTAGTAAAAAAATTGTGAGAGATTTCCTTTTCGCTTAAGAGGAAAGTTGCGTTAAGGGTTGCTCAAATATAACAATTTTATTTTAAAAATTGTGTAATGAGGTGTTTAAAGTATTAAAAAAAACATAGCAACTTAAAATTGTTATGGTTTTATATAAATAAATAATAATTACAAAGTTTTTATGCCGCTGGATTTGGAAATAAATCATGTACTGCATTAATCTCAGCAATAATTTCGTCTGATAATTCAATATTAATACTATTGATATTTTCTTTTAACTGACTCATATTCGTTGCGCCAATTATATTGCTTGTAACAAATGGTAATTGGTTTATAAAAGCCAATGACATTTCTGTCATTGTAATCCCATGTTTAGTAGCGGTCTTTTGATACTCAATAACTGCTTGCTCTGCTCCTGGAGTTCTATATCTTAAAACAAAATTAGGAAATAAAGTTCCTCTCGCTCCTTCTGGTAATTGTCCATTCATATATTTTCCTGATAAGACTCCTTGAGCTAATGGAGAATAAACCAACAAGCCTATATTCTCTCTCATAGAAACTTCTGACATTCCATATTCATAAGCTCGATGGATTAATGAGTATGAGTTTTGTATCGTAGACATTCTTGGTAAATTATGCTTTTCAGATGTTTCTAGATACTTCATTGTTCCCCAAGGAGTTTCATTAGACAAACCAATATGTTTAATTTTTCCTTGTTTTATAAAGTCTTGAAGTGTTTCTAGAATCTCTAAATGATTTTCAGCTTCTTTAGTAGACGTTTTATAAGGATAATCCCTAACACCAAAACAATTCACTCCTCTTCCTGGCCAATGCAGCTGATATAAATCTATGTAATCTGTTTGTAGTCGTTTTAAACTTCCTTCAATCGCTTCTGTCAATGCTCTTTTACTAAAACCGTCTTTACGAATATGCGCCGTATAAGGTCCTGCTCCAGCAATTTTACTTGCCAACACAACTTTATCTCTGTTTCCTGTCTTTTTAAACCATGAACCAATAATTTTCTCAGTAGAGCCAAAGGTTTCTGCAGTTGCAGGAACAGCATATAATTCGGCAGTATCAAAGAAATTTATACCTTTTTCTAATGCGTAATCCATCTGCTCGTGACCTTCAGGTTCTGTGTTTTGGTTTCCCCAAGTCATGGTGCCTAAACATATTTTAGAAACTTATACATCTTTATTTGGTAGTGTTGTGTATTTCATAGTTTTCTTTTCTTCTAATTATTGATTGCTTCGATTCCTGGTAAAGTTTTTCCTTCTAGCATTTCTAACATTGCTCCTCCACCTGTAGACACATAACTTACTTTATCAGCAAAACCAAATTGTTTCACGGCAGCCACAGAATCTCCTCCTCCAACTAAAGAAAAGGCTCCGTTTTTTGTTGCATTATCTATTGAATGACCTAATGCAATCGTTCCACCAGCAAAAGATTCCATTTCAAAAACACCTAAAGGTCCATTCCATAAAATAGTTTTACACTGATTTACAACAGTATCAAAAATTTCTCTCGATTTTGGTCCAGCATCAACGCCTTCCCAACCATCAGGAATTTCA
>JAWUWX010000018.1:0-28521 GCA_034111625.1 Flavobacteriaceae bacterium | reverse complement strand
TACCACCCACGGTTTTTTGCCGCCACGCATGACAGAAGCACAGCGCGATTTAATGCCTGTTTCACCCGCAACAACCATAGCAGAGGGTTTAGTAATATACTGCACAGACTGTGGAGATGGAGAATTACAAGTGTACAACGGCACAGCTTGGAAATCTCTAAATGAAACGGGTTGCGGTTTAGCTATAGGCCAGACTTATCAAGGAGGTATTATCTTTTATTTAGATGCCTCAGGCTGTCATGGTTTAATTGCCGCACCAAGTGATCAAAGCTCAGGATTGCAATGGTGGAATGGGTCTTATACGGATACTTACGCGTCTGGTAGCGGATTATTTAGCGGAGATGGTAACTGCTACAGAATAAGAAGTTCACAGGGAGATTGCGCGAGTTGTTATGCAGCTGAATTATGTCTTGATTTAATTTTAGACGGGTGGACCGATTGGTATTTACCCTCAAAATATGAATTAAACTTAATGTATGAAAATATAGGACAAGGAAATGTCCTGGGCCTTTCGAATGTAGCCGTTTTTACTGATACTTGGTACTGGTGTTCTACGGAGGTCGATAGCCAATACGCGTGGCAGCAGAATTTCACCAATGGTAATCAGAACTACGAGGGTAAGTACAGAACGACGACCAGAGTACGTGCAGTTCGAGCTTTTTAACAATTTATCAATTTAGCGAAGTGGTCTCACGAACACCTTTTAAGGAAATAAGAATGGGTGAGTAATTTAAATAGTGCCGCTTTAGGCGGACGATTTTTAAAATATAGAACCAATAATACTCTAAAAAAGTAGTATTGGTTTTTTTGTGTTTTAGATAAAGAATGATGCTGTGTTCCTTGTGGTGGAAGAATTAATGGTAATGATAAGATTTCGTTTAATAAATTATATTGTCGGATATGTAAGATTAGTTAAAGTAATTTATAAAGTCAAGTTGTAATTGTTCTCTAGATTAAATTTATTATGATAATTTACTAATAGTAAATTCAGTAAAAAACTTACATTTGCTTTTATTAAATTTGATCCTATGATTAAAAGAAGCAGAGCCGCAATTTCAAAATTTATTATTCACAAAGTTGGAAATAAATTCAACAGTGCAACGAATATTTTTTCAGAAAAAGTAATGACATTTGACAAGGAAAGTTATGATTTAATGCTTCCTTTTTTGTTAAAACCATTTGCCAATGTGACGGAGAGTTTCCGTTTCAATCATCATGCGAATGTTGATTTAAATGAATTGAATAATTATACTTCTGAAATTTTTAAGGACGATGCTACATTCGTTGAAATCTCAAAACACATTGTAAATCACCTCTATGAACAATCCAATTCTGCACAGATAAAAATTGGAGATGTGATTATTGCCCAGTTTGATGATATAGAATATAAAGATACTGTTACCAATGCGATTGGTGTTTTTAAGATTGAAAATAAGATTGATTTTTTCCAAACCTATATGGAGGAGGATACGCTAGACGTGTTTGTCCAACAAGGAATCAGCACTAAAAAACTAGACAAAGGTTGCCTGATTGTGAATTCTACGGATGGTGACGGAAAAATTGTGTTGAGTATAGATAATAATAATTATGATGCTCAATATTGGGTAAAACATTTCTTGAATGTCAAGCCTGCGGATGATAGCAATCAGCATACACAGGATTATATTCAGATGTGTAATGATTTCTCTGAAGAAATTATTAAAGAAGATCAAGGGTTGCATGAAAAGAATAAGTTTCTTGCGAAAACGGTTGATTTTTTCAAAGAAAATGAGATCGTAAATATTCAAGATTATAAAGATATAATCTTTGAAGAAGATGATAAACAGAAAACAAAGTTTGACGATTATAAAAAGCACTTTGAACAAGTGAATGATGTATTGATTCGAAATCAATTTGATGTGTCGGATATTGTTTTGAAAAAACAAAAAACGAAGTTAAAGACTGAAATTAAATTAGATACTCATATTCAGATAAAATTGGATATTGATGCTCCTGATGCTGCTGCTGAATATATAGAAAAAGGATATGACGAAGAGAAAAAAATGAAATTTTACAAAGTGTATTTTAACGAAGAGAGTTAACGTTTAAACAAATTGAGCTTCAAATAAATCGCAAAAGTGTTTTTTGATTTTTTCTTTTACTTCTTCGACATCAATTTCTTTTCCAAGTTCGAGTTGCATAGAAGTCACTGCCTTTCCGCGAATTCCACAAGGGATAATATGGTCGAAATAACCAAGATTGGTATTGACATTCAATGCGAATCCATGCATTGTAATCCAGCGAGAAGCACGAACGCCTAGCGCACATATTTTTCTTGCAAATGGGGTTCCTACATCTAGCCATACACCAGTTTCTCCTTCGCTACGCGTTCCTTTCAACCCATATTCTTCAATCGTAAGAATGATAGATTCTTCTAGCAAGCGCAAGTATTTATGGATATCGGTAAAGAAATTTTCAAGATCTAGAATTGGGTAACCGACGATCTGTCCAGGACCATGATAGGTGATGTCTCCTCCACGATTGATTTTGAAAAAAGTAATGCCTTTCTCTTCAAGTTGCTTTTCGTTTAAGAGTAAATTAGAAAGATCACCACTTTTCCCTAATGTATATACATGAGGATGCTCAACAAATAAGAAATGACTTTCGGTAGGTAGATCAGTATTGTTTTTTCTATTAGTTGATTTAATAGTTGCAGCATCTTGATGTAATTGAGATTGGTAATCCCAAGTGTCTTTGTATGCTTTTTTTCCTAAATCTTGAAAGGTTACTTTCTGCATTATTTCGGATTGTTAAGTATAATTAATGCGGCAATAACTCCTGGAATCCAACCGCATAATGGTAATATAAAAACAATAATAATGGAACCACAACATTTATCAATAACTGATAATGGCGGAAATACGACAGCTAATAATACTCGTAAACATCCCATATTTTTTATCTAATTTATCTCTTTTTGTTATACGTAACTAAAAGTAAAACGATTCAATTATCTAGATGTTACAAAGGTCTTAAAAATAAGTGTAATATATTTATAAGAAGCTGTAAAAGATCTCGTTATTAAACTGAAAACCTTATTTTTGTCTTATGTCAATAGATGTTCACAATATTTCCAAAGTTTACGGAGCACAAAAAGCTGTAAATGAAGTAAGTTTCTCCATTAAAAAAGGAGAAATTGTAGGTTTTTTAGGCCCAAATGGCGCTGGAAAATCTACGACAATGAAAATCATCAATGGCTTTTTAAACGCAACTGAAGGAAGTGTATTGGTGAATGATATTAAAGTTGCTGAGCATCCAATTCAAGCTCAAAAATTTATTGGATACCTTCCAGAACACAATCCATTGTATGTGGAAATGTACGTGCGCGAGTATTTGAATTTCTGTGCATCAATTCATAAAGTAACTAAGGATTCCGTTGAAAGTTGTATTGACAAAGTAGGACTGTCTCCTGAAGCACATAAAAAAATCAATCAGTTATCGAAAGGATATCGTCAACGTGTAGGTCTTGCTGCTGCTTTATTACACGATCCTGAAGTGTTAATTCTGGACGAACCAACAACTGGCCTTGACCCAAATCAATTGCTAGAAGTTCGAAATTTAATTAAAGAAGTGGGGAAAGATAAAACCGTGCTTTTCTCAACACATGTCTTACAAGAAGTTGAGGCAATCTGTGATCGAGTGATTGTAATAAACAAAGGCGTTATTGTCGAGGATATGCAATTGTCCGATCTAAAAGGTAAAAACTTAGAGACACACTTCAGAGAATTAACGCTTGCTTAATTCAATTTATACTTTAGTGATTCTTTATCGAGAATACTCAAAAACTCATTTGAAATATTAATCTTTTTAGAACGACTTGGTAAGTTTACCTTCACTTCGTCTTTCATGTCGTAGACAGTAAAATGCAATGATTTTTTCCCTTTATGGGCTTCAATAATAGAAGAAATAGATTCTAATTTATTTTCATCTAATTTATTGATGTCTAGTTGTATGGTGATTTTTTTAGACATTTGCTCTAGTACATCATGAAGTAATTGTACGTTGTTAAACTGTAGTCTTATATCATCATTGTAATGATTTTTTCGTGCTGCAATTTTTAAGTACAAGAAAGAATTGGGAACTAAGAAATGTTTGAACTTTAAATAATCTTCTCCGAACAGTCTGAATTCATGCGAACCGCTATAATCTTCTATGAAAAAAGAAGCCCATCCTTTTCCGTTTTTAGAAATTCGATGTTCTACACTTGACACAATTCCTGCAATTGATACTTCTTTATTTAAGAGTTCTTTTGGATCCTGAAAATCGGTTAATTGAGCATTACAGAAATAGTTTAACTCGTTTTTAAAATCATCCAATGGATGTCCGGAAATGTAAATACCTACAACTTCTTTCTCTCGAGATAATTTTTCCATGACACCCCATTTTTCAGCAATAGGAATAATAGGTTCTGGAAGTTGAATGTCTGATGCTTCTCCAAAAAGGGATACTTGAGAAGAGTTTTCATTCTCTTGAAATTTAGATCCGTATTTAATGGCTTTTTCAAGAAATGTTAGCCCTTTTTCATCTTGCGCAAAATACTGTGAGCGTTGTGTTTCTTTAAAACTATCAAATCCTCCTGCAAACACCATTCCTTCAAATGTCCGTTTATTCGCAGCCCGTAAATCAATACGTTTTGCAACATCAAATATTGATTTAAATGGGCCATTTTCTTTTCGATGATCTACAATTGTTTCAACGGCACTTTCTCCAACACCTTTAATTGCTCCCATCCCAAATCGAATTGCACCTTCTTTATTTACTGCAAACTTGTAATAGGATTCATTAATATCTGGGCCTAAAACAGTAATATTAGCACGCTTGCATTCTTCCATAAAGAAAGAAACTTGCTTGATATCTCTCATGTTGTTAGAAAGTACTGCAGCCATGTATTCGGCAGGATAATGTGTTTTTAAATAGGCCGTCTGATAGGCGATGTATGCATAACAAGTAGAGTGAGATTTATTAAAAGCATATGCAGCAAATGCTTCCCAATCTTTCCATATTTTTTCTAATATATCTTCTGGATGGTTGTTTACTTTTCCACCTTCCATGAATTTAGGTTTCAGTTCTTCGAGCAGAGAAAATATTTTTTTACCCATCGCTTTACGCAGCATATCTGCTTCACCTTTAGTGAATCCTGCCAATTTTTGGGAAAGCAACATCACTTGCTCTTGATATACCGTAATTCCGTAAGTTTCTTTAAGGTATTCTTCCATTTCAGGAAGGTCATATTCAATTGCTTCTTTTCCGTGTTTACGCATAATAAACAACGGAATATATTCCATTGGTCCAGGACGGTAGAGCGCATTCATGGCAATTAAATCGGCAAAAACTGTTGGTTTTAAATCTTTCATATGTTTCTGCATTCCTGCAGATTCATATTGAAAAATCCCTATAGTTTCTCCTTTTTGAAAGAGTTCGTAAGTTTTTTCATCATCCAATGGAAAATCATCTGGAACTAAATCCTTCCCATGTAGTGCTTTTACTATTTTGACAGTATCTTTTATCAAAGTCAAAGTTTTCAAACCAAGGAAATCCATTTTTAAAAGACCAGCACTTTCCACAACGTTGTTATCGAATTGTGTGACAAACATGTTCGTGTCTTTCGCAGTAGAAACAGGAATCAGATTGGTAATGTCTTCAGGAGTGATAATCACACCACAAGCATGAGTTCCAGTATTTCTTACAGATCCTTCAAGAGCAACTGCCTGACTGATTGTTCTTGCAGCAAGATCTCCACCTTCAGCAATTTTCTGTAATTGAGTTACATTTTCCTTCTCTTCGGATCGAAGTTCAGCAATTTTAGATTTACTCTTCTTATCATCTCCAAAAATGTAATTCAGTTTGGTGTTTGGAATTAATTTGGCAATTCTATCTGCTTCGTGGAGTGGTAAATCTAGAACCCTTGCAGTATCTCGAATAGAAGATTTCGCTGCCATTGTTCCATAGGTGATAATCTGAGCAACATTGTTGGAACCGTATTTTTTAATCACAAAATCTATTACTTTCTGTCTTCCTTCATCATCAAAATCTATATCAATATCAGGAAGCGATACACGATCAGGATTTAAGAAACGCTCAAAAAGCAAATCGTATTTAATAGGATCAATATTGGTAATCCAAAGGCAATATGCAACTACTGATCCTGCAGCAGATCCACGACCTGGACCTACAGAAACATCCATTTTTCGTGCTTCTAGAATTAAATCCCATACAATAAGGAAATATCCAGGATAACCGGTTTTTTCGATAATTGAAAGTTCGAAATTGATTCGTTCTATCTTATTTTCATCAAGTTCTCCATACCTTTTTTTTGCTCCTTCAAATGTTAAATGTTTCAAATAAGCATTTTCACCTCTTACGCCACCATCTTGTGTGTCTTCTAGATTTATAAATTGGGATGGAATGTCAAACTTTGGTAATAAAACTTCTCTTGCTAGAGGATAGCATTCTATTTTATCAACAACCTCTTGAATATTAAGAATTGCTTCAGGAGTTTCCTGAAACAGTTCTTTCATTTCGTCTTGACTTTTGAAATAATATTCTTCATTGGAAAGGCCATATCGAAATCCTCTACCGCGACCTTTAGGAGTATCAAACTTCTCTCCTTCTTTTACGCACAATAAAATGTCGTGTGCTGTTGCATCTGCTTTCTCTATATAAAAAGTGTCATTCGCAGCAACCAATTTAACGTTGTGTTTTTTAGCAAATTGAATTATAATGGCATTGATATGCTGTTCATTTTCTTGACCATGATTGTTCAATTCTAAATAAAAATCTTCACCAAATTGCTCTTTCCACCATAGCAAAGCATCTTCTGCTTGTTTCTCACCAATATTTAAAATTTTATTGGGAATTTCTCCATACTCATTTCCACTTAATACAATAATATCATCTTTGTATAGTTTGATAATTTCTTTGTCAATCCTTGGGACATAATAGAAACCTTTGGTATGAGAAATGGAAGACATTTTGGCAAGGTTATGATATCCTTTTTTGTTTTTGGCGAGTAATACAATCTGATAACCATTGTCTTTATGAGTTCTGTCAAGATGGTCTTGACATACATTGAATTGACTTCCTAGTATCGGAGTTATTTCTTGCTTTGGCTCTTGACCTTCTTCTAGGTTTTCATTGTCTTTTTTTACTGATTTATTGTGTGCTAATATTTCTTTGACAAAATAAAACGCACCCATCATATTTCCTGCATCTGTAAGTGCGACAGCAGGCATCTTATTTTCAATTGTTGCTTTGACTAAATCAGAAATACTGGAAGTAGACTGAAGGATTGAGAATTGTGAGTGATTGTGTAAATGTGAAAACTTCGCATTCTCTAATTCTTTTACTTCTAATGTTGGTTTAACAATAGAAGGTGATTCAGGTTGAATGTCAACTTTTTCTCTTAATTTTTTACTTTCTTTTTTTAGATTGATATGTTTCAATCCAATCAATGCAATTTCTTGTGGGTTTTTAGCCGAAAAATTTTCAAAAAAGTCTAAAGAAACATCCAATTCTTCTTTGGTGAAAATTCTCTTTCTGATTAATTCTAAAAAACAACGTGTTGTTGCTTCAACATCGGCAGTAGCATTATGAGCCTCCGAAAAATCTTTATTAAAAAGGTGCTTGTGTAATTCTGTTAAGGTAGGAAGTTTGAACTTTCCGCCACGACCTCCAGGGAGTTGACATAATCGCGCAGTAACTTCTGTACATGTGTCAAGTCTTGGAAGTGTGTTTAAATTGGTTTCAACTCCCATCCTGTGGAATTCACAACCCATAATATTTAAATCAAATCCTACATTCTGACCTACGACAAACTTTGTTTTAGAAAGCGCCACATTAAACTTTTCTAAAACTTTGATGAGCGTTATTCCATTTTTATCTGCAAGTTCTGTTGAAATTCCGTGAATTTGCTCTGCATCATAAGGAATATTGAAGTCGTTGGTTTTGATTAAATAATCTTGACTTTCAACAAGTTCTCCTAATTCATCATGCAATTGCCACGCAATCTGGATACACCTAGGCCAGTTGTCAGTATCCGTAATTGGAGCCTTCCATTTTTTAGGTAAACCAGTAGTTTCTGTATCGAAAATTAAGTACATGTAAGAGGAAAATTTGAAGACATAAAAGTATCAAATTTTGAGGTTTTTAACTAATGGAATAGGAGGTTAGTTATCAACAACATATTCTATTAAATATCAGGCTTTTAATGAATACATTTGTATAAATAATTCATTTGTCAAAAAGAGAGTAGAAAATTAATAAATTTTGTACATTTGCACCCTTAATTAATAACCAAGGTCGAGAACCTTAAAAGTTTAAATGTATGTCAGTAAAAATTAGATTACAAAGACACGGAAAAAAAGGGAAACCTTTTTACTGGATCGTAGCAGCAGATGCTAGATCAAAAAGAGATGGTAAATTCTTAGAAAAACTAGGAACTTACAATCCAAACACAAATCCTGCAACTATCGAATTGGATATTGAAGGATCTGTAAAATGGTTACAAAACGGAGCTCAACCTACAGATACAGCGAAAGGGTTGTTATCTTACAAAGGAGTTATGTTGAAGCACCATTTATCTGGAGGTGTTCGTAAAGGAGCGTTCTCAGAAGAAGAAGCAGAAAAGAAATTTCAAGCATGGCTTGACGAAAAAGCAGGATTAGTTACTGCTAAAGTTGATGGTCTTGCTAAAGCTGAAGCAGATGTGAAAGCAAAAGCATTGGATGCTGAAAAAGAAGTAAACGAAGCTCGTAAAGCTGCTGTAGTTGAAGCTGAAGAAGCTTTAAAAGTTTTACAAGCACAAGCTGTTGCTGAAGTAGCCGCTGCAAATGCTGTTGAAGAAGTGGAAGAGGTTGTTGCTGAGGTAACAGAAGAAACTACTACTGAAGTTGCTGCTGAAACAGCTCCTGAAGTTGCTGCTGATGAATCAACAGAAGAAAAAACTGCTGAGTAGTTAATTTGTAAGGTTATGCGTAAAGAAGATTGTTTTTATTTAGGCAAAATCGTTACAAAACACAGTTTTAAAGGTAAAGTTGTTATCAAACTTGATACAGACGAACCTGAATTATACGAAAATCTGGAATCAGTATTTGTACTTCACGGTACAAATCTGATTCCTTTTTTTATTGAAGAAAGTTTGCTTCAAAAAGGGAACCAACTTCGAGTAAAATTTGAAGGTGTAGATTCAGAGCCTGATGCAGAAGCAATTTTGAAATCAGGAGTTTACTTACCTTTAACGATGTTACCGAAACTTACAGGTAACAAATTCTATTTTCATGAAGTCATCGGATATACATTGGAAGATGTAAACCATGGTGATGTAGGTGAAATCGTAGGAATTAATGATAGGACAGCTCAAGCGCTATTTGAAGTTGATAAAGATGGGATAGAAATTTTTATTCCAATGATTGATCACTTTATCAAAAAAATAGATAGAGAAAATCGCAAAGTTGTCGTTGAGACACCTGAGGGATTGATAGATTTATATCTTGAATAAATGTCTCTACCTTTCCAATTAAAACAATTTACGGTTCAACAAGATAAATGTGCTATGAAAATAGGCACAGATGGCGTTTTACTAGGAGCATGGGCTCAAGTGAATAACCCTTTTTCAATTTTAGATATAGGAACAGGAACTGGAATCATTGCACTGCAGATGGCTCAAAGGAGTTATGCTGAGGTAATTGATGCGTTGGAAATTAATGCTGGTGCTTTTGAGCAGGCAGTTGATAATTTTGAAGCCTCTGATTGGTCAGATAGATTGTTTTGTTATCATGCTTCTCTTGAAGAATTTACGCTGGAAATTGAAGATAAATATGACTTTATTATTTCTAATCCTCCTTTTTACACTTCAACGTTTAAATCGGATTCTATGGAAGAGAATAGAGCAGTTGCAAGGCATTCTGAAAATATGTCATTTACGTTTTTGCTGGAGTCTACATCACTATTATTAGAAGAAAAAGGAAGTTGTGCGTTTATAATCCCATTTGAAGAAGAAGAGAGTTTTTTAAAAATAGGCATGCAAAACAACTTATTTCCCAGTCGTATTACACGTGTGAAGGGTACATCGTCAAGCCCAATTAAAAGAAGTCTATTACAATTATCTTTTCAAGAAATAACGGTTGAAATTGATGAATTAATAATAGAAATTGAGCGACATGTTTATACCGAAAAATATAAAAGCCTCGTTAAAGACTTTTATTTAAAAATGTAATTAAGACTAACTAAGGTCTTCAGAATTATACCCTAAATACGGCACTTCTTTTTCAGTAAAAATAATTCCGTATTCTTCCAGTTCTTTTAAAATAGGTCCGTAAACTTCTTTACTAATTGGAATTTGAACTCCTGGAGTTTTTATCTCACCGTTTAGAATTTTTAATGCCGCAATTGCTACTGGAAGACCTACTGTTTTTGCCATAGCAGTATAAGTCTGGTCATCCCCTTTTACAACCATATGTGATTCAACTTGATATTTATTTCCTTTATTATTTTTATAACCAAATTTATGATGCATAACGATCATATCTTTGTCATTTTCTTCAAGGGTCCAACTATCCATTAAAATCTTTTGTAAGATTTGTGCTGGAGTAGCATCTTTAAGACCTACTTTTTTAGTTTTATTAAATAAATCTAATTCTAATAATTTCTCCCAAATGATATCATCTTGATCTATCTTTAAATAATGACGGAGTTTTAATTCGACTGAGTCTGTTGGGCTATAGGCTAAAAAGGAATTGATAAAATCACGATAACTCATATTTTCAGAATTCTCAAGTTCATAAGAATCATCTGTCATTCCAAGTTGGACAAAAATATTCCAGGCTCTTGAAAAACCAACTCTTCTAATGGTTCCTCTATATAAGGTAGGTATTTCATCAAGACCGTAAACATTTCGGTATTTTAATGAGTCGCGATTGGCATAAGCCTCAAACTTTCCGTAACCTTCAATATTTAAGAATTCTGTACGTCTAAAAAGTTTTTGGTACGGAATGTATTTATAAGTTCCTTCTTGAATGAACTTCGCAGCTCCTCCTTGACCAGAAACGACAACATTTCTTGGGTTCCAAGTAAACTTATAATTCCAGAGGTTATTATCACTTTCTGGAGCGACTAGTCCTCCTGTAAAAGATTCAAATAATAACATTTTTCCACCATGGTCATGAATTCTATCAATGACTTTCATCGCGCTCATGTGATCGACACCTGGATCAACTCCGATTTCGTTCATAAAAACGAGTCCCTTCGCTTTTACAGCATCATTTAAGGCTTCCATTTCATCAGAAATATAGGATGCAGTCACCATATTTTTACCAAATTCAATACAATCATTTGCAGCCTCAACATGAAATCTTGCTGGAAGCATTGATATTACAATATCAGATTTTTTTATAACGTTTTTTCGCTCAGTTTCATTAAAAACATCTAAAGCTATTGCTGTAGCATTCGGATGGTTGTTAATTTTAGATTCGGCAGCAGATTTAGACACATCAGCAACTGTAATGTGTAGTTTTTCTGCGGACGACTTATCTAGTAAATATTTAATTAATGAAGAAGCAGATTTTCCAGCTCCAATTACAAGTATGTTTCTCATTCTCTGATTTTATTTAGAATAGTATTGGCTTTTAATACATCATAAGAACGAATTTGAAGACGGTAATTTTCAACAAAACCAATTGTGCTCATGTTTTCATCTGCAATAAAACTTTCAATACCTTCACTTTCCAATTTTCCTTTGGCTATTTGTAATTCAAATAAAAAACTAGAACTAAGTAGGGTAACTATTTTATTGGATGAATTTTCCATAGGCGAAATTTAAGCCATATTTTTGCATAAACAAAATTAAAACTTATGAAGAATATAAATTTAACAATAGCAGTATTCTTGGGAATGTCAGCAATAGTTTTAGGTGCGTTTGGTGCTCATGCATTGAAAGAAAAGGTAGGAGTAGATTCTTTAGAGAGTTTTGAAACTGGAGTTCGTTATCAGATGTATCATGTGATAGTATTGCTGTTCATAAATACCTATATTGGATTTACTAGTAAATCCAAGAATGTGATAAGTCTATTATTCTTTTTCGGAATATTGTTTTTCTCAGGATCACTTTATATGATCTCTATAGGTTTAATTCCTGCTAAGGATATCTGGTTTATTACGCCTTTAGGAGGCTTACTATTTATTTTGGGTTGGACCAAAATGTTTGTGTCGTTTATTAAAGACCAACAAAATGTTAACAAATAACTTTATTTTTTAAGAAAAAAAGTCATTTTTATAAGTGTCTTTAAAAATATAATTTAATTTTGCAAACACAACTAATAGTAAAAATAATGATTGATTACAATTTAAACCCGAAAACGATTTCGTTACATAGTTATGGTATAATTGACGCCGTTGTAAATTACAATCTTTCCTCAGAAAAATTACATAAAATTTGTTTAGATAAAAAATTGGGAGTTGAATCCAATTCTGGTGCGCTTGCAATTAATACTGGAGAATTTACTGGTCGATCTCCGATGGATAGGTTTATTGTGAAAGATATTGTTACCAAAGATGAAGTGTGGTGGGGAGATATTAATATTCCATTTGATTCAGAAAAATTTGACAAGTTGTATGATAAAGTTACGGCTTACCTTTCTGAAAAAGAGATATATGTACGTGATAGTTATGCTTGTGCTGATGAGAACTACAAGTTAAATATTAGATTAATCAATGAATACCCTTGGAGTAACATGTTTGCTTATAACATGTTTTTACGTCCTACAGAAAAAGAATTAGAAACTTTTTCACCAGAATGGACAGTCATGAATGCTCCTGGTTTTATGGCAAATGCCGAACTAGATGGAACACGTCAACATAATTTTTCGATTTTAAACTTTACAAAAAAGATAGCCTTAATAGGAGGGACGGGCTATACTGGCGAAATAAAAAAAGGAATATTTTCTGCATTGAATTTTATACTTCCTGTCAATAAAAACACACTGCCTATGCATTGCTCAGCCAATGTCGGGAAAGATGGAGATACAGCAATTTTCTTTGGATTATCAGGTACTGGTAAAACTACATTATCTACAGATCCAAATAGAAGTTTAATAGGAGATGATGAACATGGCTGGACTGCCGAAAACACTGTATTTAATTTTGAAGGTGGATGTTATGCAAAAGTGATAAATCTATCTAAGGAGCAAGAGCCGGAAATTTTTTCAGCTATTAAAAAAGGAGCGATTTTAGAAAATGTTGTACTGGATGATAAAGGAAGTATAGATTATGAAGATATTTCTATCACACAAAATACAAGAGTAAGTTATCCAATTTATCATATAGAAAACATTCGAAAACCATCAATAGGTAAAAATCCAAAGAATATATTTTTCTTAACTGCTGATGCATTTGGAGTATTGCCTCCTATATCTAAGTTAACGCCTGCACAAGCCGCATATCATTTTATTTCGGGTTATACTGCTAAAGTCGCAGGTACCGAAGCTGGAGTTACTGAGCCAGTCCCAAGTTTCTCAGCTTGTTTTGGAGCGCCATTTATGCCATTGCATCCTGCAAGATATGCAGAAATGTTAAGTGCTAAAATGATTGCATCAGGTGTGAATGTTTGGCTAGTGAATACAGGCTGGTCTGGAGGACAGTATGGAGTTGGTAAACGTATGGCTTTAAAATATACAAGAGCTATGATTACTGCAGTGCTGAATGGTGATTTAGGAGATTATACATATGAAGATTACCATATTCATTCAGTTTTTGGTGTTGCACAGCCAAGGAGTTGTCCAGGAGTCCCAACAGCAGTATTAAGTCCTAGAACAACTTGGAATGATGATGATGCTTATTATAAAACTGCATTTAAATTATCGAATGCTTTTAGAGTAAACTTTAAACAATTTGAAGAATTTGCTACGGAAGAAATACGTAGAGGTGGACCTCAGCGTTATTCGTATTAATTTTATCAATTTATTTTTTACCTATTATTTTTTCTCATGCGCTTGGATTACTACAGTTGTATAATTCGGTTGTTTTATACTTTATATTATTCCAATCCCATTAATAATCTAATAATTTACAAGGAATTTTAAAATTCCTAAAAAAAGTTAAATTTGTAAAAAGAGAATTTGAATATGGAGAAAGCACGGTGTAAATGGGCAGGAAACGATCCGTTATATATGGAATACCATGATACTGAATGGGGAGTTCCTATTTATGATGATGAGTCACTATTTGAATTTTTAATTTTAGAGACATTTCAAGCGGGATTAAGTTGGATTACAATTCTTAGAAAGCGTGAAAATTTTAGAGAGGCTTTAGATAATTTTGAGTATAAAAAAATAGCAAAATATGACTCTAAAAAATTTCATGAATTATTCCAAAACGCTGGAATCATTCGCAATAAATTAAAAATAAAAGCAACTATTTCCAATGCTATTGCGTTTCTGAGTATTCAGCAGGAGTTTGGATCATTTTCTAAATATATTTGGGGTTTTATAGATGGGAAGCCTATTAATAATTCTTGTAAAATTAATTCAGAAGTTCCAGCAAACACAGAACTTTCAGATGTGATTTCTAAAGATTTAAAAAAGCGAGGATTTAAGTTTGTAGGAAGTACCGTGATTTATGCTTTCATGCAAGCAACAGGGATGATTAATGATCATACAACGGACTGTTTTCGTTATGATCAAGTATAAATCTTAGTGCAATGAAAAAGTAATAACTGTAAACAAAGTAATCATTGCAATCAAGGCTAATAAAACTACTATTGAAGTGTTTTTATAGTGCAATTTATGTAATTTAAAATCTTTCCTGTAACACCAAACGAGTACTCCTGCAAAAATTATTATAAAAAATAGCGCAAAAAATAATTGTCCTTTACTAAACATAATCATGTATATTTATGCAGTCAAAAGTAATCTTTTTGTTGGTCAAAAATCAATACTTATGAGTAAAAATGCATTGCTATTCGGAGCAACTTCAGGAATAGGTAGGGAATTGGCGAAAGTACTTGTAGATGATGGCTATAATGTTATGATTACAGGAAGACGAATTGAGAAGCTGAAAGAAATTCAATCAGAAAACCCTCAGAATTATAAAATACAGCAACACGATATAACTGATGTTGATGCCACCAAAAAAGTTTTTGAAAATTTACCTACTGTTTTTGATAAGGTGGATTTGATAATCCATAATTCCGGTATTGCAGAAGAAAATTTCGAACTTGAATGGCAAAAAGCATTGCCTACAATAGAGGTTAATGTCATTGGAGCTACAAGAGTCTATCAGTTAGCATATAATTATTTTAAAGATCAAGGTTATGGACATTTAGTTGGAGTTACTTCTATAGCTTCGATTCGTGGAAATAGAGGTGTTGCTGCTTATCATGCTTCTAAAGCATATCAAGCCAGTTATCTAGAGTCTTTATGGATGAAAGCAAGGCGTTCTAAAAAAGCAAAAATAGATGTAACCAATATTTTACCTGGTTATGTAGATACAGCAATTATCATAGGTCCTACTTTTTGGATGTCATCACTTGAAAAAGCAACGAAACAAATTTATAGAGCAATTAAATTAAAAAAACGAAAAGCATATATAACTAGACGTTGGGCTTTAATTGGATTATTTTTAAAAATTATTCCAGCAAAATTATTAACAAAACATTCTTAAAATTAGAAAATGAAAAATAAGATCAAAGCAGTTACGGCCTTTCATGAAGCCTTTAAATTGGGAATGAACCAAGCGCCAATAGCCGATTTAGGCGAAGCAAAAAATAAACTGAGGTATAATTTAATGGCTGAAGAAAATGATGAATATTTCGAAGCAGCACAGAATAATGATTTAGTCGAAGTTGCAGATGCTCTTGGAGATATGCTGTATATTTTATGCGGAACTATTATTGAGCATGGAATGCAAGATAAAATTGAAGAAGTATTCAATGAAATTCAACGAAGTAATATGAGTAAATTAGGTGCAGATGGAAAACCGATTTTTCGTGAAGATGGGAAAGTGCTAAAGGGTCCCTCTTATTTTAAGCCAAATATTAAAGAGATTTTAGATAAATAAATAAAAGCGCCAATTGGCGCTTTTATTTATTTATAACTTTTAATTCTTCATGAAAATAAGTTATTCTTTCACTTTATATCTCCATCCAAATTTATCTTCAGCCTTATTAGTTTGAATATCGGTAATTCTCTTTTTAAGTCTCATAGCGTAACTATTGTCAAGTTTAGGCAAGTCATAATCTTTTCCTTTAGACCCAAATCCTGCAATAGGATTTACAACTGCTGCCGTACCAGTTCCGAATATTTCCATGAGTGTTCCGCTTTTAGCAGCTTCTTCAATTTCATGTACAGAAACTTTTCTTACTTCAACTTTAATTCCTTCATCTTTTGCAACTTCAAGAATACTTTTACGAGTAATACCGTCCAATATTCTATCAGAAGTAGGAGCCGTAATTAAAGTATCTCCTACTCTAAAGAAAACATTCATTACACCAGCCTCTTCAAGGTTTTCATGCGTATCAGCATCAGTCCATACAACTTGTTGGTATCCTTGTTCTTGTGCTAGATGAGTTGGGTAAAACTGTCCAGCATAATTTCCTGCTGCTTTTGCAAAGCCAACTCCACCACTGGCAGAACGACTAAATTTATCAGCAAACAATACTTTTACATCACTTCCTCCACCTTTAAAATAAGATTGTGCAGGAGATAGTAAAAACATAAATTTATACTCTTTCGAAGGAGATGCAGAAACACCCTCTTCAGTAGCAATTACAAATGGGCGGATATACATTGAGTTACCTTCTCCTTTTTGAATCCATTCTCTATCCAGTTTTAATAAACTTTCTAGTCCGTCAAAGAATAAATCTTTCGGAAATTCAGGCATTTGCAACCTTTTTGAAGAGATATTAATTCGTTTTTGGTTTTCTTCAGGGCGAAACATCCAGATACTATCATCATCAGCTTTATATGCTTTCATTCCTTCAAAGACTGCTTGTCCATAATGAAAAACTTTAGCAGACGGAGAAATAGATATATTTCCATAAGGCTTAATTACTGGACTCTGCCATTCACCATTTTTATATTCACATTCATACATATGATCCGTAAAAACACTTCCAAATGCTAAATTGTTGAAATCAACTTCAGAAATTTTTGATATTTCAATTTTATTGATGGTAATATCTTGCATAACTAAACTTATTTTATTGCTATTTTCTTATTACAAAAGTACAAAAATAGCATCATAATTTTATTTAAACTTATGTTCTTTTATTTAGTCATAATAAAATGTAATTTTGGTAAGGAATTTATATTTAAATAGGATGAAAAAAATAGGGCTATTTGCTATGCTGATTTTATTAGTAATAGCATGTAATGAAGAGAAGAAAACAGAGTTTGTTGCATTTGGAAAGGAATTGAGTGCGGATAAGTTTTTATCAAAAGAAGAAATGACTTCTAAGTTTGAAAATTTAAAATCAGGCGATACTCTAGATGTGAAGTTTGCTTCTAAAATTAACAGTGTCTGTAAAGCGAAAGGCTGTTGGATGAAATTGGACTTAGCGAATGATAAAGAATCTATGGTGAAATTTAAAGATTACGGTTTTTTTGTTCCATTAAATTCAGCCAATAGAGAAGTAATCGTAAATGGCAAGGCATATGTTACAGAAGTTTCTGTTCAAGAGTTACAACATTATGCAAAGGATGCAGGAAAGTCTGAAGAAGAAGTTGCGAAAATTGTAACCCCTGAATATACCTATGCTTTTATTGCAGAGGGTGTTCTAATGAAAAATGAAAATGAATAAGATTGTTGTAATTTTTATATTATTTTTATTTGTTTCCTGTGTGTCAAAGGAGGATAAAGAGAAGTCGTTAATAATTAAGGAAGATTTACAAATGTATATTCCTTCTGAACTTGCATTGTTGATGGAAGAAATGTATCATTATAATGATTCTATAAAAGGTTTAATAGAGCAAGGGATTATTCCGAGACAGCAATTTCCAGAGAAATTTTTAAAGATTCATACTGCGGAAATGACCAATACGTTTGAAAGAGATGAGCCTTTTAAAAAATATGCGAATACATTTACGTATTCACAAAATGAAATTCTTAATTCCAATTCTGAAAACATACAAGAGAATTTTAATACTATGATAAATTTATGCATTGGATGTCATCAGACATCATGTACAGGCCCAATACCAAGAATTAAAAAATTACTTATAAAGCAATAATTGAAGAGAGAAATTATTATTACTGATGATGGATCTACTACGATTCATATTCCTGAATGGAACGAGCAGTATCATTCAATTCATGGTGCAATTCAAGAGGCTTATCATGTTTTTATAAAAAAAGGATTGTCTCTATTTAGAAACCGAAATGCAAGTATTATGGAGATAGGTTTTGGAACAGGCTTAAATTGTTTTATTACGTATCTAGAGGCTGAAAAGTATAATCTAAACATAGATTATGTAGGAGTAGAAGCCTACCCTATTTCTGATGAAGAACTAAGAAGTTTGAACTACATTTCAGAGTTAAATGCTACTAAAAATAAAGAAGTCTTTGAACGAATTCATTCTCTTTCTTGGAATGAAAAGCATGTTTTTTCAAATGATTTTTCATTGACCAAGCGTCAGCAATTATTTGAAGACATTGATGATGAAAATAGATTTGATTTAATTTATTTCGACGCATTTGGAGCGAGAGTTCAACCAGAATTATGGACTGAACTGATTTTTAAAAAAATGTATGATTCGCTGAGAATTAATGGAGTATTGGTAACCTATTCTGCTAAAGGGAGTGTGAGAAGAGCCATGCAATCTGTTGGCTTTAAGGTTGAAAGGCTAGAAGGCCCACCAGGAAAGCGAGAAATGTTAAGAGCAATAAAAGTTACTGTCTAAAGCCAACAAAATAATGAAGTTTAATAGAATTAAAAAAAGAAAAAAACCTAATAAGAACAAACTAATCCTACTATTAATTGTCTTACTAGGCATACTTTACTTTTGGTTAAATGCGGATCGTTTAATGGAATCCTTTTGTTGATTATAGATTAACTGATTGTTATTTATCTCAAAATCTAATTATTAATTTCTTTAGTAGTCTTAAAATTTCAATATATAACCATATTAGCGTTACAAGAAGCCCCCAAGTAGCGACCCATTCCATATATTTAGGAACATGGTTGATTTTGCCTTCAATAAAGTCAAAGTCTATTAGTAATACTAGTGAAGCAATACATGCGGCAATGATATTAAATAGTATAGAGAAATTAGAAGTACCATAAATAATAGATGCAGATATACCAAATAAATTCAGTATCCAGCTAATCAAGTAAATAGCCGTAATTGAGATTATTGCGCCAATGATAACACTACGAAACTTTCTTGTTAACATCACAATCCGAAACCTATAAAGAACTAACATTACAAAAAACACAATAATGGTCACACCAACTGATCTCATTGGTATTCCTTCAAATTTTAATTCTGCATAAGCCGAAATTCCACCAAGAAAAACTCCTTTAGCAAGAGCATATAAAGGAGTCGTTATAACGGCCCATTTATGTATGAAAGAAGTTAAGATACTTAAGATTATTGCTGCCAATAAGCCTAAATATATATACCATTTCGCATCAACTCCTTGATGAACTAAATCCCAAACATAACATGTTGAGGCACTTAGAATTACTAAACAAAAGAAAGTTTTTAAAATAACTCCTCTCAATGTCATTCGATTAGAAGAATAAGAATATCCTTTCCAGATTAGAGGTGTAAAAGCAGGATTTGAGGTTTTGTATCTTGTTATTGACATGAAATTGCTAATTGTAGATTATTTATACAAAATGAAATATTCTTTTTCTCTTAGCAATTTTTAGCAATGTTATCTAGATAACGAGTAATGTATATTAGACCCTTATTTAATAACTAGTTCACAATATATTACTTTAAGTATTAAAATAACGATCTTTCCAATGATATTTTTTTCTAATAAAAGTCAATAAAACGATAAAAACATTAAAAAATGGATAGAAAAGTGTAGAAAATGGATAAAAAAGGATATTTTTTGATTGTTTTGTAAAAATCAGTGTTTTGTAGATTATTATAAAGTCAAGAAAGAATTTGATCGAAAATATGGCTATAAATGGAATTGTATATTCTGTTTTAAATAACATTATGATGAATAAAAACAGGACTGAAAGGTTCATTAAAAAGACGGTAATGCCTATAAGTTTTACAAACCAATTATCATAAGAAGAGGTCTTTGAAGCCCATCGTAAACGTTGAGATACTAATTCATTTAAAGTTGGCTGAGGTATAGTTGTAACGATTGCCTCACTAGACTTTAAGTAATGAACTTGAGAAGGATATTTGTTTGTTATTTTTTCCAATAAAAAAATATCATCTCCACTTGCCATTTTATTATTTCCATTAAAACCATCAACTTCGAGAAATACTTTTTTTGAATAACATAAATTGGCGCCATTGCATAAAAATGGTTTTCTAATACCAAATCCTCCAATAGTTACTCCAATCAGACTCATAAAATCTAGTAATTGAAATTGTTGCAATAATGAATTATTCACAGTGTATGTAACAGGAGCGCATACCATTTTAGAATCGTTTTGTTGTAGAAAATTATCAAATTCTAATAACCAGTTTTTTGGAATCTTGCAATCAGCGTCAGTGGTTAGTATCCAATCATATTTTGATTGATGAATTGCAGTTTCTATGGCGTCTTTTTTTGGTGAATTTGATCGCCGGATATTCTCAATAATCTTATTCGTTTTTCCGAGTTTAAATTTTCCAATAATTTCTTTTGAATTATCAGTAGAAGCGTCATCAATGAATAATGTTTCAAATAGATCTAAAGGATACTCAAGTCTTAAAAGGCTTTCTAATAGTTGTGGTAAATTCTCTGCTTCGTTTCTGAAAGGAATAAGAATTGAAAATGAGTTTTTAGGTAGAGTGCTTTTATTTTCAACAGGTTCTATTTTGTCATATCCTATGATGAATGCTACAATCAATACACTATAGATAAACGTTATTAAGAAAAATATGTAGAGCATATCACTTTTTTGGGAGTTTAAAATTCAACACGTAATAACTTCCTATTATTGATGGGAGCGCAAAATTTAAAATCCACATAAACAAGGTAATTATAACAATTGTGATCTCAGGAACTAGTGTAAAACTGAAAATATAAATGGCAACGGTTCCTTTTATTGCCCAATCAAACAAGGAAATACTTGGAATAAAGGATGCGATAATATACATTGATAAAATTAAAGATATTAATGTAAAATAACTCTCTTCAACACCAAAAACAAGTAATAAAAAATAGAATTGGTGAGAGAAAATAAGATATCGGATACTTGAATATAAAAATACTT
The DNA here is from genome assembly GCA_034111625.1 of Flavobacteriaceae bacterium. Classification (GTDB taxonomy): domain Bacteria; phylum Bacteroidota; class Bacteroidia; order Flavobacteriales; family Flavobacteriaceae; genus Urechidicola. The sequence continues at coordinate 7,106 of JAWUWX010000018.1, read as the reverse complement.
TTAAATGTATATCAAAGGGTATTTTTTTTACAAATTCACGAATTTTTTTCCAAGGAAGAAATTCGAATAGTTTGAGCCTTTTATTTCCTAAGCCTAATAAAATAATAAAGCCAATCAGATAGCCTAATCGCCTTAAGCGATAAGGATTGATTTCTACCTCATAAGTTGACAAGAAAAATACAAGTCCTATAATCCCAAAAATAATAGTTACTGTGAGTTGATTGAGATTCCCCACCAAATTCAATAGCATTATTTTACGTTTATTCTTTTTATAATAAACGGCTTTGGCTCCATATTCTCCGATTCTATTTGGAGTGAATAAAGAAGTTGTAAGTGAGGCTAGACTTTGTTGTGTAGATTCAAAAAGCGTAATTTTTTTTAGAATTTTAACAAGATTTTTCCATTTTAATATCTCAAAAAACCAATTGAAAAATGTGAGTAAGAGTAAGATGGGAATTGTCCATGCATTTGCCAATAAAACTACTTTTAATTGCTGCGTAAATTCATTGAGGTTAAGAGGATTGGAAAGTACCGTTTTATTATATATAAAATAGAGTGCGCCAACGACGATTGCGAGTTTCACCACAAAAAACAAAAACCGTTTATATTTTACGTTTATATTGTACATTTACAACAAAGAAACGAAATATTGCCCACAGAAAAAATCATATTAGGAATTGATCCAGGAACAACAATTATGGGGTTTGGTTTGATTAAAGTTATCAATAAGAAGATGGAGTTCATACAAATGAATGAGTTGATGTTGAAAAAATATGATGATCATTATGTGAAGTTAAAACTTATTTTTGAAAGAACGATTGAATTGATTGAAACCTATCATCCTGACGAAATTGCTATAGAAGCACCTTTTTTCGGAAAGAATGTACAGTCGATGTTGAAACTAGGAAGGGCACAAGGTGTTGCTATTGCAGCCGGACTGTCTCGTGATATACCAATTACAGAATATGCGCCAAAGAAAATTAAAATGGCAATTACCGGAAATGGAAATGCGAGTAAAGAGCAAGTCGCAGGAATGCTTCAGAGTATTTTAAAACTAAAATCCTTACCTAAAAATCTTGATGCAACAGATGGATTAGCAGCTGCAGTATGTCATTTTTATAATGCAGGAAAAATTACTGGAGGAAAGAATTATACTGGATGGAGTGCATTTGTAAAACAGAATCCTAATAAAGTAAGTTAATAAGTATTTTGGCAGGAATTTATCTACATATCCCTTTTTGCAAACAAGCGTGTCACTATTGTGATTTTCATTTTTCTACTTCTTTAAAAAGAAAGTCGGAAATGATTCAGGCGATTGCTGACGAATTGATGTTACGTAAAAATGAAATTTCTGAAACGGTTGAAACCATTTATTTTGGAGGAGGAACACCAAGTTTGTTAACTATTGTTGAAATTCAGTTTTTGATAAACACTATTCAAGAAAATTTTGAAGTAAGCGAACTTCCAGAAATCACTTTAGAAGCCAATCCGGATGATCTTACTGAAGAAAAAATACTCGAATTAGCAGATAGTCCAATTAATCGATTAAGCATCGGAATACAATCGTTTTTTGAAGATGATCTGAAATTCATGAACCGTTCTCATACCGCGTCCGAATCTAAAAATTGTATCTCTGTTGCTAATCGCCACTTTGAGAATATTACGATTGATTTGATTTACGGAGTTCCAAATATGAGTATTGAGAAGTGGAAAGAGAATTTGAAAATTACTTTTGATTTTGGAGTCAATCATATATCAAGTTATGCCCTGACAGTTGAGCCGAAAACAGCCTTAGATTTATTTATCAAAAGCGGGAAATTTCCGCCATTAGACGAACAATTAGCATCTGATCATTTTGATATTTTAGTTGAGGAGACTAAAAAAAATGGATTTGTTCATTATGAGATTTCCAATTTTGGAAAGCCAGATTTTTTCTCAAAACACAACACATCTTATTGGCAGGGAAAGCAATATTTAGGAGTTGGTCCTTCAGCACATTCCTTTAAAGGAAAAGAACGAAGTTGGAATGTGTCTAACAATGCAAAATATATAAAGTCAATTCAAGATAAAATACTTCCAAGAGAAGTTGAAATTTTATCACTTAATGACCAATTCAATGAATATGTTATGACTGGACTGCGAACAATTTGGGGAGTTTCTTTGGACAAAGTAGAGCAAGAATATGGAGAAGCCTATAAGATTCATTTGATCAATGGAGTAGAAGGTTATGAGCGAATGGGATTGCTTGAAATTAATAATAATATTGTTATAGCAACCCAAAAAGGAAAGTTTCTTGTTGATGGAATTGCTTCTGAATTGTTTATGGTTGATTAAAAATGATTATTTTTAAATAATTAATTGATAATTTTAAACTGTGAAAATAAAAATAAAATTAAATAATAAAAAACACAAAGTAAATCTTTCCAAACCGATTGATATTTCTTTGACTTTATCAGCATCAAAAGATAATGTAAATGCATGGTATCTTGATTCGCCACAGATTGAGCCAGTTATTGATGGGAATTGGATTGCTAGTGTTGAAAAAGGAGCTTCAGTAAATTTTAATACGATTCAGTTTAATCCACATGCGCATGGGACGCACACGGAATCTATAGGTCATATTACGAAAGAGTTTCATAGTGTGAATGACAGTTTGAAAACGTTTTTTTTCATTGCAGAACTTATTTCTATTAGCCCGGAAATTCAAGCGAATATTGATCATGTTATCACCAAGAATCAAGTTGAAAATGCAATAAAAGGTAAAAATATAGAGGCTTTAATAATTCGAACTTTGCCAAATACGAGTGAGAAAGAAACGGCACAATACTCAAATTCTAATCCTCCATTTTTATCAGAAGAAGCAGCAATTTTTATTCGAGAAATAGGAGTGAAGCATTTATTGATTGACCTGCCATCAGTAGATAAAGAGAATGATCAAGGGAAGTTATTGGCTCATAAAGCCTTTTGGGATTATAATGGAGAGCAACGAATGGATGCAACAATTACAGAGTTTGTTTATATTAAAAACAATGTGAAAGACGGAACTTATTTATTGAATTTACAGATAGCTTCTTTTGAAAATGATGCTTCTCCGAGCAAACCTGTTTTATATAAATTGAAATAATATTGATGTAATTGTAGGTGTACTTTTAGCAATAAGTTAGATGACTCAACTTATTTTATCATTGGTTCATTCTATAATTTCGTAGTCAATACTTAGTTTTCGTAAAGCTCTTAAAGCAGAACCAGAGTTTCTATCTTCCACCTCAATATCTACAAGGTCTCCTTCTAAGAGTATCGCTGTAAGTTCGTTTGACAAGGAATCATCAATGTTAGATGAAATTTCTGCAATACATTTGGCTATCGCCGTTTTATCAGGCCTCTGAGCATCACAAGCCAATAAGTTCAATGTCATAATAATATAATTTGTTAATGCTATATTCTAGCGTTGAGATAAGTCTGGATTATACTTACACCATTATTCATTTTAATGAAGCGCACCCTTTCGCGTATTGTTAGTTGAGTTGTTAAGCAACTAATTTACTAAAAATGTAACGAAACAAAGGGAAATTCATAGAGTTTTACAAGTAGACCCGTACCAAGCAATTAAATATACACGTCTTAAGTTTACAATCTTTTAATTGAATGATTGAAAAACTACTTGATACAATTTAATTCAGTAATCGATTTAACTTAATTATGTATCAATTCTTCATTTTAGAGAAGTAAAATAAATTTAACGTTGATTGACTCGTTTTTAATTATTTTTATTTAAATGTTTCGCTAAAAATACACCAGTACTTGCACAAGCTTGCAATAGATATCCGCCAGTTGGAGCGTCCCAATCTAACATTTCGCCAATACAAAATTGATTTGGCATATTTTTAAGTTCAAAATTTTCAGAAATTGCATTTAAATCAATTCCTCCAATTGTAGAAATAGCTTCGTCAATGGATGCAGTACTTATTATTTCTAAAGGAAATGTTTTGATATTTTTTGTTAATGTTTCTGTATTTAAATAAGACTCTTTAGATAGATATATTTTTAATAAATCGATTTGAGAGGGACTTAGTTTAAGTTCTTTTTTTAAGATCTCAGTAGTATTTCTATATTTTGATAATTTTATTTTAGAATGGATATTTTCTAATGTTAGCGAAGGTTTAAAATCTACAAAAACGGTTGCTTTTGAATTTGTAAATAACTGTTCTCTAATCTGTGGACTCAGTCCGTAAATAGCATTTCCTTCTAATCCAAATTTAGTAATAACGGCTTCTCCTTTCTGAATAACGTTATTGCAAGAAATAGCAATGTTTTTTAAAGGAGTTCCTTCGTGTTTTTGAATAAAATTAGATTTCCAATCAATTTGGTAACCGCAGTTTGATGCTTGAATCTTTTTTGTTTTAATTCCTTTTTTAGAAAAAGTATCAAGCCAATTTCCTTCAGATCCAGTAACTTTCCAGCTTCCTCCTCCTAAAGAAAAGACGGTATAATCCGTTTGTATCATTTTGTTATTAATAATCGGATTACTATTATCGTCCCAATCAGAAAAAGTATGTTCATACTTAATAATAACTCCTTTTTCTTTGAGGAATTTGAGAATTGCATTCAGCACTTCGACAGGTTTAATTCCTTCTTTTGGATATACCCTTTTACTACTTCCTATATACGTTGGAATCTTAATCTGATCAAGCCAATTTCTAAAATCAATATTGGTGAAATTAAGGAGAGATTTTTCTAAAATATCTTCTGGTGTGTAGCGTTTAATAAACTGATCAATCGGTTCTGAATGTGTTAAGTTGAAACCACCTTTACCTGCAACTAAAAATTTACGACCAGCGGTTTTGTTTTTTTCATAGATGGTAATAGTAAATTTTTCAGTTTCTAAAAAAGCGGCTAATAAAAAAGCTGATGGCCCACCACCTATAATAGCAATTTGTTTTTTCATGAAACAAAAATAGTTCTTATTAGAATGTTTTTATAATAGTATCTAACATATTAGTGTGCTTACTTCTATTATGTATAGAAACATAAGGTATTATCATAAAGCCCATGAATACAAGTTGATTTTATCCACATTAGATACTATTACAGATGTAATAGTATCTAATGTGGAGGTATGTTAAATAACCTATTTGCGAGGGTTAGAAATAGCTGAATTGAAAGAGGAAGATATGCCTATGGTTTAGTAATTAGCCAAAAAGCGAACCTTCAGTTTCAATAGTAATAAATATATCCAATAGAAATAGCAACGCTAAATACAATAATACCATTTTTAACTTTTTCAGAATACTTTTCATTAAGAATAATAGCTTGAATAAAACATCCCATAACCCAAACTACAGCACCAATTTAAGCTAAATCATAGTGGTCTATTTTTTATATTAACCTGCATAACAATTCAATTAAAATAAAGGCCATACAAACTAAAAACCCAACCAAGCCAAGATGTTTTTTAAACCATTCTTTCATAATAGTGTTTTTATTAAATTATAACACAAATATAGATTTTATTTTGAAAGTAATTTTGTGAGTTATAAATAAACATCTAACCTACTTAAGAGGTTTAGAACTCCCTTAATTGAAGGAGGAGGATATGCCTATGGTTTATTTATTTAAAATTACTTGTTATTTAAAATTAATATATATATTTACAAATAATTAATTTATTAAAATATGAAAAATTTATTTCTATTTATGGCTGTAATATTAGTTACAGCTTGTCAACCAACAGTTGAACCAACAGTAGAACCAACAGCTGAGCCAGTAGGCCCTCATACATCTATAGAATGGAGAGTTTGGGCATACAGTTCTGCAGCTCCATCATTTATTGCAGCTAACTGCTCAGTAATGGCAATGGACGGTACAATGCTTAGAGAAGGAACTAACGGATGGACAGCAATGGCTGCTAACCCTAGAGGTATGTCAGATCCTGAAAATGGCTGGAAAGATGCTCACGAAGCAATGCCTATGGTTGGAGATGGTCCAGCTATGCAATGGGCAATGGCTTACATGGGTGGAAAAATACCAAAAATGGATTCAGACGGATGGGCGTGGATGTTGCACGGAGATATGGGAGAAGACAACACAAAACATCTTGTATTTAACAAAGAAGATGCTGTGCAAGGAGAATGGATTGAATCTGGAGCACATTTAATGTTATTCCCTAAAGATCCTGCATCTTTAGATGGTCAAACTACAAACTTTAATTCTGGAGCACCATATGTAATGTTTAAAGGAACTGGATATGATCACTTAATGATACCTGTAGAAGGGTATTATGATTATCAAGCTCCCAAATAGACGATACATTAATCAATAAAAATAAACTCACATAATTATTATGTGGGTTTATTTTATAATTTCATTAAAATCATTTATATCTGTAGCTCCTCATCATAATATCTTTTCAGGTAAACCTCAACCTTTAAATCAAGACTGTTTTAAGACCCTTTGGAGTCGTTTTAAGAGGCGATCTAACTTGCTTTAACAAGTAAACATTATACTCTTTTAGACACTCTGGCGCAATAGAAATCTTTAAGAGAACAGGCTCATTAACCAAGCTTCAGAAAGCTATGGGGCATTCATCTATAAATGTAAGTTTAACTTACTTAAGAGGTTTAGAAATAACTGAATTAACAGAAGAGGATATGCCTATGGTTTAGTTATTTAAAATTACTTGTTATTTAAAATTAATATATATAAATTTACAACTAACTAATTTATTAAAATATGAAAAATTTATTTCTATTAATGGCTGTAATATTACTTACAGCTTGTCAACAAACAGTTGAACCAACAGTCTCTGACGAAGATATTGTCACTACTTTAAAAGAAAATGCTGTAAATCTTCAAGATGCTATTCTCTCACAAAACTCAGAAGAATTCAATAAGTATGTTGATAAGAACATTGCTTTTTCAACAGGAGACTCAAACTTAAACAAGTTTTATACAATGAGTACTGAAAATTTTGACGTTGCACCAGCAGCTAAATGGGGAGAGTTTGATTTATATGACATCAATGTAGCTCTTTCACCTGATTCAAAAACTGCTGTATTAACCTTTTACGCCAAAGGAGATTACACAGTAGGAGAAGGAGATAAAGTCGA
>JAWUWX010000017.1:0-7660 GCA_034111625.1 Flavobacteriaceae bacterium | reverse complement strand
TACATATTGCGAGTATAAACGAAGTAGCACTTATAGAACTTATTAGTCCTGCTATACAGACTATTCCAGTATTAGGATTAATCGATGGATCTGAAGTAACTGTAGGAAATGTAGTTATAGATGCATCTGGGGTAATTACATTTACACCGGTGCTAAATTATAATGGAACGGTAATCTTTCCGTATGTAGTTCAAAATTCAAACCCTGATTTGGATGAGACTGCTACGGGAACTCAAACGATTGTTATCGATCCTGTAGCGGAAGTTGACACTAATCCAATCGCAGTCGATGATGTTTATCAAACAGTGGTAGATGAATCTATTATTATTGATCCATTAACTAGAGGGACTAATGATAGTGATCCTAATGGTGATGATTTAACGATTACATATTTCAATGATGACGATATTACAGGTGGTATTCAACAGATTACTGTTGTTAATGGTCGATTGGATATAGACGAAGATGGCATAATTACTTTTACCCCTGGCGCTGGGGATGTTGGATCTGTAACTTTTACATATGACATTACTGATGGTAATGGAGGTACAGCTATTGGAAACGTAAGTATTAGTGTGATCCCAGCAGCAAGTAAAAATGAAATTAAGGTTAGTAATACAGTTAAAAATAGATTTACTGTATATCCAAACCCTTCAATTGGTAATGTGAACGTTAGCTTAAAAAGTAATGTTTCTGAAGATGTTAGCGTAATTTTAACAGATATTACTGGCAGAGTTATTTATTCTGCACCTGTGAAATTGAGAGAAGGTCAAAACGAATTAGATTTTAACGTTCAAGCTAAACCTGGAGTTTTGTTTTTAAGAGTATTAAGTTCTAAAACAAACTACGATGTTGTTAAAATAATTTTTAAATAAATAACACAGACCAAATTGGTTTATCATATTTATTGAGTAAAAAAAAAGAGCTGATTTATCAGCTCTTTTTTTTTGCTTATAAATGTGATTTCTTTTTAAATGTATTTAGTATTTTCGTTATTCATATCTTTCTAAATTGAATTTAAATTATCCAATTACATATATAAAAGGAATTAGTGTACAAAGAGCAACGCTTTTGTACACAGAATTAGGTATAAAAACATGTAATGATTTATTAAACTTCTTTCCTTTTAGATATATCGATAAGACTGCTTTTTATACGATTAAAGATTTACAACCAAATTCATCTGAAGTTCAGGTTGTAGGCAATATTACACATGTAAAATCTGTGGCTCAAAAAAGAGGAAGTAGATTGGTAGCTACATTTCAAGACGCTACAGGAACGATGGAGTTGGTTTGGTTTCGTGGTCAAAAATGGATTAAAGATGCACTGAAAATTAATGAGCCTTATGTGGTTTATGGAAAATTGAATCATTATAATGGAAGTTTTAGTATGCCACATCCAGAAATGGAATTGGTTACAGAATACAAAAAAAAGTTACAAACAAAGATGCAACCTGTTTATCCATCAACTGAAAAATTGATAAACTCAGGAGTGTCTAATAAATTGATACGAACGTATATTCAGAATTTATTGGAACAGTTTTATAATGGAATTGAAGAAACCTTATCAAAAGAAATTATTGATAATTTTAAATTGATCTCAAAACGTGATGCTTTGTTAAATGCACATTTTCCTAAAAGCCAAGAAGATTTAGCAAAAGCGCAAAATAGATTAAAATTTGAAGAATTATTTTTTATTCAGTTGCAATTACTGAGGAAGAAACTCATCAATAAAACCAAAATAAAAGGATTTATTTTTGAAAATGTGGGAGAGAATTTCAATGCTTTTTATAAAAATTATTTACCATTTAATTTAACGAACGCTCAAAAAAGAGTCTTAAAAGAAATTAGAAAAGACGTTGCTTCTGGTGCACATATGAATCGTCTTTTACAAGGCGATGTAGGTTCAGGGAAAACAATAGTTGCTTTGTTATCGATGCTTTTGGCAATTGATAACGATTTTCAAGCCACAATTATGGCGCCTACAGAAATTCTAGCAACACAGCATTATCACGCAATTTCTGAGATGCTGAAAGACATGGATCTTAAAGTTGATTTGTTAACAGGTTCTGTAAAAATAAAGAAGCGAAGAGAAATTCACAAAAATTTAGAAGACGGAACGTTACATATTTTGATAGGAACTCATGCTTTGTTAGAAGATAAAGTGCAATTTAAAAACCTTGGAATTGCAATTATTGATGAGCAGCATAGATTTGGAGTTGCGCAAAGATCAAAACTCTGGAAAAAAAACACAACTGTTCCTCACATTTTAGTGATGACCGCAACCCCAATCCCGAGAACGTTGGCAATGTCTGTTTATGGAGATTTAGATATTTCTGTGATAGATGAATTACCTCCGGGCAGAAAAGAAGTAAAAACAGTGCATCGATTTGATAGTAATCGTTTGTCTGTTTTTAAATTTATGAGAGATGAAATTGCAAAAGGAAGGCAAGTGTATATTGTGTATCCGTTAATTCAGGAATCTGAAGTTATGGATTATAAAGATTTAATGGATGGTTATGAAAGTGTTTCTCGCGAATTCCCAACACCTAAATATCAAATAAGTATTGTTCACGGACAAATGAAACCTGCCGATAAAGAGTTTGAAATGCAGCGTTTTGTAAAAGGCGAAACTCAAATTATGGTAGCAACCACTGTTATTGAAGTTGGTGTAAATGTGCCGAATGCTAGTGTTATGATTATTGAAAGTTCAGAACGATTTGGGCTTTCTCAATTGCATCAATTAAGAGGAAGAGTTGGTCGAGGAGCAGACCAGAGTTATTGTATTCTATTATCGAGTTTTAAATTATCCGCAGAAGGAAAAACGCGTTTAAAAACAATGGTTGAAACGACCGATGGGTTTAAAATAGCCGAAGTAGATTTAAAATTACGTGGACCAGGAAATTTAATGGGAACACAACAGAGCGGCGTCTTAAATCTTAAGATTGCTGATATTGTAAAGGATACAAAAATTTTAGTTTCAGCAAGAAATACGGCAATTGATCTTTTGCAAGAAGATTCTAATTTATCAAAACAAGAAAACACAAACATTAAAAAAGCTTATTTAGAATTGTCTAAGACTTCTAAAATTTGGAGTAATATTAGTTAGACCGTTAAGGTTCTTAAATAGTTTTATTTTTTTGACAACCTATTTCAGGGAAGTTTACATTTCCATGAAGCTTCAATATTAAAAGAACTATAAAATATTATTTCTTCAATGCATCAGAAGGTTTTGGAACAAAATGCCCATTTCCTCCAGCTCTTTCATCATCAAAAGTTGTAGGAATATCATCATTCAACGTACGTTCATTCCAAGTACTATGTTCCGTGCCATCATCTCTTTTTACCATCGTAATACAATCTTCAACAGGGCAAACTAGAGAACATAAGTTGCAACCAACACAGTTTTCTTCAATGATACTTGGTATTCTATTTAAAGGGTCGTCTGACAAGGAAATTGCTTGATGTGCTCCATCATCACAAGAGATATAACAGAGTTCACAACCGATACATTTATCTTGATTAATTTCAGCGACTACTTTATGTTTTAAGTTTAGATGCTTCCATTCCGTAACATTGGGCAAGGCTTTTCCTGCAAAATCATAAATGGTATTGTAATTTCTCTCTTCCATAAACTGACGCAAACCAGCTTCCATTTCTCTAACGATACCAAATCCATAATGCATCACAGCAGTACACACTTGCACAGAAGTAGCGCCTAAAAGAATAAACTCTACTACATCACGCCAAGTTTCAATACCACCAATTCCTGATAAAGGAATTCTTCCAATTTCGGGGTGTTGTGCTAAATCTTTCAACATATTCATGGCAATAGGTTTCACTGCAGGCCCACAATACCCTCCATTTGTGCCTTTTCCATCAACAATTGGATATGGAGCATAGGTGTCTAAATCTATTCCAACAATACTTTTTATAGTATTAATTAATGAAATCGAATCTGTTCCACCTTGAAGTGCTGCTAATCCAGGAGGAACAATATCAGAAATATTGGGAGTTAATTTTGTGATTACAGGAATATTTGCAGCTTCTTTAACCCAACCTACAATCGTTTTTAAAACTTCTGGTTCTTGCCCAACTGCAGATCCCATTCCGCGTTCACACATTCCGTGAGGACAGCCAAAGTTGAGTTCAATTCCGTCTGCTCCAGCATTTTCAACATCTTTAATGATTTGTTCCCATTCAGATCTACTTTCCACCATTAATGATGCAATTACAGCATGATCTGGGAAATATTTTTTCACCTCTTCCATTTCACGAAGATTTTCTGCCAGAGTTCTATCTGTTATCAATTCAATATTACTGAAACCCATCATTTTGGTGTTTCTGTAATTTACAGAACCATAGCGACTTGAAACATTTACTACAGGAACTCCAAGCGTTTTCCAAACAGCTCCTCCCCAACCAGCTTCAAAAGCCTTCATAATTTGATACCCTGAATTTGTGGGTGGTGCTGATGCTAGCCAAAAAGGGTTTGGCGCTTTTATTCCTCCGAAATTTACTGATAAATCTATCATGTTTTTGTCTTATTTGTTTAACCAATTATGAATTCCTTGCGCTGCCATTTTTCCATCATAAGCTGCATTTACAACTTCTGCACCTCCATTTATTGCATCACCTCCAGCAAAATACATTGGGTTTGATGTTTGAAATTCATCATTTGTCTTAATTCTTGTTTTTGTGTCAATTTCTAGATTATCTATTAAACCGTATAAATAGCCTTGCTTAGCTTGTCCTGTTGCTTTAATAACCATATCACATCTTACAATGAATGTATTATTCATGTTGGTCTTTAGTTTCCCTTCAACCATTTCTGTTTTAGCAAATTTAACTCCTTCCACTTTTCCATTTCCTGTGATTGCAATCGGAGTTACATTGAATAAACTATCAACCCCAGCACTTATTGCTAAATCATATTCAAATCCATAAGCACCCATTTTTTCTTTAGAATTTCGATATGCCAATACCGTTTTTTTTGCGCCCATTCTTGCTGCTTCAGAAGCCGCATCCATTGCTGTGTTTCCTCCTCCAAGAACGACTACTTTTTTAGGGACAGCCAACTTGTGATGTTTCATTCTCAACTCTTCTACAAATTCGACGGCACCAATTACGTTCTCTTTTTCTTCTCCTTCCAGTTCTAAATTTCTAGTTTTTCCTAAACCAACTCCAATGAATATAGCGTCATACTCATCTTCTAGACTTTTCAATGCTTCTTTAGAATTGATTGCAGTCTTGTACTTAATATTAAAACCTAATTGATTTTGAAGATATGCTACTTCTTTCAAAACCTCTTCATTTGTAATTTTATAAGGTGCAATACCATAGACCGTTAAGCCAGAAGGTTTTTCTTTGGCTTCAAATAGATCAACTTCATACCCTAAAGTTCGAGCTTCACAAGCACAAGCAATTCCTGCAGGACCTGCACCAATAATAGCAATTTTCCTCCCATTAGGTTTCCCTACTTTAAAAATTACTTTACCTGCATCTATCGTTTTATTCGTTGCATAATTCTGTAAGCGTCCAATTTTAATTGGCGGTACATCTTGATGGTTGTATACACAAGCTCCTTCACATAAAACGGCAGTCGGACAGACTATTCCACAGGCATTCCCTAGCCAATTAGAGTCAAAAATAGTTTTGGAGGCTCCTGTAATATTGTCTGTATGTATTTGTTTGATAAATAACGGAATGTCAATACTTGTCGGACACGCTTTTATACAAGGTGCATCATAACAAAACAAACAACGTGAAGCCTCATAATAGGCCTCAGTATCATTCATCAGCGGGTTTTTCTGCTTAAAGTTATTCTCGAATTCTACTTCAGTTTTTGGTTTTTTATATTCTGCCATCTTATGGTATCTTGTATTTAGTAGTTTGTACCTAGTACTCTTACTCTAGTGATTTTATTAAACTGTAAATCTTTTTTTGAATGATATTTAACTTTTCTATAATTTTTACTTTTTGTACTTCTGAAATAAAATTTTTATTTATTAGGATAATTATCAGTCAAAAGATAAATTTCTGTAACTAAGTTAACTGATTCTTGCCTAACTTCTAATTTCTTATAATTGTGCATTATTTTGGTAAATAATTATTTTCGACGAATTTTGTTTTTCTTATAAAACCAATTTCAAAAGTAATTGATTCAAAATACCAATTACCAGACATTTATAGTTCTGTTAATTTTCCATAGGTTTCTGGACGTCTATCTCTAAAGAATTGCCAAGTAGAGCGAACTTCTTCAATAAGGTCCAAGTCAAAATCGGCTACTAATAATTCATCATCATCTCGAGAGGCTTCTGAAAATATTTGTCCTCTTGGATTCACAAAATAAGATTGCCCATAAAATTTACCTAAATTCCAAGGTTTTTCTTCTCCAACACGATTAATACAACCCATAAAATACCCATTGGCTGCTGCATGTGCAGGTTGTTCCAGTTTCCATAAATATTCACTCAATCCAGCAACCGTTGCAGAAGGGTTGTAAACAATCTCAGCACCATTTAATCCTAAAGCTCTTGCTCCATCTGGAAAATGTCTATCATAACAAATGTAAACACCCACTTTAGCATATTTTGTTTGAAAAACAGGATAGCCTAAGTTGCCAGGTTTGAAAAAGAATTTTTCCCAAAACCCTGTTGTATGTGGAATGTGATTTTTACGATACTTTCCTAAATACGTTCCATCTGCATCAATAACAGCAGCAGTATTATAAAATACGCCTGCTTGTTCTCTTTCGTAAATTGGAACGATGATTACCATATCATGTTTCTTTGCCAATACTTGCATTTTTTCAGTAGTAGGACCAGGAACAGATTCTGCAGACGCGTACCATTTACGATCTTGCCCTGGACAGAAATATGGCGTGTTAAATATTTCTTGTAAACACAATATCTGCACTCCTTGTCTTCCTGCTTCTTCTATATATGGAATATGCTTGTCGTACATAGCATCCATAATTTCTTTAATAGTTCCTTCACCTTCCGTCATTGGAAGACTCATTTGTATCAATCCTGATTTTACAATTCTTGGCATAATCTTTTATTTTTATTAGGTCTGTACTGCGCTCGACCTGACCTTATTTTATTTTTGTCCCCTCGAGCGCAGTCGTGAGGTTATACTTTTTTAGATCACTGTTTTTGATGTTTTTCCTCTTTTAATAAATTGTCCGTGACCTGCTTTTAAATGGCATTCTTCATTATCTATAGCAACTTGTCCTCGTAGAATTACAGTTTCTGTCTTTCCAATAACTTTTCGTCCTTCATATCCTGAATAATCACAGTTCATATGATGTGTTTCTACAGAAATAGTATGTTCTTTTTCAGGGTCAAAAATTACGATATCTGCATCACTTCCAATTGCAATTGTACCTTTTCTAGGATACATTCCAAATATTTTTGCAGCATTGGTAGCACTTACTTCAACGTATTTTGTTAATGAAATTTTCCCTTTATGAACCCCTTCTGAATATAATAACTCCATTCGATGTTCAATCGCTGGATGTCCATTTGGAATTTTAGAAAAATCATCTTTTCCCATTAATTTTTGTTCCCACATAAATGGACAATGGTCTGTACCAACAACTTGAATTAAGCCTTGATTTATACCAGCCCATAATGCTGTTTGATCTTTCTTTTCTCTTA
>JAWUWX010000016.1:0-60471 GCA_034111625.1 Flavobacteriaceae bacterium | reverse complement strand
AAATAAAATATTTTATAGATTTGCAGTCCAATTTCTAGTATGCTCAAGTGGCGGAATTGGTAGACGCGCTGGATTCAAAATCCAGTTCTTTCGGGAGTGCGGGTTCGATTCCCGCCTTGAGTACAACTGTAAAGGCTTAACACTATTAAAATCTAGTTGTTGAGCCTTTTTATTTTCACAGCAACCCCTGATGCAACCCCTGTTTATTGACTTTTTTAATTTTTATTGACTTTGTTGAATGTAAATACAACGACACTAAGTTCGGTTTTTTTATTTAATTTTTGGTGTATTTGAATTGAGATTTTTTGGAAGGGTATTAAAAAATTGAAAAACGTCATTTTATTAAAGTTAATGACATGCGAAGCATACATGAAAACTTAAAACAATATGAACGAATGAATAAACACTTTTTTACGGAGGTTTTTTTGTTAGTTACGCTGTCTGATATACCTACAGTTTTCCTGCTCATAGTAACAGGTCAATTCCATACTTATAATAGTTTTATCATACTTTCGAAAAACTATTATAATTTATTGGTTCGTTGATAGAAAATGTCTAATTATTTTTTTTCCGTTTCTTTAAACTGTCGAATATAAGTTACCATTTCTTTGACATTCCTTAATTTTTGCTCTAAAATGTCAGGACGTGTAGTTTCAGGTTGCCTATCTATAATCACACTCGATTCAGGATCCATAAAACTATAGGTATAAAATGTAGCAACTAAAATTTCATCCATCTGAAAAAGTTTGTCATAAGTAAGTACAAAGGTCAAAACCTTTTCCTTATCTTCTTTGCTTTTGGAATATAAATTGATTAAATACCAAAAAGCAGGCTTTAAAGCATTTGCTTTTATAAATGCAGAAACTCCTCCCCAAGAATATTCTTTTGGATATAGAAATTCACGATACTTATTATCATTAATTGCTCTTTTGTAATCTCTACTTATATAAACACTATCACCTTTAACTTCTATTCCTTTTTCGGTTAATTCTTTTAACCACTTTTCAGCATAAATTTTTTTAGCTTCTTTATTTTTATCTATAACAGGGCTTTGACTAAACAACAAAGATGATATAAATAACAAATTTATTAAAATTATATATTTCATGTATTTAAGTGTTGATTCAGCATCTTATATATAATAAAGATGCTGAATCAAATATATTTATTATTTATTAATTTGTATTAAATTTGTAATGTCATCTATTTTTGCTTCTACATTGAGTAGACGTTGAGATGTTTCATTAAATTTAGCTTCATATTTTTGTAAAATCTTTATATAGTCTCCATTATGAACCCCTATAACTGTGTTTACCATTTTTGGGCCATTTTCTGGGTCTTCTTCCCAAGAGCGACCTACTACATTTTTAAAATCCTCAAGAGACATGTTTTGAGGGCTAATAGCCACACCAAAACCTCTAATATCTCCTTTCCCTACAATATAATCACCTGTATTCACTGGCCCCATAATTTTTACTGGGATTTGCCCCATAAAAGCAATATTATTACCTAGGTAGTCCTTTCCTATAGTTGGTATATTACCTAATACAATTGGACTGTGGGATACAGCCATTACTTGTTCTGCATTAGTTAAATCTTTAGTGATTTTCCCTCCTATTACAGCAACTATGTCTCCTGCTGTAATAACTTCATTTTCATCAGAACGCTCTAGCCACTCAGCATAATCTCCATTGCCAGAAGTATATTGAACACCAATGGTTTTATAAGATTTAATTGCAGCATTTCTTTTAGCTTTAAAATGATATTTAGCATGTTTTTTATCAAAGCTGCTTTTCATTGCACCTCTTAATTCATAAATAAATTTAGGATTTAAATATTGTAAAACCCAATCTTGTACAGATTGTCCTTTAATACCTCCCATACGGATAGTCTCATTATCTGCAAACGTTATAAATTCATTATTTTTGTCTAAAGGATTATCAACCCAATCAGAAAGTTTTAATTTTGGTATTCCCCAAAATTCAAGTGAATTAAAATCATTAGGTTTAATCTCAATTTCAGCTTCTTCACCAGCTTGTAGTTCGTAGCCTATTAACTCTGCAAGAAAAGTAATATTCATTGAAAAAGTTGGAATTTGTGGTATCGCTGGAATAATTGTAAATCCACCTGGAGTCCCGTCTTCGTTAAATGGCCATGGAACATCACCATCAGCTATCCATAAGGAATTCTTATCATTCCAAGTTTCACCATTTGGATCATCCACCATGGCCGTACCATTCCACTCTCTTGCTATCACTTTTTCCTCATCATGACAGGGTCCATCAGGTTCATATTCAAAGGTGTCACCAGCTCCAGTTGGCTCAACAAAATTGGGTTCTCCAGTAACTTGGTTAAAACTCATTATATAGGGGTCACATCCATTTAACGCAACCATAAAACCTCGACTGGTCCAAGGTAAATCCAATCCAGTGTTTAAACCCCCAATCAATAAATTTCCAATACCTAGTGTTGTATTTAATAAAAATTCTGCATCACTCTTCAAAATATCAAAAGCTAATTCCTTTACAACAACAAGTTTTTCAGTTTCTGTTGCCTCCCCGAGGAGAATTTTAAACTTATTAACTGTTGCTTCACTTGCCTCTTCGATAGTATTATTTAAATCTGATATTCCATCAAGAGCTCTTTTTTTCCCTAATTTGATTAAAATTCCATCTCCTTTATCGTCATTCGTGTTTTCAAAAGTGGAAATATATTTTTCATTATTACTTTTAACATATAATGTTTTAATCTCCAGCTCTTCCAAAGTAGTAGTTCCTTTTACCGTTAAATCATCTTTTAATAATGTAGCTCCATCAACTGTTAATGTATTCTTAAGATCTGTTGCGCCATCAACATTTAATGTATTCTTAAGATCTGTTGCGCCATCAACGTTTAATGTATTCTTAAGATCTGTTGCGCCATCAACGTTTAATGTATTCTTAAGATCTGTTACGCCATCAACGTTTAATGTATTCTTAAGATCTGTTGCGCCATCAACGTCAAGTTTTCCTGTAAGAATTGTTGGCGTTGCATTAGCAACAGTTAATGAACTGTTTAAGGTTGTAGCGCCATCAACGTCAAGTTTTCCTGTAAGAATTGTTGGCGTTGCATTAGCAACAGTTAATGAACTGTTTAAGGTTGTAGTGCCATCAACTACCAAATCGCCTGTCGCAATAATGTCTCTGTGTAATGCATAAGGGGTAAATAAAAGTATTTGATTGCTCAAATCGTTGTAAGTGTAGGTCCCATCAAATTTAATCTCTACCTTTAAATTCTTTTGTTTACCATCCCATAGAATTTCTACGAAACTTCCTGTTGAAGATTCTCCTTGACCTATTATTAAATTAATCATTCCATAAGCATCCGTGGTTGTGGTTTGCATCTCTTGGTATTCAACCAAATTATTGGAATCTATAATGGTAAACCTAATAGATACTGTTGTGTCTGGTAAGATATTTCCACTAACATCTACTCCAGGAATTTCCTGAATGTTTGGGTTAATGATTACTGCTTGATAGCTCATTCCATCTGTCTGTGCGAAAAGTGCACCTGTTGCAAATACTAATAATGTAATAAGTAGTAGTTTTTTCATAATGTAAAATTTAACTCGTTATAATGTGTATGCTTTTATTATCTAGTTCGTGAATTGGTCTGTGCAGCGACATTAATCAGTAAACCAAAACTGATATTATCACTTACATATCTCAATTCTTCCTGATCTGAAGTTACAGCTGTTCCCTCTTTTAATTTTAAACTTCTCCCGTGCATGTATTGTGCATAAAAGGAAAGATTGTCTGATATGGGATGTGAAAAACCAAAACCTGATCTAAAATCAAAAACTGTCTTATCAAAATCATCCTGATCTTTTAAATCAATCACCATATTGTTGAATGTTTGCGTGCCTTTCAATAAAAAAGCCATTGAAGCTGTTCCTTTGACATAAAATTTGGCTTCCCTAAATTTAAACAGTTCGTAATCCAAACCTGCATTAAACTCTAAATAGTTGATGTCCCACTCCATATAATTCCCTACAGTATCATCACTTCCAATGGCGCCATAACCTGCATAACTTGCTCCTAATGATATGTTTAAATTTTTCGTGAAGATTTGTTCTCTGTACCCTAGAGTCATAAAACTCTGTGGTGTAGCTTGAAGATTATCAAGACGATCGCCTTGTGAATTTTTGTAATCAAAAGAAGACATTGTTTTTCCGCCTTCTATGTAAATTTGCTGTGCAAAAGAAGTGATCCCAAAAAAAAGTAAGAGTAGTAAGGTAATTTTTTTCATTATTATTGTTTTATAAGATTTGCTTTAAATTTTTTCTCTCCTGTTTTTATATGAATAACGTAAAGACCGCTTGATAGATAGTTTAAATTAATAGTAGTCATTTGAGTGGCTTCTCTTTCTCCATTATAAATAACTCTACCCAACATATCATAAACATAAATTAAAAGCGGTTCTTTAACACGTTCTTTAAAGGAAATAGTTATGGATTTTTCAAATGGATTGGGGTAAATTAAGGCTTGAATATTGGTTTCTTCGATTCTTATTTTAGCCGAAAGAATAGGAGGTTGAATAAACCCTTGACGAAATGTATATGCTGAATTTTTAAATGTACCTATGACACTCAACTGCCCTATACTTTGCTGAACAATATATTGTTTGTTATTTACAGTGATACTTTCGGATGAACCTGAAACACCTATGGTCGATCGAACCAAATAAGCATTTGAAGTATTTTGAGCATTGGTAAATTGAGATATACATACTAAAAAAATAGAAGTAATAAAAAGTAATTGTTGCTTCATATTGAATTGGTTTTTTAAAAGAATCAGTGAAATCAATTCAAAAAACCTGTGGAGGAAAGAAGAATGTGTTCTGTTAATTATTTATAATGCAAATATATATATATCATGTTTAACATATGTTTAACATATGTTAATATAATATATTATTTTTGTAATTTACATACAGGATCTATTTTTAAATAAATGGTTTTATTTAAATAACACTCGTTTTTATTTTGTTAACATTCTAGAAATAACCTTCCTGATAATTGAATAAATCCGTGTTAAAAAACACTTTGTTAATGAATAAGAATACCTATTTCTGAAATTTAATAGTTTGTAAATTGTAATTAAACAATTCATTAACAATGAGGTCTGCAGTTCAATTCCCACCTTGAGTACTGAAAACCCTTTAAAACATTGTTTTTATTGAGATTTTTTTATTAAAAATTAGTATTCATAAAATTTGGTAAACTTTTAACCATTTAATCACGATTTTCTCTTTAAATTCGTGTCATTAAAAATTTAATGGAAAAAAAACAAAAAAAATATGATTCTGCCTATATGAGAATGGCTCTAGAATGGGCTAAACTCTCACATTGCGAGCGAAAACAAGTTGGTGCTTTAATCGTAAAAGATAGAATGATTATTTCTGATGGATTTAATGGCTCTCCCTCTGGTTTTGAAAATGATTGTGAAGATGATGAAGGAAATACAAAATGGTATGTTTTACATGCCGAAGCAAATGCTATATTAAAAGTAGCGAGTTCTTCGCAATCTTGTAAAGGGTCTACGTTATATATTACGCTGTCGCCTTGTAAGGAGTGTAGTAAATTAATCCATCAATCAGGAATTAAACGTGTTGTTTATTCTCAAGAATATAAAGATGTTTCTGGATTAAAATTTTTAGACAAAGCTGGCGTAGAAACAATGCATTTAAAAGATATGAATGAATAATAATAATTATTTACCACTATATTTAGGAATAGCAATTGCTGTTGGAATCATATTAGGGAGTATGTTGAATTTCAACAATAAAACTTCATTTTTTAAGGCAAATAGTGAAGAAACTAAAATAAAAAGACTCATTAATTATATCCAATACGACTATGTTGACGATGTAAATACCGATCAATTACTTGATGGAGCAATCAATCATATAGTTGGTGAATTGGATCCTCACTCTGCATATTTTACTAAAGAAGAGTATGCTCGAGATAATGAAACAATGCAAGGGAATTTTGTAGGAATTGGAGTACAATTCACCATGCACGAAGATTCAGTTGTAGTTACTAAAATTCTTAAAAATGGACCAAGTGAATCCGTAGGAATTAAGGCAGGAGATAGAATTGTACTTGCTGATAAAGACACGTTGTATGGTGTTGGGTTAGAAAGAATAGCCGAATTAAAAGAAGGCGAGAAAGGGTATAACATTGGTAGTAGAAAGATAAATAAAGCAATTATGAAATCTCTTAAGGGAGAGGATCAGACCGAGGTAAATGTTACAATTTACAGACCTTCAGAAGATAGAATCATTCAATTTCCGTTGACCAGAGGAGAAGTTGCAATTAAAAGTATTACAGGAAGTTACATGTTAAATGATACTGTAGGCTATATCAAGTTAGAGTTATTTTCTAGAACATCTTATGAAGAATTTAAGGAAGCGCTTACTTCTTTACAAGAATTAGGAATGAAGAAGTTAGTGTTTGATTTAAGGGGTAATCCAGGAGGGTACATGGATCAAGCTAATAGTATTATTGATGAGTTTCTAGAAGATGATAAATTAATTGTTTTTACCAAAAACAAGAGAGGTCAGATTGATAAAGACTTTGCCACAGAAAAAGGAGATTTTGAAGATGGAGAAGTTGTAGTTTTGATTAATGAAAATTCAGCATCGGCAAGTGAAATTGTTGCAGGAGCATTACAAGACAATGATAAAGGAACGATTGTAGGAAGAAGATCTTTTGGCAAAGGATTAGTTCAGCAAACCATGGAATTAGGTGACGGTTCAGCTTTGCGATTGACTACTTCAAGATATTATACACCAACGGGTCGTTCAATTCAAAAACCATATAATCTCAGTGAAGATAAAGAGTATTATGAGAGTTTTTATAAACGATATGAAAATGGAGAGTTGATAAATGCTGATAGCATAAAAGTAAACGATTCTTTAAAATTTACAACACCAAAAGGTAAGATTGTTTATGGTGGAGGAGGAATTGTTCCTGATGTCTTTGTTTCAATTGATACAACAAGGATGATTGAGCGCAAATATTTCACTCAGATGAATGAATTTGTTTTTAATTATATTGATAAAAACAGAAAGGAACTACGAGGATGGTCTTTAAAGAGATTTAATACAGAATTTAAAAATAATAATAGGTTGTTAAATCAATATTTAAGAATGATTGATATTGCTGGTCCAATTTCTGACCATAAAAAATCAATCATTGAGCGTTATTTAAAAGAGAGTATCGCCGAACAAATATTTAGCGATGATGATTATTCTAGAATACTTAATAAGGATGATAAAATGATCAATGAAGTTATGAAATTGGAATTGACCAATTAATCTTTGTACTTTGCATTAGAGAATGAACACTCATAAAAAAATATATTTTGCTTCAGATCAACATTTAGGAGCTCCTACTAAAGAAGAAAGTTTTGTCAGAGAGCAGAAGTTTGTTCGATGGTTGGATATTGTGAAGCAAGATGCCGAAGTGATATTTTTATTGGGAGATTTATTTGATTTTTGGCATGAGTATAAAACAGTTGTCCCGAAAGGATATGTTCGAGTATTAGGGAAATTGGCTGAAATAAAAGATAGTGGAATTCCGATATATTTCTTTGTAGGGAATCATGATTTATGGATGCGAGATTATTTTGAAACTGAATTAAATATTCCTGTTTATCACAATACCAAAGAATTTATTTTTAACAACAAGACTTTTTTAATAGGTCATGGAGATGGCTTAGGGCCAGGAGATAAAGGCTATAAGAGGATGAAAAAAGTCTTTACCCATCGTTTTTCACAATGGTTATTTAGATGGCTACATCCGGACATTGGGATGAAATTAGGAAATTATCTGTCTGTAAAAAATAAATTAATTTCAGGAGATGAAGATGTTGTTTTTTTAGGTGAAGAAAATGAATGGTTAGTTCAGTATGCTAGAAAAAAACTTACCGAAAAACATTACGATTACTTTTTATTTGGACATCGCCATTTACCGATGGAAATAAATCTTGGAGATAATTCAAAGTACATAAATACAGGTGATTGGATTTCTCATTTTACCTATGCCGTTTTTGATTCTCAAGAACTGACTCTTAAGACCTTCAAAGAGTAGCATTTTTAAGTCTTTTTTTAACCAATTTTTAACAAGAATAACTAAATATTTTGTGCTACTTGCATTCCATAAAAAAGAACAGTAAATTCACGCTTTAAAAATTTAAGGATGGTAGAAGAAAATAATACAACTGTTGATATAAGAGCAATCAATGAGAAGATAGAAAAGGAAAGTGCTTTTGTAGATTTGCTAGTTATGGAAATGAGCAAAGTAATTGTTGGTCAAAAATACATGATTGAACGACTATTAATTGGTTTGTTGGGGAATGGGCATATATTGCTGGAAGGTGTTCCTGGACTTGCAAAAACACTTGCAATTAACACGTTATCCCAAGCGGTCCAAGCAGATTTCAGCCGCGTTCAATTCACACCAGATTTATTGCCTGCCGATGTTGTGGGGACAATGATATATAACATGAAAGAGAATGATTTCATGATTAAAAAAGGGCCGATTTTTGCAAATTTCGTCCTTGCAGATGAAATTAATAGAGCGCCAGCAAAAGTACAATCAGCACTTCTTGAAGCAATGCAAGAACGTCAGATAACGATTGGAGACACTACATTTAAACTTGACGAACCGTTTCTAGTAATGGCAACACAGAATCCTGTGGAGCAAGAAGGAACATATCCATTGCCTGAAGCACAGGTTGATCGTTTTATGTTGAAGGTCGTGATAGATTATCCGAAAATTGCTGAAGAACAATTAATTATGCGTCAGAATTTAAAAGGAGGATTTGAAAAAGTGAATCCTGTTATTTCTTTAAAGCAAATTAATGATGCGCGTAATGCTGTGAAAGAAGTGTACATGGATGAAAAAATCGAAAAATACATCCTTGATATTGTTTTTGCAACACGTTATCCTGAAAAATATAACTTACCTAATCTTAAAAACTTAATAAGCTTCGGAGCTTCACCAAGGGGAAGTATCAACTTGGCTATGGCGGCGAAATGTTATGCCTTTATCAAGCGTAGAGGTTATGTCATTCCTGAAGATGTGCGCGCTGTCGTTCATGATGTATTGCGTCACCGTATCGGAATTACATATGAGGCAGAGGCAGAAAACGTAACTACTGAAGACCTTATTAATCAGATTGTAAACGAAGTTGAAGTACCTTAAAAGCTCTTAGCCAACAGCCAACAGCCAACAGCAAATAGCTTAAAAATGGATACTAAAGAAATACTTAAAAAAGTACGAAAAATTGAGATTAAGACACGTCGGTTGTCTGATCATATATTTTCGGGCGAATACCACAGTTCGTTCAAGGGTCGTGGTATGACTTTTTCTGAAGTGCGTCAGTATCAATATGGCGACGATATTCGTGCTATTGATTGGAACGTAACGGCTCGGTATAACGAACCATATATAAAAGTATTTGAAGAAGAACGTGAGTTGACGATGATGTTGATGGTGGATATAAGCGGTTCAGAATTTTTTGGGACTTCTGAACAATTTAAGCGAAATACAATTACTGAAATTTCCGCAACGCTGGCTTTTTCGGCTACTCAAAATAATGACAAAGTTGGATTACTTCTATTTTCTGATGCTGTCGAATTATTTATTCCTCCCAAAAAAGGAAAAAGCCACGTTCTGAGAATTATCCGTGAACTAATAGAATTTCAACCAAAAAGTAACAGTACTGACATAGGAAATGCACTAAAGTACTTGTCCAATGTGATGAAGAAAAAGGCAATTGTTTTTGTACTGTCTGACTTTATGGATTCCGACTATGACCATTCGCTTAAAATAATGGGTAATAAGCATGATGTTACAGGAATAAGAGTCTATGATAGACGAGATGAAGAGATTCCGAATTTAGGAATATTACCAGTTCTTGATGCTGAAAGTGGAAAACGATTTTTGGTAAATACAATGTCCAAAAAAGTTAGGAAAAATTATAAATCAAACTATTTAGCGTCTGTAGATTATTACGAAAAAGCTTTTAGCAAAAGTGGAGCAGGAACAATCAGTACGAGAGTTGATGAGAGTTACGTGAAGAAATTATTAGGATATTTTAAACGAAAAGGAGCAAGATAGATTTGAAGAACAATATTATATATATCATATTTTTTATCTGCGGAATTACATTCGCACAGAATTCTGTTGAGGTTGCTATTGATACAACCAATATCAGAATAGGAGAGCAGATCCTGTATCAGATTTCAGTAGATAAAACACACCCTTCAACGAAGTCTATCTTGAGTGAAGCCAAAAGACTCAGTGACAAAGTTTTATTTCCAAAACTGGTTTTAGATAGCCTGAATCGTGTTGAAGTTGTCGAAGAATTGAAAGTAGACACAACCAAAACGAAATTTGTAAAAAAATATATATTGACTAGTTTTGACAGTGGACAATACATAATTCCACGTCAACAAGTATTGATTAATTCAAGGATATACTTAACAGACTCCTTATTAATCAACGTAGCAACAGTTAAAGTTGACACAACTAAACAGAATTTATTTCCGATAAAATCAATTAAAAATCAGCCTGTAATTTTCGATGATTATAAAAATTACCTTTGGTTAGGATTGGCGCTATTAGCATTGATTTTAGGATTGATTTGGTATTATTTTATTAGAAAGAAAAAAGACGAACAAGCGATTGAAGATAGAGTTCCTCCATATGAATTGGCAATGCAGCGTTTAGGAGAACTGGACGGGAAACAATTATGGCAAAATGATAAAGTCAAGTTATATTATATCGAATTAACAGATATTATAAGAACTTATATTGAACGAGAATTGAACATTCCAGCATTGGAGTCTACAACTGATGAATTGATGGAAACGATTCGTGATTTCAATAAAATTAAGACTTTAGACTTGCCAAAAGAGACTGTTAAGAACCTTCAGAAGTTACTGCAAGAAGCAGATTTGGTAAAATTTGCGAAACACAAGCCAATGTCTAATGAAATAGAATATCATAGAGTTGATACTGAGAATATTATTAATGAATTAAAGCCTAAACCAAGAGAAGAAGATGAAGTTGTGGAATAATTTAGAGTTTACACATCCGCAGTTTCTGTGGTTGTTGCTGATCGTTCCTTTATTGGCGATTTGGTATTTCTTGATGCGTAAAAAAGATAGTGCAACATTGACATTGTCTAGTACATCAGCATTTGGAAAACCATCAATTCTATCAAGGTTAAAACCATGGTTAAATGTTTTAAGGCTCTTGGCAATTTCAGCATTAATAATTGCACTTGCAAGACCAAGAGATGTGTCAGTAAGTAGTAAAATTAATTCAAATAAAGGAATAGATATTGTGATGGCAATTGATGTTTCTGCGAGTATGCTTGCCAAGGATTTAAAGCCAAATAGACTAGAGGCGCTTAAGAAAGTAGCGATAGAGTTTGTCAATAAACGACCAAATGATCGTATAGGAATAGTAGTTTATGCTGGAGAAAGTTTTACCCAGACACCTATTACGAGCGATGAGCGAATTGTAAAAAATACGATACGTAAGATTCAATGGGGACAATTGGATGGTGGAACCGCTATAGGAATGGGATTAGGATCTGCAGTGAATAGATTGAAAGACTCTAAGGCAAAAAGTAAAGTGATTATCTTATTGACGGATGGTGTGAATAACACTGGATTTGTTGATCCAAAAACAGCAACGGATCTTGCTAAAGAACTTGGGATTAAAACATACACTATAGGAATTGGAACCAATGGGACTGCGCCATTTCCTGTTGCAAAAGATATGAATGGAAAATTAATTTTTCAAAATGCCAAGGTTGAAATCGACGAAGAGTTGTTAAAATATATTGCGAAAGAAACTGGCGGAAAATACTTTAGAGCAACCAATAATTCTAAGTTGAAAGCCATTTATGATGAAATAAACAAATTAGAAAAGACAGAAATCGAAGAATTTAAATATTATAATTATGATGAGAAGTATCGTTCTCTAGTAATATTTGCAGGAATTTTATTGATGCTTGAAATGCTATTGAAATTAACCGTGTTTAGAAGTTTTATATAATGTATCAAATAGAAGAACCGACATATTTTATTTATTTACTACTGATTCCTGTCTTATTAGTAGTGTTTCTATTGGTGTTTTGGTGGAAAAAAAGAATGCAAAAACAGTTTGCAGATGAGGATTTATTTAAAAAATTAAGCCCAGAAAAGTCTTCTTTTAAATCAATCTTGAAGATGTTAGCCTTTTTAATTGGCCTTGCTTTTTTAATTGTTTCGTTGACCAATCCTAAGATGGGAACGAAGTTAGAAACGGTAAAGCGCCAAGGTGTTGATATTGTGTTTGCATTGGATGTATCTAAAAGTATGTTAGCGGAAGATATCGCACCCAATAGACTTGAAAAATCAAAACAGATTATTACTAAAATTATTGACAAACTAGGAAGTGATAGAATAGGAATCATCATTTATGCAGGAAATGCATATCCTCTTTTACCGATTACGACTGATCATGGTGCTGCAAAAATGTTCTTACAGAGCGCTAGTCCAAATATGGTTTCTAGCCAAGGTACTGCTATAAACGAAGCGATAAAGTTAGCAACATCATATTATAATAATGACGAACAAACGAACCGTTTTTTATTCATCATTTCTGATGGAGAAGACCATCAAGACGATGCTTCAAGCGCTATTGCACAAGCGACCAAAGACGGAATAAAAACATACGCAATAGGAATAGGAACTGAAAAAGGAGGCCCGATTCCGTTGAAAGATAGAGGTGTTTTACAAGGATATAAGAAAGACAGCAAAGGAGAAGTTGTAATTACCAAAATGAATGAAAGTACTCTAAAAGAAATTGCTGCTAATGGAAATGGAAAGTACCTTTTAGGAAATAGAACGCAAGAAACGGTTGACTATGTTGAGCAAGTATTAGTAAAGGCAGAAAAAAGCGAATTTGAAAGCACTAAGTTTTCAGATTATAAAGATCAGTTTCAATGGTTTATTGGATTGGGATTGCTGTTTTTGATATTAGATGCTTTTATGCTAGAAAAGAAAACGAAATGGATTCAGAAATTAAATCTGTTTAATAAATAATGAAAAAACTACTATTTATATTATTCCTTTTGCCTTTGAGCCTATTTGCTCAAGAAGATAAAGTTGTTCTTGAAAGAGATGCTAGAAAATTGGTGCGTGAAGGAAATGAATTATTTAATCAATTGAAGTTTGCCGATGCTGAAGTTGCTTATAAAAAAGCGTTGGATAAAAACCCAAGTTCTGAAATTGCCAATTACAATTTAGGAAATGCTTTTTCACTTCAAAACCGTTCCAAAGAAGCCATTACTCAGTATGAATTGGTTGCAAAAATGACCAAAGATAAATTTACCAGAGCTGAAGCGATGCACAATATTGGAAACTCACATTACCAAGACAAGGAATATCAAAAAGCGGTTGATTCATATAAGTATTCTTTAAGAGCCAACCCTAAAGATGATGAAACACGTTATAATTTAGCATTAGCACAGAAAATGTTAAAAGATCAACAGCAGAATCAAGATAAAGACAAGGATAAGAACGACGAGAATAAAGATAAGGATCAAGAAAATAAAGACGATAAAAACAAAGAGAAGGACGAGGACAAAAAAGAAGGAGACGATAAGAAAGATGAAGAGAAAAAGGAAGGCGAAGATAAAAAAGACAAAGACAATCCTGAGAAAGATAAAGAAGAAAAAAAGCAAGATCAGAAACCTCAACCCGGAAAATTATCACCACAACAAATGAAGCAACTGCTTGAGGCGATGAATAATGAAGAGAAGAAAACGCAGGATAAGATGAATGCCAAAAAGGAAAGAGGAAAGAAAATAAAACAAGAAAAAGATTGGTAGAATAGTAAAAATGAGACTTCACAAGATTTACATACTATGTTTTACATTGTTTTCAGTTCAATTACTGTCTGCTCAAGAAGTGTTTTTAAAAGCGAGTGTCAGTAAAAGTGAGTTGGGAGTGAATCAACGATTACGGATTGATTTTACAATTAATAAACAAGGCGCAGATGATTTTAAGTTGCCTGATTTTAAAAACTTTACGTTACTTGGAGGCCCCAATACTTCG
The DNA here is from genome assembly GCA_034111625.1 of Flavobacteriaceae bacterium. Classification (GTDB taxonomy): domain Bacteria; phylum Bacteroidota; class Bacteroidia; order Flavobacteriales; family Flavobacteriaceae; genus Urechidicola. Next base: position 46,308 of record JAWUWX010000016.1, on the reverse strand, counting down.
ATAAGTAGATCTATTATGAATGGGAGATCTTCATTTTCACAAACTTATAGTTATATTATTCAGCCGAAAAAGCAAGGAGCTTATACAATACCATCGGCAACAATTGAGTATAAAGGAGAAACACTTCAATCAAACACTGTTTCGATCAAAGTTTTAAGTGCTTCTGAAGTACCCAAAGACGTAAATGATCCATTATATATTGCAGGTCAAAATGTACATTTAATAGCAGAAGTTTCAAATTCAAACCCTTATGTAGGAGAAGGAATTTATGTGGTTTATAAGCTGTATTTCAGCACGAATATAGGGTTGAATAATCCTAGACTTAAAGAAAACCCAAAATTCAATGGTTTCTGGAATCAAGATTTTGAAATCACTAATTTTAAAGTAGAAAACACGACGTATAAAGGAGAAGAGTATCGTTATTTTATTGTCAAAAGAGCCTTGTTGGTACCACAGAAATCCGGAAAATTGGTGTTAGAAGCTTTAGACATGGATATGGTTGTGAATGTTCCAACAGGAAAAGGTGATTTTTTCGGAAACCCTATCACTCGTAGAGTTCAATATGTTGTATCGTCAGGGAAGAGAAATATAAATGTAGAGCCATTACCAATTAAAGGAAAACCAGAAGATTTTACAGGAGCAGTAGGAGAGTTTAACTTTAAAGTTTCTGCGACTAAAGAAGCTATGAAATCCAATGAAACTTCTCAGATTAAAGTGGAGGTATTTGGAAAAGGGAATTTAAAATTATTTGAATTACCGAAAATTAATACACCTTCAGAACTTGAAGTCTATACGCCTGAGCGCGATGAAAATGTAAGAACTACATTTAACGGTATTTCTGGAAATATATCAGATTCCTATACTGTCGTTCCAGAATTTAAAGGGAAATATAAAATTCCAGAAGTTTCTTTTTCTTATTTTAATCCAAAAGAAGAAAAGTATACGACACTTATTTCGGAGACATTGATTATGAATGTGATTGATGGTAACTTGCTACCTTCTTCTTCTTCTTCTTCTAATCAAGTGGGCAGAGGTCAAAAACAGAACGTAGTCTCTACAGGAAAGAATTTTAATTATATTCAAAACAGCATTTCTTTTAACCCAATAAAAAAGAAAGATTTTTTCAAATCAAATCTTTTCTACCTCTTATTGTTTTTACCATTAATTGCCATCCCAATAGGGATATTTATTGGTAATAAAAAAGAAGAACGAGACGGTGATGTTGTCGGAAATAGATTGCGAAAAGCGGATAGATTGGCGAAGAGGTATCTGTCAGAGGCGAAGAAGAAATTGGGAGATAATGAAGCCTTTTATATAGCGCTTGAAAGAGCGTTACATAATTTCTTGAAGGCCAAATTAAACATTGAAACGTCTGATATTTCCCAAGAGAAAATTTCAGAAATATTAGATGATAAAAAAGTGGATACAACGACTATTTCACAGTTTATTGAAGTGTTGAATGATTGCGATTTTGCACGTTATACACCTTCGACAAGCGACGTAATGCAACAAGAGTTTGACAAAGCAAAAGTTGCAATTGCTCAGATCGACAAACAACTATAAATGAAGAATATAATCATCATATTAACTTTGGTTTTTTCAGTGATTGGTACGGCACAATCTGTTGATAGTCTGTTTGTAAAAGGAAATGACTTGTACAAGCAAGAAAAATATCATAAAGCGATTGAATCCTATAAAGAGATTGAAAATTCAGGAGTAGCGTCCGACGAATTATATTACAATCTTGGGAATAGTTATTATAAATTAAATGAAGTTGCACCTTCGATTTATTATTACGAAAAAGCACTTAAATTAAACCCTAGAAATAACGATGTAAAAAACAACTTGGGTTTTGCAAGAAGAATGACATTGGACGCAATTGAAGTATTGCCCAAAACTATTTTTCAAAAATTTTCAGATGCTGTTATTTATAAATTGACACATAATTCTTGGGCTTGGATAGCAGTAGTTTTATCTTTTATTGCTGCGATTTTATTCTTTCTATATTACTTTTCTTACACGCCAAGTAAGAAATTATTGTTCTTTAATACAAGTATTATAAGTACTGTGTTGTTGATATTTTCAGTGGTTTTTGCATTTCAAGCCTATCAACATAAGAGAAATACGAAATCAGCAATTATTTTTAAGCAAACCACTGAAATTAAGAATGCTCCTACACTCAATAGTGATACAGTATTTGAACTTCACGAAGGAACCAAAGTTGTGGTTTTAGATGCAATTGATGATTGGAAAAAAATCAAACTTTCTGACGGTAAAATTGGTTGGATTATTGCCGATGACATGAAGGAACTAAATTAAACTAAACTTCAGATGTGTCTTAATCATTTTCAACAGATAAGAAATTCGGAAAAATCATAGGAGCAAGATTTTTTACAGGCTCGTAGAGAATAGAATCTTCCGTATTTTCTTTATTTACAAATGGGATTGTACTGTTTAATTTGTCAAACACGATTAACAACACACTTACAATCAACCCAAGTTTAAGTGCTCCAAATGCGCCTCCAAGCATTTTGTTTAAAATCCCTAATGACGCGAAATCGGCAACCTTCGTAAACAATTTCCCAAGGAGTGAAATTACAATTACAATAGCGACAAATGTAATAGCAAAGGCTATTATTGAAATGTACCTTTCTTCCCACTCTACCTTGTCTTGAAGGAAATTTCCAACAAAATAGGAGAAATGAATTGCACCATATACTCCTGCAATTAAGGAAACTAATGAAGCTAGCTCAACGAAAAAACCTTTCATTAATCCTCTTATAAATCCAAATAATAATATGGCTGCAATGATAATGTCGAACGTGTTCATGAGAATAATAATTTGTGTAAAAATAGAAAAATCAAATTAACAATTCAACAAATAAACAATTACACTATTTTTGTAGTTATGATTGGAGAGCAAAACTTAAAGGAACAGTGGGAATTATTAGTGAAAATTATTTCAGATAAATTTGCTGAAGGAGACACATTGAATCTTGATGCAATTATTTATTTGATAGGTGTTCAAGAACTAGGAGATCCCTTTAAAAGGTTTAAAAAAGACGATAAGTTGAACTTGATGCATATCGCAATATGTCGATTATTGGAGCCTTATGGATATTATGAGTTTGATTTTTTTGATGACGATGGATGGCCTCACTATATAGTAAAAGAAGAATTACCTACGCTAAAGGCTGGAGAACAATCTGTCTTGATGAAAGAAGCCATTGTACAGTATTTTACGGAAAAGGAGTTAATTTAATTAGAGTAGAACTGAAATAAAAAATTAACAGGACTCTAGGAGTAGTCGTAGTATTATGTCACATTCACATTCCGTACCAACTTCGCCAATAACTTAGGTGAAATTCGTTTTAAAAAGGTGCTTCCGACTTCTTTAAATCCACCGATTACAGCCTCATTTTTTCTTTTTCGAATCACACGTATCATTTTCTTTGCAAACACGTCCGAAGGAATGCCATTTGCCGTGGCAGTATCCATAGAGTTCTGTTTACTTCCATCACCTGTAACTGCATTCATAGAAACATTGGTCTGGACATATCCTGGAAGAATTAAGGTTACATCAATATTGTGCTTGTGAACTTCCGCTCGTAGGCTGTCAAAAAACCCATGAAGTGCATGCTTTGATGCTGAATAGGTTGAACGAAGAGGTGTAGCCACTTTTCCCACAACACTTGTTACGGTTACATAATGACCAAATTTATTGGAAATAAAATAAGGTAATAAAGCCTTTGTCAAGGCAAGAGTTCCCATGAAATTTATGTCCATAATACGCTTGTCAATTTCGAGCGCTGTATCAACTGCCAATGCGCGCTGACTGATGCCTCCATTATTTACAAGAATATCTATTTTCCCAAATATTGAAATAGCTTTGGTCACTTTTTCTTCCATATTGGAATACTCTTGTAAGTCCAGCGGTAAGATTTCGACGTTATCAGAGTTGGAACACAACTGTTTAACTTCTGTTAAAGTTTCAGAATTACGAGACGAAAGGATTAGTTTTGTGTCTAATTTAGAGAGTTCAATAGACAGTGATTTACCAATGCCAGAAGAAGCTCCAGTTATCCAGATAACTTTGTTTTTTAAATTCATTTGGGAAATATTTTATTGGAAAAATAATCAATTAAACTCTATTTTTGGTTTAATTGTCAAAATGTAGTAAAAAAACGAAAACAAATGATAAAAAAAATAGCTTTAGCATGTTTATTTCTTGTATCAATCACGATACATGCTCAAGATTCCTTAAAGGTAAAAATAGCTCCAAACAATGTTTACAAATGGATGATGTTGTATAAGTTGAATGGTGCAAAACAACAATATGTTGCCAATACAACTTTAGAAAACGAAGAGTTTAATTTTGTAATTCCAGAAAACAGCGAATCAGGAATGTACCGCTTGTTTTACGACAATAAAAACGGAAGGTATTTTGACGTGATTTACAATCAAGAAGCTATAGATGTAACATTTGATGCTAGTTCGCCAGAAAAATCTGCAGTATTTGCAATGTCCGAAGAAAATAAGTTATACCAATCGTATTTGAATTCTATTGAATCTCAGCAATTAAAATTAGATTCTATTCAGATTGTTAATGTCAATCCTACGACTCCTGCTTCAATAGTATTGGAAGAAATGTATCAAAAAAGACTTGAAAAATTAGTCGGTCTTCAAGATTATTTTGAAAAAGAAGCGTCAGGAAAATTGGCTCAAGAATTCATTAAAACGAATAGAAAATACAACAGCCCAAAACTAGCAGTATCAGTAGGTGAATATTTAAAAAATATGCAATCTCATTTTTTCGACAATGTAGATTTTAATAATAAAAAATTAATTAACTCTTCGTTACTTGTTGACAAGTCAATGGAATATGTTTTTTATATAAACAGTTCTGATGATGTTGAAACACTACAGAATTTAAGAAAAAAATCAATTAGTGAATTGATGGATAAAATAGGGGATAATAACTTGATTAAAAGTGAAGTTTTGAGTTCTTTATTGTATGCGCTAGCAGGGCAAGAAGAACTAGTACTAGTAGATTTTTTGAAAGAAAACTATTATAATAAATTACCGGAGGAATTTAAAAGCACGAAGTTTTTAAACACAGTAAATGATTTGTTAAAAACGGCTATAGGAAGTGTCGCTCCTAATTTTTTATTGAAAGAAGAAGGTAAATCAACGGATTTATTGCAATTATCAGGTTCTAAAAATTACATTATTACTTTCTGGAGTACGACATGTTCTCACTGTTTAAAAGAGATTCCTAAATTGTATGCGTTTACAAAAGACATGGAAAATGTAAAAGTGATTGCGATAGCATTAGAAGACGATAAATACGGCTTTGATCATCATACTCAGGATTTATCAAATTGGATTAATGTATTAGGATTGATGAAATGGAAAAATCAAATCGCAAGAGATTATGATATACATTCAACACCAAGTTATTTCGTGTTGGATAAAGATAAAAAAATTATTGCGAAGCCTGAAGAACTTGAAGATGTTCAAGAACTTTTTAAACCTGAAGAGTAATATTAAAAAGGCACTTATTTACAGTATTGCCATTCTTTTTGGAGCGTTGAGAAATTCAGCTCAGAATACTCAAGAACGATTGAAAGTTCCTGATTTAACTTATACAATTTAGAATAAGTAAATACGACACTTGAAGATTATAAAGGAAAAGTTGTAGTGATAAAATGTGGTTTAAAGAATGTATTCCTTCCCTTCAAGAAATATGGAAAATAAACGGACTAGTTGAGAAAACCATATAATTAAAAGTATAAAAAAGCATCTTTAAGATGTTCTATTTTTTCTTTTGTATCCATTTTGAGAATCGCAATAATGTCAAACCTCACTTCCAAGTCCAAATCTTTAGAAATTACATATTCATTAATCGCAGTGACCAATAATTGTATCTTTTTTGGGTTTACAAAATCTTGTGGACTTCCAAAATAATCACTCGAACGCGTTTTAACTTCTACAACAGCCAGCGTATTTTCTATTTGCGCAATAATATCTACTTCAGCCTTAAGGTATCGCCAATTTTTATCAAGAATAGTGTAGCCTTTTTTTATCAAATAATCAATTGCTATTTGCTCTCCTTTATTTCCTAATTCATTGTGCTGAGCCATTTATAAATAGATTAATTGACATCCTTTATCAGTAGCTTCCATTTCAACCTCAGCGCCAAGCATCAATGCTCTATTATCATCTATATGTCCGGCAGGAAATTTAAAACAGACAGGAAAATCATATTCTGAAACAGCATCTAAAATAATTTCTTTAGCCGTTTTTCCAAATGGAATTGTATTGTCATGCATTTGCGTCATCCCGCCCACAATTAAACCTTGTAAATTATCGAAATAACCATTTCTTTTCAGTCCAATTATCATTCTATCAACATGATATAAATACTCATCTAAATCCTCTATAAACAAGATTTTACCATCTGTATTGATAGACGTTTTACTGCCCAATAAACTATATAAAATTGATAAGTTGCCACCGACCAATTTGCCCTTCCCTTTTCCAAGTTTGTTTTTTTTAGAAAAACTGACACTTTTATCTATTTTTTGCCCAAAAAGAGTTTTTTTTAATGATTTTAAGGCTTTTTTGGTATTTTTTTGAACATTTATAGGCATTGTTGCATGTGAAGAAGCGACACCAGAATTATGTAAATGAGAGTGTAATACGGTAATATCAGAATAACCAATAATCCATTTGGGATTTTTTAGAAAACTTGAAAAATCAAGTTGGTCAATAATTCGTAACGTTCCATATCCTCCACGCGCACACCATATCGCTTTTACTTTGGTATTATCAAGCATCGCTTGAAAGTCTTTCGTTCGCTCTTCATCACTTCCAGCATACTGATTTTCGGAAAGATCAATTGTGTCTCCAATGACAACTTTTAACCCCCAAGATTTTAATAAATTGATTGCAGGAGTAATTTCTCCCAAAGATATTTTTCGAGCGGCAGAGACAATGGCAACAGAGTCGCCTTCTTGTAAAAAATCTGGTAGAATCATTTTCAGAACAATCAAAGGTTAAACTTACTGTAAAAATACTAAAATTGGGACGGTCATCACTTTTTTTAAAAGAAATGTTAAGAAATCAAACGGCAAATTAAATCATCTGATAAGGAATGATTATTTTTGTCATCAAAATAAGATCCATCAGGCATTACGAGGAATAAAATAACGAATCAATCATTATAAAGATTGCTTCATTACATTCGCAATGACGTTTAAAATACATTTCGTGAGTAGATATACCATCACAGCAGCATTACCATATACCAATGGACCAGTACACATTGGGCATTTAGCAGGCGTTTACGTTCCTGCAGATATTTATTCGCGTTATTTACGATTGAAAGGAAATGATGTCGCATTTGTATGTGGTTCTGACGAGCATGGAGTGCCGATTACTTTAAAGGCAAAAAAAGAAGGGATTACACCGCAGCAAGTAGTAGATAAGTATCATAAAATCATTAAGGATTCATTTCATGATTTTGGAATTTCATTTGATAATTACTCACGGACTTCTGCCAAAATACATCATGATACTGCTTCTGAGTTTTTTAAAGAACTGAATGCAAAAGATGAGTTTATTGAAGAGGTTTCAGAACAATTGTATGATGAAGAGGCCAACCAATTTCTAGCAGATAGATTTATCGTGGGGACTTGTCCTAAATGTGGGTATGAAGAAAGTTATGGAGATCAATGTGAGAATTGTGGAACGAGTCATAATGCTACGGATTTAATCAATCCTAAATCAGCAATTACAGGAAATGTACCTAGTACTAAGAAGACGAAGCACTGGTTTTTACCATTGGATAAATATGAAAAATGGCTGCGAGAATGGATTATGGAAGGTCATAAACACGATTGGAAATCGAATGTTTTAGGGCAAGTAAAATCATGGTTGGACGACGGATTACGTCCGAGAGCCGTTACAAGAGATTTGGATTGGGGAATTCCAGTTCCAGCAGAAGGAGGAGAGGGAAAAGTACTATATGTATGGTTTGACGCTCCGATAGGATATATTTCTTCGACTAAAGAATGGGCAGCAGAACAAGGAAAAGATTGGGAGCCTTATTGGAAAGATAAAGACACGAAATTGGTCCATTTTATAGGAAAAGATAACATTGTTTTTCACTGTATTATTTTTCCAGCGATGTTAAAAGCAGAAGGAAGTTATATACTTCCAGAAAATGTTCCTGCCAATGAGTTTTTGAATTTGGAAGGAAATAAAATTTCGACATCAAGAAATTGGGCTGTATGGTTACACGAATACTTAGAAGATTTTCCAGAACAGCAAGATGTGTTGCGTTATACATTAACTACCAATGCTCCTGAAACAAAAGACAACGATTTTACTTGGAAAGATTTTCAGACAAGAAACAATAGTGAATTGGTGGCGATTTTTGGGAATTTCATCAATAGAGTAGTGGTCCTGACCAATAAATACTATAATGGAATTGTTCCTACACCAAATGAATATTCTGAAGTTGATCTTCAAACATTAGAAAAAATAAAGGCCTTTCCTCAGATTATTTCAACTTCTGTAGAACGCTATAGATTCCGAGAAGCAATGTCACAATTAATAAATTTAGCACGACTTGGAAATAAATATTTGGCGGATGAAGAACCTTGGAAAGTGATTAAGGTAGATGAAGAAAGAGTAAAAACTGTTATGTATGTTGCTCTTCAGATTGCAGCAGCACTTTCAGTTTTATCAGAGCCCTTTTTACCTTTTACTTCGACCAAATTGAAGAGTATTTTAAATTCTGATTCCAATTCTTGGAATGACGTTTCAGATACATCAGATTTATTACTCGAAAATCATCAAATAGGCGCAGCTGAATTGTTGTTCTCTAAAATTGAAGACAAGGACATTCAGGTGCAATTAGATCGCCTAGAAGCGACAAAACAAGCTAACGAACAAGAAAAGAAAACGGTCGAGCCACAAAAAGAAACGATAGAATTTGACGACTTTACTAAACTAGACATTCGAATAGGAACCATTTTAGAGGCAGAGAAAGTTCCAAAAACTAAAAAATTATTGAAGTTAAAAGTGGATGTTGGGATCGATACAAGAACAATTGTCAGTGGAATAGCAGAAAGTTTTAAGCCAGAAGATATTATAGGTCAACGCGTAAGTGTATTAGTGAATCTTTCACCAAAAACTTTGCGTGGAGTTGAAAGTCAAGGAATGATTTTAATGACGGATACCAAAGATGGAAAACTAGCATTTATTGAACCGGAAAGAGATGTTATAGATGGTGAGAGTGTGAGTTAATTAGCTGAACAAGAATAACTTTTCAACTCCTTTTTTAGTCTGATTATAGATTATTGTTATATTTATGTTTTTAAAAATAAAAATATGAAAAACGAATACGTATCTATAGACACATTAAAATTCTTATTATACAATGTCCACCAAGCAGAAGAGTTATTAACTAAAGAGCGTTTTGCTGATTATGATAAAACGGCTTTAGATATTTTTATTGATTCTATTAAGACTTTTTCAGACAAAACTTTATTTCCTTTTATAAAAGAGATGGATGAAAAGCCATCTTATTTTAAAGATGGTAAGATAAACGTACACCCACAATTTGAGGACATCATAAAAGGTGGAGGAGAATTAGGAGTTGTTGGTGCTGGTTTTGATTATAATGATGGAGGAATGCAGTTGCCTTCTATGTTTTTTCATGCTGCATACTTTATTATGGAAGCAGCAAATAACCATGTTCCAGGATATTTTGGGTTAACGGCAGGTTCTGCAAATTTGATTATTTCCTTTGGAAGTCAAAAATTAAAAGACACATACGTACCCAAAATGCTTGATCTGACTTGGGGAGGAACTATGTGCTTGACAGAGCCACAAGCAGGAAGTTCGCTTTCTGATGTTGCAACAACGGCATCTCCAACAGATAAAGAGTATCATTTAATCAAAGGGCAAAAAATATTTATTTCAGCAGGAGATCATCAGTTTTCAAGCAATTTTGTGCATTTAGTTTTAGCACGAATTGATGGCGCTCCAAAAGGAACAAAAGGAGTTTCGTTATTTGTTGTACCCAAAAATCGTCCAGCAGAAAATGATAAACTCACCTATAATGACGCTGCTATTGTTGGTGAATTTGATAAAATGGGACAAAAAGGATATTGTACAACGCATATCGTTTTTGGGGATAATCAGGATTGTAGAGGATGGCTTTTAGGTGAGCCCAACAAAGGCTTATCTTACATGTTTCAAATGATGAATGAAGCGCGAATTGCTACAGGAAGAATGGGAACAGCAATTGCTTCTGCAGCATATTATTCTTCATTAAAATATGCAAATGAACGTCCGCAAGGAAGAAAATTAAATAGTTCTGGTCAGAAAGACACAACAGAAGGACAAACGTTAATTATCAATCATCCAGACATAAAAAGGTTGCTATTTAGTCAAAAAGCAATTGTTGAAGGTTCATTAAGTTTGACATTACAAACAGCAAATTATTGTGATAAAGAAATCACAAGTACATCAGAAGAAGAGAAAGAAAAATATCATTTATTATTAGAATTGTTAACACCAATTTCAAAAACATATTCAGCAGAAAAAGGAATAGAGTCAACAAGTAATGCTGTGCAAATTTTGGGAGGATATGGGTTCTGTTTTGATTTTATGCCGCAACAATACTATAGAGATATTAGAATTATTGCGTTGTATGAAGGAACGACAGGAATACAATCATTGGATTTATTAGGGAGAAAGATTACAGCAAAAAACGGAAAGGCATTAGAATTATTGGCTGTTGAAATTCAAGAAACTATTAAAAACTCCACTGCTTTTGATGAATTACAACCGTATGCAAACACGTTATTAGAAAATATTGGTTTGGTACAAAAAGTAATTGGTACATTAATGCCTCATGCTATGAAAGGAGATTACGAACGTTTTCTTGCGGATGCAACTGTATTTATGGATTTCTTTGGGACAATTGTTATAGGATGGCAATGGTTGAAAACTGCAACTACTGCAAATCAACTGCTTAAAGATAAAAGCGGAAATCACACGAATGAATTCTATGAAAGTAAAATTCATACGATGAAATTTTTCTACACCTATGAAATGACTAGAACAAGAGGGTTGGCAAAAACAATTATGAATACAGAAGAGCTGACAATTTCAGCTTCGAAAGAGATGTTCTAACACATAAAATAGAATAAAAATGACGATAAAAAATGTGACGATTGCAGGGGCAGGAACCTTAGGTTCACAGATCGCTTGGCAAACTGCTTTTAAAGGGTTTCATGTAACTGTTTATGATGCTTTTGACAATGGTCTTGAGCGCGGTAAACAATTTCATCAACAATTTGCGCAACTATTTATGGCAACTCGTGGTGTTTCGCAACAAGAAATAGATGAAACGTTCTCTCGATTGAGTTATACAACCAATTTAGCCGAAGCAGTAAAAGATGCAGATCTGGTCAGTGAATCAATTCCTGAAAATCTTGAGATAAAAAAGGCTTTTTATGTAGAATTATCAAAACTAGCTCCTGAAAAAACAATTTTCACAACCAACTCTTCGACCATGTTACCAAGTCAATATGCAGAAGAAACTGGACGTCCAGAGAAATTTCTTGCCTTGCATTTTGCAAATTGGATTTGGGATGCAAACATTGGTGAAGTTATGGGACATGCAACAACAGATGCTAAGTATTTTGATAGAGTTATAGAATTTTCGAAAGAAATAGGAATGGTTCCAATACCAATTTATAAAGAGCAACATGGATATGTTATAAATTCTTTATTAGGCCCTTTATTGTTTGCTGCAGGAGATTTGTTGGTTAAAGAAGTTGCAGATTTTGAAACAATTGACAAGACATGGATGATTACATCAGGAACCAAAATGGGTCCTTGTGCAATTATGGATATGATTGGATTAGAAACGGTTTATAATGTCGAAAAATTGTGGAGTGACAGAACAGGGGATAAAGCAGGAAAGGCAAGAGTAGCATACTACAAAAAACATTTTATAGACGATAAGAAATTAGGGATAAAAACAGGAGAAGGTTTTTATAAATATCCAAAACCAGCGTATAGAAATCCAAAATTTTTAACGTAAAAATTTACAGATCAGATGATTACGATAAAAGATAGATTTAATTTAGATGGGAAAACAGCTATTATTACAGGTTCTTCAAAAGGGATAGGTAAGGCGATTGCAAAAGCATTTGCCGAATGTGGAGCAACAGTTGTTATAAGTAGTAGAAAGCAAGACGCTTGTGAAGTGGTCGTTGCTGAATTTAAAGCCTTAGGCTTAAAAGCAGTTGCTATTTCTTGTCATGTTGGCGATATAGAAAGCAGAAAGAAATTGGTAGAAAAAACAATTGCTCAATGTGGAGGAATTGACATTTTGGTAAACAATGCAGCTACGAATCCTGTTTATGGCCCTATCGAAGACGCTCCGTTTGATGCATTTGATAAAATCATGAATATCAATGTAAAAGCGCCTTGGGATTTGGGAAATAAATGTTTAGAAAGTATGAAGTCTAGAGGTGGAGGAAGCATTATAAATATTAGCTCTATTGAAGGTGAAATTCCAGGGTATGGCCTTGGATTGTATTCTACCAGTAAAGCAGCAATTTCTATGCTTACCAAAAACCAAGCAAAAGAATGGGGACGCCACAATATTCGTGTAAATGCTATTTGTCCTGGATTGATACAAACGAAATTTAGTGCGGCACTTTGGACAGACGATAAAGTGATGGGACACATCAATAAAAAATTACCACTCAGCAGAATGGGCCAATCAGAAGAAATTGCAAGTGTTGCACTTTTATTAGCTTCTGAAGCAGGAAGTTATATTACAGGAAGCCTGCAAGTTGCAGATGGAGGTTATTTAATATCAGGATAAAAATTTTTCAAAATGAATTTTGAACATACAGATAAAGTAAAAGAATTGTTGCAAAAAGTGCAAGAATTTATGGATATAAATATCTATCCAATAGAGCAAGAGATAAGTAGGTATAATTCAAATCCTGAAAATTTTTGGACCTTACACCCATCAGTAGAAAAATTAAAAATAAAAGCAAAAGAAGGAGGACTATGGAATTTATTTCTTCCAAAGAATTATGGAGAATTTAGTCCAGGATTAACAAACCTTGAATATGCTGCAATTGCAGAATTAATGGGAAGAATTCCTTGGTGTTCAGAAGTTTTTAACTGTTCGGCTCCAGATACTGGAAATATGGAAGTTTTTGCTAAATACGGGACTCCAAAACAACAAGAGAAATGGTTAAAACCATTGATGAATGGAACGATTCGTTCGGCTTTTTTAATGACCGAACCTCAAGTTGCTTCTTCAGATGCTACCAATATAGCAACATCTATAGTTCGTGATGGAGATGAGTATGTTATTAATGGCAGAAAATGGTATGCATCAGGTGGAATGAATACTTTATGCAAAGTTGCTATTGTGATGGGAAAAACGGATCCAAACGCATCAAGATATACCCAGCAAAGCATGGTTGTAGTACCTATGGATGCTAAAGGGCTAACAGTTGTACGTCCGTTGTCTGTTTTAGGAAATTTTGATTCACCAGAGGGTCATGCAGAAATCCTTTTAAAGGACGTAAGAGTTCCTGTAGAAAACATGTTGTTAGGTGAAGGCAGAGGTTTTGAAATAGCACAAGGACGTCTAGGTCCTGGAAGAATTCATCATTGTATGCGTATGATAGGTATGGCAGAACGCTCCTTAGAAATGATGTGTAAACGCGCTACAGAAAGAACTACTTTTGGGAAGCAGTTACAAGAATATAGTAGTATTCGTCAAGATGTAGCAAAATCTAAATGTGAGATTGAACAAGCACGATTATTGACTTTAAAGGCAGCATATATGATGGATGCTGTTGGGAATAAAGTAGCAACCGACATCATAGCAATGATTAAAATTGTATCGCCAAACATGCTTTTAAAAGTAGTTGATCGAGCAATGCAAATTTATGGCGCAAAAGGAGTTTCTCAAGATGTCCCATTGTCCCAATTTTATTTGTATGCTAGAATTCTAAAATATGCCGATGGACCAGATGAAGTACATATGTATCAGTTAGGAAAAAGAACGATAAACACGTTTAGTTAAATGAGCAAAATATATTTAATACGCCACGGACAAGCCTCTTTTATGGCCGAAGATTATGATAATTTATCAGAAAAAGGAATCCTACAATCAAAGGCTTTGGGCGCTTATTTTTTAAAGAATGAGATTCATTTTGATAAGATATTTATCGGAAATTTAAAACGACACCAACAAACTTTTAACGGTTTCTCACAAGCGTATTCTGAAAAGAATATAGCATTACCAGAACCTACTTATTTAGAAGAATTAAATGAGCATCAAGTGCCAGAAGCATTGAGAATTGCATATGATGACTTTATAAGCAAGTATGAAGATGCTAAAATGTTGTTGGATGCTATTGTGAAGAATCCAAAGTTGAAAAAGAAAAATTCTGTCAAAATTTTTGGATTATTTTTAAAAGAATATGTTTCTGGAAGATATGTTTTTGAGCATCCTTCAATTCAATCTTGGACGGATTTTAGAGTACAAACAGAAAAAGGGAAGGTAAAGATATTAGAAAGTACAAAAAAAGGAGAAACGGTTGGGATTTTTACTTCTGGAGGAACAAAAAGCTCAATTATTGGAGATATTTTGGGAATGTCAGAAGAAGAAATAGGAACTTTAAATTTAGCGATTAGAAACACTTCTTTTTCTCAATTATTGTTTTCAGAAAACAAATTAAATGTATTTTCTCTCAATGAAGTTTCGCACTTAACGAAAGAACTAATCACATTTGTATAAAAAAATTAAAGATGTCAGAGATCACAAGAAAAGTTAGTGAAGAAGAAGCCTTGCCTTTTGACAATTTAAGAAAATATTTGTTTGAGAACAACTTGATTAATGATATCAAAAGTAAAATTGAAGCAAGACGCTTTTCAGGAGGGTTCTCAAACCTCACCTATTTATTATTGATAGAAGACAAGGAGTACGTCTTGCGAAGACCTCCTTTTGGAGCCGTAAAACGAGGGCACGATATGAGTCGTGAATTCAAAGTATTGTCTAATTTATATACTGAGTTCACAAAGATTCCAAAGGTGTATTCTTTTACTGATGATCTGTCTTTTATTGGTGCGCCATTTTACATAATGGAAAAGGCAAATGGAATTATTATAGACTATCAAGAAGCAAAAGAAAGAAAGATTTCTCCAGACGGATTTAAAACAATTTCTAATACTTGGTTAGATACTTTTGTTGATTTACACAATGTAGATTATAAAAAGGCGGGACTTGCAGATTTAGGAAAGCCAGAAGGTTATGTAGAGCGACAAGTTACCAACTGGACAAAGCAATATTTAAAAGCACAAACTGATGAAATTCTAGAATCAGAGTTTGTGATGAAATGGTTGCATAATAATCAGCCGAAAGAAAGTGTGAGCAGTTTGATTCACAACGATTTTAAGTATGATAATGTAATGTTTAAGGATGATTCTTGGACTGAAATCAATACTATTTTAGATTGGGAAATGTGTACGCTTGGAGATCCATTGATGGATTTAGGGACGTCATTGTCGTATTGGCTTACAGAATCTGATATGGATATGCTTAAAAAAGGATTGCCAAGCCCTACAGTTTTTGAAGGAAACCCAAGCAGATTGGAAATAGTAGAACAATACAGTATAAAGAGCGGAAGACCTATTCATAATTTGGTGTTTTATTATGTGTATGGATTGTTTAAACTCTCAGTAATAGCCCAGCAAATTTATTATAGATATCATAAAGGCTATACGACTGATAAGCGTTTTGCGTATTTTAATAAACACACACAACTACTTTTTGTCATTGCAAAACAAGCAATACAAAAGAATCGAATTGATAATTTGTTTTAAAATTATTCATTATAATCTCCCCTATTTCTTCTTTTTCAGATAAATATTTAATAACAGACCTTAAGGAGGAAGTAATCCAATTCACTATAAATTATTTGTTTGTAAAATATAAAGTAATGAAAGGTTTTGTACATTTATCACGTATCCTTCATATGGATAGAAGTGTTCATGTCTAACTAGTATTTTAAAATAAAATAGGTAAACAATAAATGAAATTATTTGAAGGCCAAGATTCTATATTCCCTATTTCTTATGCTGAAATTACGCAATGTATTCGTGCTATTGAGCCTGTTAAATACGGGTCTACAAGAAACTATATAAACGGTTCAGTAACCTATTTATCTCCTTATATTTCTAGAGGTATTATCTCTACAAAAGGCATCCTTTCTGAAGTGTTGGATAAAGGTTATAAACCTGCGGAAATAGAAAAATTCATTCAAGAGTTAGCATGGAGAGATTATTGGCAACAGGTTTGGATTGCGAAAGGCGATGCCATTAATCAAGATATAAAACACGAGCAAACTCCTGTTTCAAATACGTCTATTTCTCAAGCGATTATAGAGGCCAATACAGGTATTGAAGCCATAGACAATGCCATTGAAATATTTTATAAAACTGGTTATCTTCACAATCACTTGAGGATGTATATTGCTTCTATAGCATGTAATGTTGGGCAAAGTCACTGGAAAAAGCCAGCACAATGGATGTACTATAATTTATTGGATGCAGATTGGGCAAGTAACGCTTTGAGTTGGCAATGGGTTGCTGGAACAAATGCCAATAAAAAATATGTTGTCAATCAAGACAACATTAATAAATACTGTTTCACACAACAAAAAAACACATTTCTAGATGTGCCTTACGAGGCTTTTAGCACATTAGATATTCCTAAAATTTTAAAAGAAACACGGCCATTAGTCTTAAAAACTCCCTTACCGAAACAAAAACCTATTGAGATAGATGAACTACTTCCAACCTATATTTATAATTTTTACAATTTAGACCCTCTTTGGGAAAAAAATGTTTCAGCAAATAGAATTCTATTATTAGAGCCTTCGCATTTTGAGTACTATCCTGTATCTCAAAAGACGATAGATTTTATCATTAATATTTCCCAAGAAAACATCCCTAATATTCAAATTTACATAGGTGAATTTAAGGATCTTATTGCAGCGTATAATCTTGAAAAAATTTACTATAAGGAACATCCTTTAAGCAATCATTATGAAGGTATACAAGTTGCTAGAGAATGGATGTTTGATGTAGAAGGCTATTACCCTTCTTTCTTTTCTTTTTGGAAAAAATGTAAAAAACAACTTACCTATTGAATAGACAGGCTATAAATATTGTTTGGTTAAAACGTGATATTCGCTCACAAGACCACGAGCCTTTATTAAAGGCAGAGCAGGCTGGTATTCCCTATCGTATTATTTATATATTCGAGCCTACGCTTATTGAATATCCTGATACAAGTCTAAGGCACTTACAGTTTATCTATCATTCTATTGTCGCTTTAAACAAGGCACTCGCTCCTTTCAATAGGAATGTTACTGTTTTCTATGGAGAAGCTGTTAACGTATTTAAATACTTGAAAGAATCCTTTGATATAAGAGGTCTTTTTAGTTTTAGAGAAAGTGGAACTCAAAGAACTTGGCAGCGCGACAAACAGGTGCGTTCTTTTTGTAAACAGCATCATATTAAATGGCAAGAATCACAGCGAGATGGAATTCTAAGAGGAATTAAAAACAGAGATGCTTGGAACAAACAATGGCATGTTGCAATGCATTCGGCAGTAATCCAAAACAAGTATTCAGTTTCAAAGGAAGAACTGATTGAACATCACTTTTTAATACCTAAAAAAACAGAAGCGCAATTAAAAGAATATCCTAAACAATATCAGCCAGCAGGAGAACAAAATGCCTGGCGCTATTTAAAATCATTTACCAATCAAAGAGGCTTTAACTATCAAAAACACATCTCAAAACCTACAGAAAGCAGAATGGGATGCAGCAGACTGTCTCCTTATTTAGCTTGGGGAAATATGAGTATTAAACAAGCCTTTCAATTTATTGGCACACACCCTAACGGAACAAAAAATACTAGAGCCTTTTCTGCAATGCTTACCAGATTGCATTGGCATTGTCATTTTATTCAGAAATTTGAAGTAGAATGTAGTTATGAAACTGATTGTATTAACAGCGGTTATGAGTTATTACCACACATAAAAAATGAAGCATTTATCAAAGCTTGGAAGACAGGTACAACAGGTTATCCTTTAATAGACGCTTGTATGCGTGCTGTTGAAAAAACGGGCTGGATTAATTTTAGAATGCGTGCAATGGTGGTTTCGTTTTTAACACTAAATCTAGATCAAGATTGGCGCGATGGAACCTACCACTTAGCAAGGCAATTTTTAGACTACGAGCCAGGTATTCATTATCCACAGTTTCAAATGCAGGCTGGCACTACAGGTATTAATACGGTGCGATTATACAATCCTGTAAAGAATTCACAAGAGCACGACCCTGAAGGTATATTTATAAAAAAATGGATTCCAGAACTAACGAATACACCAATAAATCATATTCATGAACCTTGGAAAATGACGGCAATGGAGCAAACTTTTTGCGGAGTTATCATTGGTGAAGATTATCCATCACCTATTGTAAATTTGCAAGAAAGTGCACGAATCGCTAGAGATAAAATTTGGGGACATAAAAAGCATCCAGCTGTACAAAAAGAGAAACAACGATTACTAAACACGCACGTAAATAGAACACACAATGATTTACACTAAAGAAGACATAGGGAAATTAGACCGCATTACGCGATTAAAAATTATTAATTCAACTACAGGCATCAAACCGGCAAATCTTATAGGTACCATAAACAAAGAAAACCAAACCAATCTGGCTGTTTTTAGTTCTGTGGTTCACTTAGGAAGTAACCCTCCGCTTTTAGGTTTTATATCTAGACCAAGATCAGCGGATGCAGGACATACCTACCATAATATTAAAGAAAATGGCTGTTACACGATTAATCACATTCATCCAGAGTTTATAAAAAACGCCCATTATACGTCTGCAAAATTTCAAGCTGACGTCTCAGAATTTAAACGTTGTAATCTTTCTGAAGAATACGCTAACGATTTTATAGCTCCTTTTGTAAAAGAAAGTACCTTTAAAATCGGAATGCGTTTTAAAGAAGCGATTGATATTAAGATTAATAATACTGTTTTAGTAGTTGGAGAAATAGAACATCTCATTTTGCCGGACATAGCAATAGTAGATGGCGATATTGATTTAGAAGTTACAAATGGTGTTGGTATTTCAGGATTAAATAGTTACTACTCGTTAAAAAAAATAGGAAGTTTTCCTTATGTGAGAGTCCAAGAAGTGCCAGAATTTTAATTATGAAAAAGCAACACCTTCCCCAAAAAACATGTGTCGTTTGTGAGCGTCCGTTTACGTGGCGTAAAAAATGGGAAAAGAGTTGGGATGAAGTTAAATATTGTAGCGAACGCTGTAGAAGAAATAAATGAAACAAATTAATATACTATTTCCACATCAATTATTCCAAGAGTCTCCACTTTTTGCGAAGGATGCTACTTTCTATTTAGTAGAGGAGTACCTGTTCTTTAAGCAGTATCCATTCCACAAGCAAAAAATAGCCTTTCATAGAGCAACTATGAAACGGTATGCAGATTTTCTTCGGAAAGACAAAAACCTTGAAGTACACTATATTGAAGCTACAGAAGATATTTCTGATATCAGACTACTCATCCCTAAATTGAAACAACAAGGTGTTGCGCATATCAACTATATAGATCCAACAGATAATTGGCTTCAAAAAAGGTTAGATAAAGGTTTTTTAGAAAGTAGAATAACAGCCTCTCAATATACATCTCCTTTATTTTTAAATTCTAAAGAAGACCTAGTACCTTTTTTTAGAAGTGATAAAAAGAAATACCATCAAACCTCTTTTTATACAGAGCAGCGTAAAAAGCGAAATATTTTGATGGATTCTGACGGCAAACCAACAGGTGGTAAATGGACATTTGATACTGAAAACAGAAAGAAGTATCCTGCTAAAAAGACACCGCCATCTATTCAGTTTCCAGATGTAGATAGCTATTATATAGAAGCCAAACACTATGTCGAAACATACTTTTCAACTCATTTAGGAAGTCTTACTGAACAATCATTATATCCAACCAGTTTTAAAACGACCAGAGATTGGTTACATCAATTTTTTGAGCAGCGATTTATGGAATTTGGGACTTATGAAGATGCTATTGTTGCTGAAAACTCCATTCTAAATCATAGTGTATTAACACCTATGCTAAACGTTGGCTTAATAACGCCTAAAGAAATTACTGATGCTTGTTTATTATATGCTGAAGAAAATAATGTACCCATTAATTCTACCGAAGGTTTTGTACGTCAAATTATAGGATGGAGAGAATTTATAAGAGGTGTTTATGAATCTAGAGGAAGCGAAGAGCGGACTACTAATTTCTGGAAATTTAAAAAGAAAATTCCCGTATCGTTTTATGATGGTACGACCGGTATTCCGCCCATAGACCAAACGATTAAAAAAGTATTACAAACAGGCTATTGCCACCATATAGAACGTTTAATGGTTTTAGGTAATTTCATGATGCTGTGTGAGTTTGATCCAGATGAAGTGTATAGATGGTTTATGGAGTTTTTTATTGATTCCTATGACTGGGTTATGGTAGCCAATATTTACGGCATGAGTCAATTTGCAGATGGTGGTTTAATGGCTACGAAACCTTACATAAGTGGAAGTAATTATTTATTGAAAATGAGTAACTATGAAAAAGGAGAATGGCAAGCGGTTTGGGATGGTTTATTTTGGAGATTTATGCATACCCATCGTGATTTCTTTTTATCAAATCCACGCTTAGGAATGCTTGTGCGAATGTTTGATAAAATGCCTTCTGAGAAACAGCAAAGACATCTTGAGCATGGTGAGAACTATTTATTGACTCTTCAAGAGTAGGTCTGATTGTTTTAATTATGATTCATAATCTTTATGAATTGAAACATATTATTGTATTTAAAAAAAGAGTGTCTATATAGACACCCTTTTTTCTGCTTAGAGAGCAATATTGTCTTATTATTTAGCTCCAAGCATCAATAATTCGTTACACACAATTTCAGTTATATAACGTTTGTTGCCATCTTTATCATCATAAGATCTAGACGTTAGTTTTCCTTCAATTGCAATTTCTTTTCCTTTTTCAAGATATTTTTCTACAATTTCTGCTGTTGCATTCCATGCGACAACATTATGCCATTCCGTATTTTGAACTTTTTCGCCTTGTGCATTTTTATAGGATTCATTTGTTGCAATAGAAAATTTCGCTAGTTTTTTTCCTGACTCTAAGGTGATAATTTCTGGATTGTTTCCTAAGTTTCCAATCAATTGTACTTTGTTTCTTAACGTACTCATAAGATAAGTTTTAAATGTTTTATTAATTATTTGTTTGCCAATTCGTTTGACACTGCAAAGGTGAGGAGTGTATTCAATATTTATCGGTTGTTAAACGGTTACTTTCGGTTGTAATTGACTGTAAACGACAACATTCAAATATATTTACCCTATATTTGCAGTTAAACAATTGAAAATCATACGATATGGAAGACCAAAAATGTCTTGAATGTCAAGAGCCTTTTAAGGGTAGAATAGATAAAAAGTTTTGTTCAGACTATTGTCGAAACACGTATAATAACAAAATCAATAAAGAAAGTAAAAATATGATTCGTAACGTAAACTATCGTTTACGAAGAAATTATAAAACACTATCTGAATTAAACACATCTGGAAAGACGAAAGTCACTCGTGTGAAATTATTGAGCAGTAATTTTGATTTTAATGTATTTACTTCTATTTACAAAACTAAGACTGACAACACATACTATTATGTATATGATCAGGGATATTTGCTATTGGAAAATGATTATTACCTATTGATTAAGAGGGATTAGATTTTTTTGACAAAGACTACCAAGTATTACCTTTGTGCTTCAAAGCAGCAATTAAGACATCTTTTTGGCTTATCTGCCCAATTAATTTTCCGTTTTCAATAATAGGAAAACGTCTTCTTTTTGATTTTAAAAACAAATTTGCAGCATCATAGATATTCATATTTCCGTCTATTACATCTACATTTTTAACCATGTGGTTTTCAACTTTAGTATCAACCATAGGCATATTAAAATAACGACTTTCAGAAATCTGTTTTATACAATCTCCTTCTGATATTATACCAACCAATTCGCCTTGATCATTCACAACTGGTCCACCAGAAATACGGTGTTTTATCAATAAATCCATTACTTCAAGAACAGATTGATCTTGCTTGAAAGTAATCAATTTTTTAGTCATAAAATCGGATACAAGTATAGCGTCTCTTGAACTTTTTGAAGGTTGTTTATTTGGGGCTCTAAAATTTTTAATTGCCATAATCGTAGAATTTATAGTGTTAAATATACGAATTTTTCAATTCAGTTCATTCAACTCTCTACGCGAAAAATAAAAACAAAATAAAAAAGAGGGTCTATTTTAATTCAGTTACACGCATTGTATTCACCATTCCTTTTTCTTTTACAGGCATAGAAGTCAAGTTGATAACATAATCACCTTTCTTTAAATAACCCATTTCTCTAGCAATCTTATTAATTTCTCTAACTGTAGTATCAGTATTTACTAGATTGTTATAATAAAATGTTTTAACACCCCAAAGTAGGTTCAGCATTGTTAAAATTCTTTTGTTAGAAGTAAAGGCAAAAACATAAGATTTTGGTCTCCAAGCAGAAATCTGGAAAGCAGTATAACCACTATTAGTTAACGTTGAAATGGCTTTTGCATCAATATCATTTGACATTAAAGCTGCATGATGACAGATCGCTTTGGATATATATCTTACGGTTTTAATATGTGGAGGAGCCAACGGAACTTTAATCAATGGTGAATCTTCAACACCTTTGATAATATTAGTCATGTTTTCAATCACATTGACAGGATTAACACCTACTGATGTTTCACCTGAAAGCATTACGGCATCAGCACCATCCATAATTGAATTAGCAACGTCATTTACTTCAGCTCTAGTTGGAACAAGATTAGTAATCATTGTTTCCATCATCTGTGTTGCAATAATGACTGGTATTCTTGCTTGTTTAGCACGCAATACAAGTCTTTTCTGAATAAGAGGTACTTGTTCCATAGGAACCTCAACACCTAAGTCTCCACGAGCCACCATTAATCCATCACAATAAGGAATCAATGAATCAATATTTTCAACCGCTTCAGGCTTTTCAATTTTTGCAATTACAGGGATTTTATAATCAGAATGTTTTTTAATTAAATCATGTAATAATTTAAGGTCGGCTCCAGTTCTTACAAATGAAAGCGCAATCCAATCAACTTCAAGACCTATCGCGAAAATTGCATCTTTAATATCTTTTTCAGTAAGTGCAGGTTGAGAAATATTAGTATTAGGTAAATTAACACCTTTTTTAGATTTTAATTCACCACCCCTTATGATCTTGGTAGTGACTGTTTTTTTCTTATCAGATTTTAATACTTCAAATAAAAGTTTCCCATCGTCAACCAATATTTTCTCACCTACTTTAACGTCTTTAGGGAAATTTTTATAAGTCATATAGGCTTTTTTACTATTTCCTATACATTTTTCGGTAGTAAAAGTAAACTCATTGCCTTTGATTAACAAAGACTCTTCCATAACACCAACGCGTAGTTTAGGCCCTTGTAAATCTGCTAATATTGCAGTATGAATACCAGTTTCGGTATTGATTTCTCGAATCGTTTTCACGGTCTCAATTACGTCTTCATAATCCGCATGAGAAAAGTTTACGCGGAATACATTCACGCCAGCAAGAACCATTTTTTTCAGGGTCTTTTTATCTTTACATGCAGGACCTAAGGTTGCGACAATTTTGGTTTTTTTAAGTTGTGACATGGACTAAAATATTAAAAAGTCTTTGGACTTTAATTGACTAGGGTTAATACTATATGTTGTTATTATTTGATCAATATGATTTAATTTATCAATCGTTTTATTGAATTCTATATGACTTATTTCACCTTCAACTTTTAGAAAAAAATCAACTTTTTTCTTTTCTGGAATTAGATAGGACATAGTACTATATGAACCTTCTTCAGAAAACAAGTTAGTTTCAGAAACCTGCGAAACGGAACCTATATATTTATTTGAAATTAAATGATTAATCAACTGATTTTTATCATCAATAAATTCAAAAACTGAAAACGAACCATTTTTTTTGCTAAAATCTAAATACTCTTTATACTTTGAAAAACCAGCATTTAAATTTTGGTTTATTAAATATGCAAGTTTGTAATCCTCAACGGAAGTATGAATTCCAATTAATTTATATTCATTAGCTAATTCCAGAGAGTGTACTTGCATACAAGTAAAAATAAATCTAAACGCGAAGTTAGGGATTGTTTGACAAACAAAGGAAAAAAATTGCGAAAACGTTATCGCGTTTATTTAGATATTGTCAATTTTATTTTGATAAGCGAAGTACGCTCTTTTTGAAGCAACTTCTTCTGCTTTTTTCTTAGAAGTGGATCGACCTTTAGCAATTAGTTTATTTCTCAAATATAGTTTAACACTGAAATGTCTCACAGAATCATTTCCTGTATCTTCATAAACAACGTAGTTAAATCCTTGTTTTTCTTTTTGACACCATTCAATAAACAAACTCTTATAACTTGTGATTTTACCTTCCAGTTTTGGGATGTCTACATAAGGCTTAATCACTCGTTTGTAAACGAATTTTTTACAATATTTATACCCTCTATCAAAGTAAATGGCACCAATAAGCGCTTCAAAAACATTACCATTGATATTCTCACCAAATTTTGATTTAGAAACTTTACTCTTTACAAATCTGATTAAGTTTAAATCACGCCCCAACTCATTAAGATGCTCTCTACTTACAATTTTAGAACGCATTTGAGTTAAATAGCCTTCATCTCCTGAAGGTACTTTTTTAAACAAGTAAGAAGCAATTACAGCTCCGAGCATAGCATCACCAAGAAATTCTAAACGCTCATAATTCTGAGGGTTTCCGATTTTACTAAGTTCTTTTTTCGAACGATGAACGAAAGCTTTCTTGTATAGTAAGAGATTACTAGGAGAAAACCCTAATATTTTTTTTAACTCACGATAGAACTTTTCGTCTTGTGAGGAACGAGATGTGATTATTTTTCGAATGAAGCCCATTCAATGTATTTAATCTATTTTTTTGAAAAGAACACAAGCATTGTGTCCTCCAAATCCAAATGTGTTACTCATTGCAATTTTTACATCGCGCTTCTGAGGTTTGTTAAGGGTGAGATTAAGTTTACTATCAATAGCTTCATCAGGAGCTGTATGATTGATCGTTGGTGGAATAACTCCATGTTTCATTGATAAGATTGAAGCAATAGCTTCAATTGCACCAGCCGCACCTAATAAGTGCCCTGTCATTGATTTTGTGGAGTTAATGTTTAATGAATAAGCATGTTCTCCAAAAACTTCAGTGATTGCTTTTGTTTCGGCGATATCTCCAAGTGGAGTAGATGTTCCATGAACATTAATAGCGTCAACATCTGTAGGTTTTAACCCTGCATCTCGAAGACAGTTAAGCATTACATTTTTAGCTCCCAATCCTTCTGGATGTGGCGCAGTAATATGATGTGCATCTGCTGATAAGCCTCCGCCACCTACTTCTGCATAGATTTTAGCACCACGAGCAATTGCATGTTCATATTCTTCAAGGATCAACGCACCAGCACCTTCACCAAGAACAAATCCATT
This sequence comes from Flavobacteriaceae bacterium, assembly GCA_034111625.1. Classification (GTDB taxonomy): domain Bacteria; phylum Bacteroidota; class Bacteroidia; order Flavobacteriales; family Flavobacteriaceae; genus Urechidicola. Next base: position 20,486 of record JAWUWX010000016.1, on the reverse strand, counting down.
TCTGGTTTTGTCAAATGGTCTTGAAGCTGTTTTTGGATTTTCATTACTTGTAGAAAGGGCATGCATAGCATTAAATCCGCCTATTCCAGCAATGGTTACTGCAGCTTCTGAGCCTCCTGTAACAAACATATCAGCTTGTCCTAATCGAATGTAGTTAAAAGCATCAATAATTGCATTTGCAGATGAAGCACAAGCAGAAACTGTTGTGAAATTTGGACCTCTAAAACCATGTTTAATAGAAATATACCCAGGAGCAATATCCGCAATCATTTTTGGAATGAAAAAAGGGTTGAATCTCGGAGATCCATCTCCAGCAGCAAAATTTAAAACTTCATTTTGAAAAGTTTCTAACCCACCTATTCCAGCACCCCAAATAACTCCTACACGATCATGATCAATTTTTTCTATATCAATTCCGGCATCTTCAATCGCTTCATCTGCAGCAACCATAGCGTATTGTGCAAACTTGTCCATTTTTCGAGCTTCCTTTCTGTTTATGAAATCTGTAACTTCAAAGTTTTTGATTTCACATGCGAAACGAGTTTTGAAATTTGTTGCGTCAAAATGGGTTATAGGTGCAGCTCCGCTGACACCATTAATTAATCCATTCCAATACTCTTCAATATTATTACCGATAGGCGTTAAAGCCCCAAGTCCAGTAACTACGACTCGTTTTAATTCCATAAAAGATAGGTTGTTATTACTAAATATACTACTACGAGTTCAATTTATTGAACTCGTAGTAGTATATTTAGATTACTTTTTTGCTTCTTCAATATAGCTTACTGCTTGACCTACAGTTCCAATGTTCTCTGCTTGGTCATCTGGAATTTGAATATCGAATTCTTTTTCGAACTCCATAATTAATTCAACAGTATCAAGTGAATCCGCTCCTAAATCATTTGTGAAGCTTGCTTCTGTTGTTACTTCATTCTCGTCAACGCCTAATTTATCAACGATAATGGCTTTTACTCTTGATGCAATGTCTGACATAATTTTCTAATTTTAAATTTAAATTCCCGGCAAAAATAAAAAACTTATTTTTTATAAAATCATTTACTGAGAAAAATGTGAAGACTAAGTTAAAAAAAAATGTTGAATCTTTTAATTTATTCTTCGTAATTGTTAATAATTATTCTTTTTTTTGTTGAGTAACAAACTCTATAAATTTAATGAAACGTATTGTAATTTTTGCTTCAGGGTCGGGATCAAATGCCGAAAATATCACCCTTTTTTTTCAGAAAAGTAATATAGCAGCTGTTGTGCATATTCTTACTAATAATAAGAATGCTAGAGTTATAGATAGGGCTAAAAACATTAAAATCAATAGCTTAGTGTTCGGTAAAGAAGCTTTTAATGATGAGGGCGAGGTTCTTGAATTTCTAAAAAAGGAAGCAGATATAATCATTTTAGCAGGTTTTTTATGGAAGATTCCAGCACACATTATTGCAGCTTTCCCCAATAAAATTATCAATATTCACCCTGCACTTTTACCCAAATATGGAGGAAAAGGAATGTACGGAATGAACGTTCATAAATCGGTTATTGAAAATAAAGAAACAGAAACAGGGATTACAATTCACTATGTAAATGAAAATTATGATGAAGGGGCCATCATATTTCAGGCTAAAACCAATGTTTTACCAAATGACACACCTGAAATAGTCGCTGAAAAAATTCATAAATTGGAGTTTGAGTACTTTCCCCAAATAATTAAAAAATTAATCATAGATAATGAATAGCAAACCTCAAGTACATATTTATACAGATGGAGCGTGCAGCGGGAATCCTGGAAAAGGAGGTTATGGAGTTGTTATGGAATGGGTTGGTAAGCCTTATAAAAAAGAGTTTTTTGATGGATTTGAATTGACGACCAATAACCGGATGGAATTATTGGCAGTGATTGTCGCTCTTGAAAAGGTAACAGCAGAACACGCTGAAATTACTGTTTTTTCTGATTCAAAATATGTAGTTGATTCTGTTGAGAAAAAATGGATTTACGGGTGGGTTAAGAAAAAATTTAAAGATGTTAAAAACCCTGACTTGTGGAAACGTTTTTTAAAAACATATAAAGACCGAAAGATCAAATTTGAGTGGGTAAAAGGGCATAATAACCATCCACAGAATGAACGTTGTGATGTTCTAGCAGTTAAAGGTTCCAAAATGAAAGAATTAAAAGTAGATAAAGCGTATGTAAATAATATAACTAAAAAACTACTTTAGTTTATAACTTCAAACAATCTATTAATAAAACTTTTTTAACGCAACATCAGGATTCCTGTCATCAAATGTTGATGCTTCATAAGCATTCTTAACATCCGTTATTTTTAAAGAAGCAATAAGAGTTCAATCAAAATTATTATTAGAAGGCGCCTCTAACTCTTGAATAGCGTTTACATTTATATCATTTACCAAGCCTTTAACCTCATTCCATTGATCAGACATAAGACCTATGGGTATACTAATTCTATTTTAACTTAGCATCAGTTGTGCTTTTTTAACTGCTGAAACAAGCGCATCTATTTCTTCCAGCGTATTGTAAAAGGCAAAAGACGCTCTCACCGTTCCTGGAATCTTATAATAATCCATAATTGGCTGTGCACAATGGTGACCAGTTCTTACTGCAATTCCTAGTTTGTCAACGATAGTTCCAATATCATACGGATGAATACCTTCTATATTAAATGAAATTACAGAAGTTTTATTTTCAGAAGTACCATAGATTTTAAGACCATCTATTTTTAATAATTCTTGAGTTCCATAATCTAGCAACTCTTTCTCTCGCTTTTCAATCTCTTTAAATCCTATTGAATGCGCATAATCTATGGCTGCTCCAAAGGCTATTCCTCCACATATATTAGGAGTTCCTGCTTCAAATTTATGAGGTAATCCTGCATAGGTTGTTTTTTCAAACGTTACTTCTTTTATCATTTCTCCTCCACCTTGATAAGGAGGCAGTTTCGTAAGCCATTCTTCTTTCCCATAAAGAATTCCAATTCCTGTAGGTCCATAAATTTTATGTGCAGAGACAACATAAAAATCAGCATCTAGCTCTTGTACGTCTGGCTGTATATGTGGACAAGCTTGTGCGCCATCAATTAAAACAGCTGCACCAACTTTATGCGCTTTATCTATAATTTCTTTAATTGGATTGATGGTTCCAAGTGCATTTGAGAAATGATTGACAAATACAATTTTGGTTTTAGTTGATAATAAATTGTCGTATTCTTCCATGACCAATTCTCCTTCTTGGTTCATTGGGATGACTTTTAATATAGCACCAGTTCGTTCACATAACATTTGCCAAGGAACAATATTGGAATGGTGCTCAAGTGCAGAAACAATAATTTCATCACCTTTATTAAGTAAGGATGTAAATCCTGTGGCTACAATATTAACACTATGGGTTGTTCCTGAAGTGAAAATTATCTCATACGATTTTTCAGCATTGAAATGTCGTTGCAGCTTCAACCTAGCCCCTTCATATTTATCGGTAGCTTCTTGACTCAGCGTATGAACTCCACGATGAATATTGGCATTATAATTACTATAATAATCTACAATAGTATCAATTACAACTTGAGGTGTCTGAGAGGTTGCTGCATTGTCGAAATAGACCAATGGTTTGCCATTCACAGTTCTATTTAATATAGGAAAATCAGCACGAATTTTAGTAATATCTAGCATATATCTTATTTGGAATAAGTCAATATACAAAGTTACAAAACAATCAATCAATTTAAGTTATTAGATGTATTTTTGTTTAGAAACAAAACTACAATTCATGAAAAAATTTATCAAATACTTTTTATTATTCTTTCTTTTGGGAGTCTCGTATATTATATATACAAATTATCCAAAGTTTGTTTTAATCTCAGGATTTTCTGCTAAAAGCACTGCTTCAGGAATGTTTGTTGCAGATAGAACTCAAGGGTCTATAGAAGGAAAGGACAATAATTTTTCGCCTATAAACTTGGCGTCAAACGAAGTTAATATTGATGAAAAATCAGTGGTGTCAAAAGTATTTGGTTTAAAAACTAGAAAGGCAATTTATCGTGAAGGTTTAGGAGCAGTTGTGATCAATGATGATTATGATCCAGAGGCTCCATATTTAGTTCCTAATAGAAATCTAACACATAAAAACTTGCCGTTTCCTTATGGAAATATGCCTCAAAAGGATACAGTTTTCTCAAGTGTAGATTATCATAAGTTAGAAAATATTGTTGACACCTATTTTAAACAAAATACAGCAGGAAATATAACGCACTCTTTGTTGATTGTTTATAAAAATCAAATTATTACAGAAAAATATGCTGATGAATTTGATAAAAACACCAAGGTTTTAGGTTGGTCAATGGGAAAAAGTATTGTGAGTACTGTTATTGGTGTTTTGGATCAACAAGGGGAAATCGACATTCATAATCCGGCACCAATTGACGAATGGAAGCATGATGAACGTTCAGAAATTACGATACATAATTTACTACAAATGAATAGCGGTTTAGAATGGGAAGAAGATTACACAAAGATTTCTGATGTTACTAAAATGTTGTATTTGGAGAGTGACATGACTAAACCTCAAGCTAATAAGCCGTTGGTAGGGAAGCCTAATGAGAGTTGGAATTATTCTTCTGGAACAAGTAACTTGTTGTCTGGAATTGTTAGAGATAAATTTAAAACACATCAAGAATATTTAGATTTTTGGTATTCTGATTTGATTGATAAAATTGGGATGCATTCAATGATTTTAGAGGCAGATTTGGCTGGGAATTATATTGCGTCTTCATATCCTTGGGCAACAACAAGAGATTGGGCAAAATATGGCTTGTTGTATTTGAATAATGGAAATTGGAATGGAGAACAAATAATAAGCGAAGATTGGGTAAAATACACGTCTACACCTACAAATACTTCAGAAGGAATCTATGGAGCACAATTTTGGTTAAATGCTCAAGGGCATCTCCCTGACGTTCCAAAGGACATGTATATGGCAGACGGTTATCAAGGACAACGCGTGATGATAATTCCATCAAAAGATTTGGTAGTTGTAAGAACAGGAATTACTTATAGCAAAACAAAAGATAAACTAGCTGAAAGAGGATTGAAAGAAGGAGAAAATAAATTTGTTGTAGAATACGAGTTAGGAAACCAACCTTTTAATGATTTATTGAAGAATATATTATCTACAATTGATGTAAAATAATAGTTGGATAAACTATATTGTGAATATAAAAGCGCCTTCAAATATAATTTGAAGGCGCTTTAAATTTCTTACGCCTCTGATTACTGATTAAAATTCAAATCCTAATTTCACACCTAATTTATTGGCTATCAATTTTGTAATTCTAGATTTTAATTCAGGAATCTTAATTTTTTCAACTACTTCGTTTCCAAAAGCATATAATAATAATGCTTTTGCTTCTTTTGTAGGGATCCCTCTAGATTGCATATAAAATAAGGCGCTTTCATCCAATTGCCCAATTGTACAACCATGAGAACATTTTACATCATCTGCAAAAATTTCTAGTTGAGGCTTGGCATTGATAGTTGCTTTATCTCCAATTAATATATTATTGTTTTGCTGAAAAGCATTTGTTTTTTGAGCCTCTTGATCTACGATTACTTTACCGTTAAAAACACCAGTTGAAGCATCATCATAAATACCTTTATACAATTCAAAACTCTCACAATTAGGAGATTGATGCTTTACAATTGTATGGTTGTCTACATGTTGTTTCTTATCTAAAATTGAAATCCCATTTAAATGAGATTCAATATGTTCGCCTTCGTGATAAAACTCTAGGTTGTTTCTAGTCAATTTTCCGCCAAACGAAAACGTATTAACAGAAGCAATACTACTTTCTTTTTGTTGAACAAACGTATTGTCTATCAATGAAGCGTTTTCATTGTCATTCTGAATTTTATAAAAGTCAACAATTGCGCGTTTACCGACAAATATCTCTGTAACTGAATTTGTTAAAACAACGTTGTCGCTTAAACTTTGATGACGTTCAATAATTTGACAATGAGAATTTTTCCCAACGACAACTATATTTCTAGGTTGTAATAAAATTTCTTTTTCACTTCCAGAATAAAAATTTAGAATCTGTATAGGCTTAGGAAGCACAATATTTTTTGGAATATTGATGTATGCACCTTCCATTGAAAATGCTGTATTTAAATCTGTAAGGCTATTTTTTTGTTGTGCTAGTGCGTTATAATATTTATCTAAAACCATTTTATATTTTGGTTTTTTAAATGCTGCTGAAAGCAAGCAAATATCATAACCATCGTGAGTAGTGTCAGATAAAAAAGAACTATAAACACCATCTATAAAAACGAGTTTATAAGAATCCACTTCATGTAAAAAATATTTTTTTACATCTTTAAACTCAACTTCTGATTCAGCTTTTGGGAAAACACTATAGTCATGGTTTAAAACCGATCTTAACGAAGTGTACTTCCACTCTTCATCTTTTTTAGTAGGAAAGCCTTGCTTTTCAAATGCTGAAATGGCTTCTGTACGAATTGCGTGTACATTGGAATCCAAATCCAGTTCTCCAAGGTTTTCTAAAACCATAAAAGATGATACTAATTTTTCTTGTAAATCCATTTTTGCCATTATTTCAACCAATCATATCCTTTCTCTTCAAGCTCTAGCGCAAGTTCTTTGCCTCCAGATTTCACAATTTTACCATTATGTAAAACGTGTACAAAATCAGGAATAATATAGTCTAGTAATCTTTGATAATGCGTAATAACTATAACTGCATTGTCTTTGTTACGTAATTTATTTACTCCATTTGCAACAACCTTTAAGGCATCAATATCAAGACCTGAATCAGTTTCATCAAGAATAGCCAATTTAGGCTCTAACATTGCCATTTGGAAAATTTCATTACGTTTCTTCTCTCCTCCAGAAAAACCTTCGTTTAATGAGCGAGATAAAAACTTACGATCCATTTCCAATAATTCTGATTTCTCACGAATTAATTTTAGCATATCTTTCGCAGGAAGATCTTCTAGACCGTGTGCTTTGCGTTTTGCGTTGATTGCAGTTTTCATGAAGTTCGTTGTACTAACTCCAGGAATTTCTATAGGATATTGAAAGCTCATAAAGACACCTTTATGTGCTCTTTCATCTGGTGAAAGTTCAAGGATGCTTTCATTATCTAGTAATATATCACCTTGAGAAACTTCATATGTTTCATTTCCAGCAATTACAGATGAAAGTGTACTTTTTCCAGAACCATTAGGTCCCATTATTGCATGTACTTCACCAGCCTTTACAGAAAGATTAATGCCATTTAAGATGCTTTTTCCCTCTATTCCTGCGTGTATATTTTTTATTTGTATCATTCTATATTTTTTATCCTACGGATCCTTCTAAACTTATTTCTAATAATTTTTGTGCTTCTACAGCAAATTCCATCGGCAACTTATTTAGTACATCTTTACTAAATCCGTTTACAATTAATGCAATTGCTTTTTCAGTATCTATTCCACGTTGATTACAATAAAATAATTGGTCTTCACCTATTTTACTTGTCGTTGCTTCATGTTCTATTTTTGCTGATTTATTTTTAGATTCAATGTATGGAAATGTATGTGCACCACATTTGTTTCCCATTAGTAGTGAATCACATTGTGAAAAATTCCTAGCATTTTCTGCTCGAGAACCTATCTGTACTAGTCCTCGATAAGAGTTTTGAGATTTTCCAGCGGATATTCCTTTTGAAATAATAGTACTCTTGGTGTTTTTTCCAAGATGAATCATTTTTGTTCCAGTATCTGCTTGTTGGTAATTATTGGTTACTGCGATTGAATAAAACTCTCCAACTGAATTATCTCCTTTTAAGATGCAAGAAGGATATTTCCATGTTACAGCACTTCCAGTTTCTACTTGAGTCCAAGAAATTTTAGAATTTTTATGACAAATTCCCCTTTTAGTCACAAAATTAAAAACACCACCTTTTCCGTTTTTATCTCCAGGAAACCAGTTCTGAACTGTAGAATATTTAATTTCTGCATTATCCATTGAAATTAGCTCAACAACTGCAGCGTGTAATTGATTTTCATCACGTGCTGGAGCAGTACAACCTTCAAGGTAACTTACAAAACTACCTTCATCTGCTATTACAAGCGTTCTTTCAAATTGTCCAGTTCCACCTTCGTTAATTCTGAAATAGGTTGACAACTCCATTGGGCATTTAACGCCTTTAGGAATGTAGCAAAAAGAACCGTCAGTAAATACTGCAGAATTAAGCGCTGCATAAAAGTTGTCGGCTTGGGGAACTACAGATCCCATATATTTTTTAACCAATTCAGGATGTTCTTGAATTGCTTCAGAAATAGGCATGAAAAGAATTCCTTTTTCTGCCAATGTTTTTTTAAAGGTTGTTACTACAGAAACTGAATCTACGACAATATCCATAGCGATATTGTTCATCTTTTTTTGCTCATCAATAGATATTCCTAACTTCTTATACATTGCTAAAAGTTCAGAATCTACATCGTCTAACGTTTTATTAGGGTCTACTGCTTTTGGGGCAGAATAATATGCAATATTTTGAAAATCTGGTTTCGGATAATTTACATTCGCCCATTCAGGCTCTTCCATACTCTCCCAAATACGAAAGGCATCTAAACGCCAATCCGTCATCCATTCAGGTTCATTCTTTTTTTTAGAGATAGCACGAACAATATCTTCGCTTAAACCTTTAGGAAATGTGTCAGATTCAAGTTCACTGTAAAACCCATACTCATACTCTTGAGTTTCAAGTTCTTTTTTTAAATCGTCTTCTGTATACTTATTCATAAGATGAGTCTATTTGATTGTTTGTAAAAAAAAGAATTATAGAGAAAATGATTCTCCGCAACCACAAGTTCTGTTAGCATTAGGATTGTTAAATACAAATCCAGCACCATTTAATCCGCCTGAATATTCAAGCGTAGTTCCTACTAGATATAAAAAACTTTTCTTGTCAACAATTATCTTTACACCATTGTCTTCAAAAACTTTATCTTCTTCAGATTTACTTTTGTCAAAATTTAAATCGTAAGAAAGGCCAGAACAACCACCGCTTTTAACGCCTACACGAACAAAATCACTTGCTGTATCATAGCCATCATCACTCATAAGTTCAATCACTTTCTTTTTTGCTATGTCTGATACTTTAATCATAATTATTGCATTTAGATTAATTCTAAATTAGACTACAAATATAGGGACAATAAAACGATATTTGTCATAATATGAATAGATAAAACAGATAAGATAATAGAGGTTTACAATACTAAGTTTTAATTGGGTTCTTTAAAATCAACATTGTTGATAAACTCATTATCTGAAAGGGAAAGAAGAAATGCTTTTAAATCTATTTTATCGGCATCAGAAAGTTGAACACCGCCATCATTTACTGCTTTCATTAATGGATCAATTGAAGGAGAATTAGTCAGGCCTTCTGAGTAGTGATTGATGACTGCATCTAGCGTTGCAAACCGCCCATCATGCATATACGGTGCAGTAAATTTTAAGTTTCTCAGAGATGGAGATTTAAACTTTCCGTTATCGGCTGGATCTCCAGTGTGTTTTCCCAAACCTAAATCCATAAAAGTTGCATCTAGACCATTATTATGAAAAATATTATCCGTCCATAAGGGATTGTTAGCATTCCCATGACAGTGAAAACAATCTCCCTTGGTCTCGTCCATAAAAACGTTAAAGCCATTTAATTCGGAATCTGTGAGTGTGATTTCTCCTCGTAGATGCATGTCAAATCTTGAGTTTCCAGAGATCAATGTTCTTTCAAATTGTGCCAATGCTTTCGTGACTAAAGTAGAATCAATAGTTGACGTTCCAAAGGCTTCAAGAAACAAATTCGGATATTCTATGTGATTTTGTAGTGAAGACATTGCATTTGTCCAAGTATTGTGCATTTCAATAGGGTCTGTTACAGGGTCTAATGCTTGTTTTTCTAAACTAAATGCTCTTCCATCCCAAAAAAAGTTCTCGTCATAATTCCATGCCATATTAAATAATGGCATTGAATTTCTATTCCCAACAAGACCATCTATTCCTTTGCTGAACCGATCAGAATCGGTAAAGGCATTTTCTGGCGAATGGCAATTTGCACATGCTTGAGTATTGTCTGCTGATAAAATTGGATCAAAAAACAATTTCCTTCCCAATGCAACACCTTCAACTGTCTGTGGATTATTTACGGGAATTATTGGAGGTAAAATGTTCTCGGCAAATAATTGTGGAATTTCAAGAGGTAATGGAGTGGGAGTAAAAGTAGTATAACTTTTGGTGCCTATCTCATTTTCTTCACAAGAAAGAAGACAAAATATAACTATAATTGAGAGCCCTATTTTATTGAGTAATTTCACCTAAACTAAATACAGATTTTCCATTTTCATTCATTATTTTCTGAGCATCATAATTTGGCATAAGGTTGACATTAAGAACCTTTAAATCCCAAGTAATAGGGTTTTTAAACCACTCAGCAATATTCATTTTTATTTCAATTTCAGCGTTATTAGTCAAAGAAAAACCATCAAGAGAAATGTTGAAAAAGTTTTGTTCAAACACGTCCGTGCTTTTTCTTGCTGTTCCCATATGATATGCAAATGGACTTAAAGTTCCACCGTCTTCATATTTCCCTTCAAATTGCATGAAGTGATAACCTCCTCCTAGCATTGTGGGCCAATTCCAAGAAGTGCTATTAAGATCCAGATAATCTCCATCCACATTATCTATTTTATTGAACCCAAACGTAAAAGTCATGTTCGTATAGGTGCCAAATGGAATATTTATGATTTCTAAAGAAGTGTTTTCATTGGTCACATCAATTAAAAGATAATCAGATAGAGGAATTAACGCTCCATTAGGTTTTACAAGAGAGATATTTGAAACTAAGTATCTCAATTTTGAGATGCTCAAAACCTCGCCATTAGCATTGATAAGATTTACCGTGTTGAAACTTGAAGAAGACACACTTTCACCATCCCAATTATGAGTGAAATTTAAGGTGATGTTTCCATTCGTAATTTTATCATCATCATTACTACAAGCAGCGATAAACAGAATTAAACCTAAGAATATTATCGTTTTTATTGTTCTCATTTTAATTTAATAATTAGCAAGTCAGAAAAACCTTTATTCTCTGGAATATCGCTATCTGAACTCCAGGACTCTCCTACTATTACAACGCTTCCATCATTGAGTTCGGCAACGTCAAATGCAAGATCTATTTCAGTTCCTCCAATAGACTTTTCCCATTCTATATTTCCTGAGTCATCTATTTTTAATACCCAAACATCGTTATTTCCTTTATTAGAAGTCACATCATTATCTTCACTTCTTGAGTTTCCTGTAATATAAAACCCACCGTTTCTTGATGAAATAACAGCTTTAGAGGTGTCAAAACCGCTTCCTCCATAATTTTTTTCCCAAATGATTTCACCAAGCGGATTAATCATAATTGTCCAAATATCTGCAGAACCGTAATTAGAACTTACATCATTATCATTACTTCGAACATCACCTGTAATTATAAAGTTTCCGTTTGAAGATTTAGCAACACAATAGGCTTGATCTGTTTCAGAACCTCCATAAGATTTTTCCCAGACGAGAACTCCTTTTGAATCAATTTTTACACACCAAAAATCATATGTGCCTTTGTTGTCAGTAACATCAACATCGTTACTATCTGATAATCCAACCATTAAGTAGCCGTTGTCGTCAGTTTCTATAACATCATAGGCTGTGTCTGTATTGGAACCACCATAGAATCGCCTCCATTGTTTAGTTCCATTGGAATCTAATTTTACTGCCCAATAATCTCCTCCTGCATGTTTCTTTGATAAAGAACTTCTATCATTACCTTGCTGACTTGAAGCCGTAACATCTAATGTTCCTGTTATTAAATAACCTCCATCAGAAGTCTGAATTGCTGAAAACGCTTGATCTGTACCAGAAAACCCAAAACTCTTTTCCCAAATAATAGTTCCCTTTATATCAAGTTTTGCAACCCAATAATCATTAGAACCAAAACTTGTACTGACATCTCCATCATTACTTTTAGAAAACCCAGTTATAAAGAAGCCTTCGTCATTTGTTTGAATAATATCCTGACCTCTTTCATCATTTGCTCCACCATAGGTTTTAGACCATTGTAATTCATTTTTTGTATCAAACTTTATAACCCAATAATCATAACTTTCATCAATTTTATCTATAACATCACCATCATTACTTTGGGTAAAGCCTAGAATTGCAAATCCACCATCATTTGTTTTTATTACAGAATTAGCAGTTTCATTTTTAATTCCACCGACTATTTTAATAAATTCAATTTCGCCCTGAACAGATTCACTTTCTGTATCATTTTCATCGGAACAACTTAGAATTGATAACAATAAAAGTATTGGAACGAAGACGCTAAAAATACTTTTATTCATATGCTATATTTTTTTCTTGACAACAAATAATCCTTTTTCAATATCGCTTAAAATAATGTTTCCGCTTGGAAAATACGGATACACATTCCAAACACCATTAAACTCAGTATTGTCATCAGCAGGATATGTGTCAAAAAACCCAATTTCAGTCATTGTACCAGAAGCAATATTAGAAATATCATGCATTCTTACTCCTGCTCTATAATTGGCTAAATAAAAGGTATTTCCTTTTACATACCCATTATGATCAATAGCTTCGGTTGGACCAAAATATTCATTTAACAGAACGGGATTATCTAAGTCCTCTAAATCAAAAATTAATATTCTAGTATTTGCTACATTTCCGTCTGCTTCATCTAATTCATCTCCTGTAATAAAATAACGTTGATCTTCTGTAAACCATCCTTGATGTGTATAGCCTTCATTAGAATAAGTCATATTAGAAATATGTATAGGATTAGATTTATCACTTACATCAACAACAACAACTTCATTTGTTCCAAAACGTTCACCATTACTCCCAACATAAATTTCTTTTCCCGTATAATCTGAATCTGGACCAGTATATGTAACGACTTGAGCATCGTGAGTATAACCGTCAGAGGAGTAACCTCCCGCAGCAACAGGGTTTAAGGGGTTTTGTATATTTACAAAATGAGCACCTCCACCAAAACTATTGGTTCCGACTGCATAAGCAAAACCGGAAGTTTCATTAATTACAATATTATGCGCACTTCCAAAGCCAGTATAATAAGCATCAACAGTAAAGATTTCTGGGCTTGATGTTACGCTTCTTAATCTTGTAAGGTCAAACACCTGCATTCCATGTCCTGTAGCTTCACTTACAATAAATGCATGATCTTGATATACTTTAACATCTCTCCAAGAGCTATCTCCTGTTGCTGTTGGTAATTTTCCTAGATAAATAATATTTTCAGTATCCGTAATATCTATAAATGCTGTTCCGTTATCAAGGCCCATAAGAGCATATTCTTTATCAGTTGTTGAATCTGTCCAACCCCAAGAATCATTTCCGCTATTTCCAAACATTCCTCCTAAACTAAGGTGCGCCATCAAGTCATAATCCTTACAAGGATAAATTCCTGCCATTCCATTTTCACACTCGTTTAAAGGAGTAACATAATCGTCATCACATAAATTTCCACTGTTATCACTATCATGATCTGCTTGGTCTGGATTTGCAATTTCTGGACAGTTGTCAGAAGAGTCTGGAACACCGTCACCATCAGTATCTATAGTTTCACACAAGTCTCCAATGCCATTACTATTACTATCTGCTTGATCTGGATTTGCCACAAGAGGGCAATTATCAACATCATTTAGGATTCCATCATTATCGCTATCATCATCGCATTGATCACCTATTCCATCAGTGTCTGAATCTGCTTGATCTGGATTAACAACAAGAGGACAATTATCATCTTCATCTAAAACCCCATCATTGTCATCATCTTCATCACATGCATCTCCTACTCGATCTCTATCATTATCAGCCTGATCTATATTCGGTACAGTTCTACAATTGTCTAACATCCCTGTTATTCCATCATTGTCTATATCTATGTCCACAGGATCATCAGAGCAATTGGTCAAAAGAGTTAGTGAAAAAATAAAAATAAAGAGTATTGTTATTTTTTTTAATGTTGGAATAGAATATTTCATTTAGTTATATGATTTAGCCTTAAATAAATATTAACAAAAACCGTGCTAGATTAATAAAAATTACAGAATTTTGCAGCGAAAACAAATGTATCAAATTCTATACTAAAACAATACGACAAGTATGTTAAAAGATAAAAATGAACAAAGTACTTCACTTTCTGAATTAGGCGAATTTGGATTGATAAAACATTTAACGAAAAATTTCGGCATTAATTGTGAATCGACGGAGAAAGGAGTAGGTGATGATGCTGCTGTATTGGAGTTTGGAGATACACAAGTTTTAGTAACGACTGATTTACTTGTTGAAGGGGTACATTTCGACTTGTCATATATGCCTTTAAAACATTTAGGATATAAGGCTGTTATGGTGAATTTGTCAGATGTGTATGCGATGAATGGAACTGCTACACAGATTACTGTTTCTATTGCTATTTCCAATAGATTTCCTCTGGAAGCGATTGAAGAATTATATGCTGGAATTCAACATGCATGTGAAAAATACAACGTTGATTTAGTAGGAGGAGACACTACATCTTCTACCAAGGGAATGTTGATTAGCATCACTGCAATAGGTGAAGCCAAGAAAGAAGATATTGTGTATAGAAATGGTGCGAAACCAAACGATTTATTAGTAGTTTCAGGAGATTTAGGCTCGGCATATCTTGGTCTTCAAGTATTGGAAAGAGAAAAACAAGTATTTCAATCGAATCCTAATTCACAACCAGATCTAGACGAGTATTCTTATTTGGTAGAAAGACAATTGAAGCCAGAAGCACGAAAAGATGTGGTTCAATTTTTAAAAGAACTAGACGTAAAACCAACTTCTATGATTGATATTTCTGATGGATTATCTTCTGAGATTATCCACCTCTGTACACAATCGGAAGTAGGTTGTGATCTTTATGAGGACAAAATCCCATTAGACCCTCAGATGATTTCTACTTGTGAGGAATTTAAAATAGATTCAACAACTGTTGCCTTGAGTGGAGGTGAAGACTACGAATTATTATTTACTGTTTCTCAAGAAGATTTCCCAAAAATTAAGGCAAACCCTAACTTTACCATAATAGGTCATATGACACCTAAAAACGAAGGAATGTATTTAGTAACTAGAGGAAATCAAAAAATAGAATTGGTTGCGCAAGGATGGAATTCGTTGGATAAAGAGTAAGTTTATTTACAGAATTTAATCAAAGTCTCGATAAGTTCTGGCTTGTTTTCAATATGGCTCATGTGCCCTTCTGAAAATGCAACCGCTGGAATTTTATTTTTATTAGCAAATAACTGTATAGTTTTAGAGTCAAGAACAGTATCGTTTTTTCCAAGAATCACTAGTTTTTTACAAGTAGCGTTTTTATAAAAAGAAGTATGGTTTTTACGCTCTTTCATCCCTTGATTAGCAGCGATATAGCCTTGCAACGAAGTTTTTAAAGCCTCTTTTAATGCTAATGAGATTTCATTTTCATGAATCGTTTTACTGTTCTCACTGAATAAATTCACGAACGACATTCGCACCATATTATCATAATTGGTTTTTACCATTTTATTGGCTCTTGTTCGTAGTAGTTTTCGTTCGTCTGAATCTTCTTCGAAAGTCGAATTCATTAGACATAAACCTCTCACAGAGTTTGGAAATAATTCTGCAAAGGAAAGCCCAACATAACCTCCCATAGAATGTCCAATCAACGTAAATTTTCTTAATTTCAAATGATTCAATACCGCTTTCACCATCATTGCTTGCTGTTCCATAGTATGCACATATCCGATATTTCCAGATGCTCCATGACCTAGTAGATCAATAGAAATCATACGGTTTTTATTTGATAAAAATGGAATTATCTCGTCCCACATAGTACTGTTTTCTAGAAAACCATGTAGTAAAACAATCACAGGACCTTTTCCAGTAGAGGCGTACTGAATAGGCGTGTTCTTATAGGAGAAGAAGTGAGACATATATTAAATTAACTATCTTGGCGAAGATATTTTTTTCAAATGAATAAAACTAAAATTTAACGATTCAATAGAATGATTAACTCACCATTTTACAATATCTCAAAACCGAATGAAAAGAAACTGACAATTGCGTTGTTAGTTTTTTATTGATTCTTATCCCAATGATGCTTTTTTTTGACATTCCGTTAAAGAATGAAGTTGCTCCTAATGGAATTGTGAGCTTTGAATTGGTAAAAGAGTTAATAGTCTCAGAAAACATATTGAATTCTTGGGATACACATGCAAGAACTAGTGCTGGAATGAGTATGGGTTTAGACTTTTTATTTTTAATTATCTACGCTTCTTTTATTGCATTATTGATGCACAAACTAAATGAGCGAATTTGGAACAATACGCGTGTTTATAAACTTGGAGTTTTGTTGATTTGGGGAGTTTTTCTGGCGGCACTTTTTGATGTAATTGAAAACTTTGCTTTGATTAAATTGCTCTTAGGAGATTTACAACAATCGTGTTCTTCAATTGCTTTTTATTTTGCTTCAATGAAGTTTGTCTTATTGATTTTAGGAGTACTGTTTATTGTAGTGAGTTGGGTTGTAAAAGTTGTTAAAAAGAGAATATAATTACAGTTACGCTTATCGTTAAGATATGGTTTGTTTTAATAAACTATATCGGTTGATAAACGAAGTTAATTTTTTTAAGTTAAGAAACAAACTAAATTGTTTTTCAAAGTTTCTATACCTTTTAAAATATAGACAACTCTGTTTTTGTTGTAAACTCTTCAAGAAAACGCATTCCCTTATATGAATTCCCTTTGTCATTTAAGTTTGGACTCCATACTGCAATTGTATATTGTTTCGGATGTATGGCTACAATTCCTCCACCAACACCACTTTTTCCAGGAAGCCCAACTTTAAAAGAAAACTCACCAGACTCGTCATAAAAACCACAAGTCTGCATTAATGCATTTACTCTTTTGGATTGGCTTTTGGTTAAAACCTTTTTATCACCTATGATTGTTTTACCATCATTTGCTAAAAATAAAAACAACTGTGATAGGTCTTTGCAATTCATTTCCAATGAGCAAAGGTTGAAATAGAAATCCAGCACTTCGGAAGGTTCATTTTCAATATTCCCAAAAGATTTAACTAAATTACACAAAGCTATATTTCTATATCCAACAGACTTTTCAGAAGCAGCTATACTAGACGAATAATTGATTTCAGAATTTTGAGTAATACTTCTTACAAACGTTAAAAAGTCCTCTTTTGGGTTTTTTAAATTACTTAATAGAATGTCAGAAATAACATGTGCGCCGGAATTTACAAATGGATTTCTAGGAATACCTTTATCAGTTTCAAGTTGGACTAAAGAGTTAAAAGCAGTTCCAGAAGGCTCTACACCAACTCTTTCCCAAATTTTCTCACCAAGAATACTATATGCCAATGAAAGAGAAAGCACTTTTGAGATACTCTGGATAGAGAACTTGTCAAAACAATCTCCTGTTCCAAAATTGAATCCATCAATAGTTGAAATATAAATGCCAAATTTACCAGGATCAACCTTTTTTAATTCAGGGATGTACGATGCAACTTGACCTTTATCTTCAGCAGCGTTTACTTTTTCATAAACGTCTTGAATTATTTCTTCAAAATTCATAATAGTTTAGTTTTATAGAAAAAACTTAGTTCATCAATGCTTCAATATCGTCAATTTCAATCGGAATATTTCGCATTAAATTAAACGGCTCACCAGTTTTTTGAATTACATAATCATCTTCCAGTCGTATGCCGAGGTTTTCTTCAGGAATGTATATTCCAGGCTCAACCGTAAACACCATATTTGCTTCCATTGGCTCTGTTAAGATTCCATAATCATGAGTGTCTAATCCCATATGATGCGAAGTTCCATGCATAAAATACTTTTTATATGCAGGCCAATTTGGATCTTGGTTTTGAACATCTTCGTTGGTTATCAATCCCAATCCTATCAATTCTTGCGTCATTATTTCTCCTACTGCCATATGATAATCCGCCCAAATAGTTCCAGGAACTAATAATTTAGCAGCCGCATTTTTAACTCGTAAAACTGTGTTATACACCTCTTTTTGTCTTGCTGTGAATTTTCCAGAAACAGGGATGCAACGCGTCATATCACTTGCATACCTAGCGTAACTAGCACCTACATCCATTAAGATAAAATCGCCTTCTTTACATTGTTGGTTGTTCTCGATATAGTGTAATACATTCGCATTGTAACCACTTGCAATGATAGGCGTATATGCAAACCCATCACTACGGTTTTTTGTAAATTCATGGATGTATTCTGCCTCTATTTCATATTCCCATACACTAGGTTTTGTAAACCCTAAAACTCTTCGAAATCCTTTTTCAGTGATATCACAGGCTTGTTGCATTAGCGCAATTTCTTCAGGCTCTTTAATTGAGCGAATTCGTTGTAAAATTGGTTGGCTACGAAGGTACGTATGTGCTTTATAATCTGCTTTGCACTTTTTTATAAATCGGTCTTCTCTTGTTTCTGTTTCTACAGCAGCGCGATAATGTTCATTGGTATTTAAGTATACATTTTCTACTTGAACCATCAAGTTGAAAAACACTTTGTCAAAATCTTGTAACCAATAAACTGTTTTAATACCTGAAGTTTTTAAAGCGGTTTTCTTGTCCAACTTTTCTCCTTCCCATATAGCAATATTTGCATTAGTCTCTTTTAAAAATAAAATTTCTTGGTGTTCTTTTTTAGCAGCATCAGGAAATAAAACCAAGATACTTTCTTCTTGATCTACGCCACTTAAATAAAAAATATCTCTGTGTTGTGCGAATGGTAATGTACTATCGGCACTGATAGGATAAATATCGTTGGAATTAAAAATTGCCAATGAATTTGGCTTCATTTTGGCAGTAAATTTCTTACGGTTTTTTATAAATAAATTGTTGTCTATTGGAAGGTATTTCATGCTTTGGCTATTTATTTGACTAACAAATTTATGCAATTGTATTGTTTCATTCTAATTTTCATGAACACGTTTTTAGATTGCTTCTGAATACGTTATAAAACAGACGCAAAGTTTGTCTAAAGTTTCACTTTAGACTACTTTTGTTATTAAAACTAACTTCAAAAAAAATGAGCGGATTTTTTAAATCTTCAATTGGAAGAAAAGTAGCAATGGCGTTATCGGCGTTTTTCTTAATGTTCTTCTTACTTCAGCATTTATCAATAAATATTTTGTCAGTTTTAAGTCCAGAGACTTTTAATGAAGTTTCCCATTTTATGGGAACTAATCCTTTAGTTCAATTTGCATTGCAACCTATTTTAATTTTTGCTGTTGTTTTTCACTTTGTAATGGGTTTTGTCCTAGAATTAAGAAATTCTAGAGCTAGAAAAGTAGCTTATGTAAAGAATAACGGTGCTGCAAATTCATCTTGGATGAGTAGAAATATGATTTGGAGTGGAATAACAATTTTAGCTTTCATAGTTTTACATTTCATTGATTTTTGGTTTCCAGAAATCAACACAAAATTTATACAAGGAGATTGGTCTGGTACCATGGAGGGAATAGAAGGTTTCCGTTACCATGAAGAATTGGTGCATAAATTTGCAAACCCACTTAGAGTTGGTGCTTATGTTTTGGCATTTGTATTCTTAGCGTTGCATTTAGCACACGGTTTTACATCTGCATTTCAGTCAATGGGTGGTACTGCAGGAAGAAAGAAAACATTACAAACTATTGGTAAAGCATACTCAATTATAATTCCTTTAGGATTTATTTTTATTGCACTTTATCATCACCTTAACCATTAATCTTATAAAATTATGGCTTTAGATTCAAAAGTACCAAAAGGTCCAATTAAAGATAAATGGACAGATTATAAAAATCATATCAATCTTGTAAATCCTGCAAATAAGCGTAACATAGACGTTATTGTGGTGGGTACAGGTTTGGCAGGTGGTTCTGCTTCTGCAACTTTAGCAGAGTTAGGCTACAATGTAAAAGCATTTGCATACCAAGATTCTCCAAGAAGAGCCCATTCAATTGCGGCTCAAGGAGGAATTAATGCAGCAAAAAATTATCAAGGAGACGGAGATTCTACCTATAGGTTGTTTTATGATACTGTAAAAGGTGGAGATTACCGTTCTCGAGAAGCAAACGTATACAGGTTAGCAGAGGTTTCTGCAAATATTATAGATCAATGTGTGGCGCAAGGTGTTCCTTTTGCCCGTGACTATGGTGGTTTATTAGACAACCGTTCTTTTGGGGGTGTTTTAGTTTCTAGAACTTTTTACGCAAAAGGACAAACAGGTCAGCAATTATTATTAGGTGCGTATTCTGCAATGAATAGACAAATTGCTCGTGGAAAGATTGAGATGTT
>JAWUWX010000015.1:0-32791 GCA_034111625.1 Flavobacteriaceae bacterium | reverse complement strand
TTCCACCACTTGAGCATTTGTAAAGTATGTATTACTTTACTTGGTATATTGTTACAGGTCTAGAGCGAAAGACGGGATTTGAACCCGCGACCCCCACCTTGGCAAGGTGATGCTCTACCCCTGAGCTACTTTCGCAGTCATGTTTTAATGAACGTCCATTTGATGTTTAAATGGTTGGCAAATTTAATATAATTCTGTAAAAACCAAAGTGTTTTTTGAAAAAATATTTTTTTATATGATAAACAGAATAATTCCGATGGTTATTAGGCAAGAAAGAAATATCTTTGACGTGTTTTAAGACCAAATAATTTAAGAATTGAATACTTCAACATATCAGACTATATTTTCTTCAGGATTGAGTGATTTCAAACAACTTACCAAAGTTGGATTATCACTCAGCGTTGTCTTTTCGTCTATTGCGGGATATTTATTAGCTGCAGAAATTGTAGATTTTTCGATTCTTGCAATCTTAACAGTCGGAGGTTATTTTATGGTAGGAGCATCTAATGCATTCAATCAAATTATAGAAAAAGATACGGATGCGTTGATGAAACGCACGATGAATCGTCCGATTCCAACCGGAAGAATGTCGGTTAATACTGCAATGATAATTGCTGTAACCTTTACAATTTTGGGAATTGGGATGTTGTATTATATCAATCCTAAATGTGCCTTATTCGGCGCGATCTCAATATTTCTATATACAAGTGCTTATACACCTTTAAAACCAGTAACTCCTTTAGCAGTATTTGTAGGTGCAATTCCTGGGGCAATTCCATTTAT
The DNA here is from genome assembly GCA_034111625.1 of Flavobacteriaceae bacterium. Lineage (GTDB taxonomy): Bacteria > Bacteroidota > Bacteroidia > Flavobacteriales > Flavobacteriaceae > Urechidicola. The sequence goes on along the minus strand of JAWUWX010000015.1, from coordinate 32,008 downwards.
GTTGGGTTGGGTTGCTGCGACCAATGATTTTTCTATTGAACCTGGAACTTTGTTTTTAATCCAATTTTTTTGGCAGTTTCCTCATTTTTGGGCGATTGGATGGTTACAAAATGACGAGTATAAAAAAGCAGGATTTAATATGTTGCCGATGGGAAGGAAAGATCGCGCTGCTGTGAAACAAATTATTTTGTACACTATTGTGATGATTTTAGTATCGATAGTCCCAGTTTTAAAACAGACAGGAGATTTTTGGATATATCCTCTTACAGCAGTTATCATATCTTTATTGGGGGTTTACATGTTGTATTTCGCTATCCAATTATATAAAAACCAAACAGATGCAATTGCTAGAAAACTAATGTTGTCTAGCGTGTTATATATTACATTAATTCAAATCATCTACGTTGTAGATAAATTTTTACACTAATGACAAAGGAAAGTTTAGAACAAGAATATAAAGCCGCCCACCGTAAATCCGCTAAGCCAATGTTGTGGATTTCTATGGTAAGTATGACCATGATGTTCATCGGATTAACGAGTGCTCATATTATAAGTAGCAATCGTGAAGATTGGGTTTCATTTGAATTGCCTTCTGCATTATACATCAGTACAGCATTCATCATAATGAGTTCAATTACATTTTTAGTAGCAAAAAAAAGCATTAGTAATGATAATAGAATAGTAACAAGTATTTTTTTAATTCTTACATTATTACTCGGAATAGGATTCGTATATTATCAAGTTCAAGTATTTTATGATTTACAAGAAGCAGGATTGTATCTTGCAGGTAAAGATAGCGTAGTATCTGCATCATTGTTGATCGTAATATCATTTGCACATATAATTCATGTGTTAGCAGGATTAATTGTGCTTATGGTTGTTATTTATAATCATTTTAAAAAGCGTTACAATGCTACGGAAACACTAGGTTTAGAGTTGGGTGGAATCTTCTGGCATTTTGTAGATATAATATGGATTTTACTCTTTTTATTTTTCTATTTCATTAGATGATAAAAATTTGTAAATTTGACAAGTCAAAAAAACTAAATTAATAAATAGTATTTATGGAAGCAACTGTTGCTACTAAAGAGCACCATTCTTGGGCAGACGATAAAACCCAAAAGAAGCCGTTTGAAGCTAGTTATGGAAAGATGATGATGTGGTTCTTTATCATGTCTGATGCACTTACTTTTTCAGGATTTATTATTGCTTATGGAGCAATTCGATTTAAGTTTATTGAAACTTGGCCAATTGCCGATGAAGTATTTACTCATATTCCTTTTGTTCATGGAAGTTACCCAATGTACTATGTAGCTTTTATGACATTTGTATTGATTTTCTCTTCTGTAACAATGGTGCTTGCAGTGGATGCAGGTCATCAACTGAAGAAAAATAAAGTTGCATGGTATATGTTTGCAACTATTATAGGAGGTGCAATATTCGTAGGATCTCAAGCATGGGAATGGAAAACGTTTATTCAAGGTTCTTATGGAGCAGTTCAGATGCATGATGGAAAAATAATTCAGTTTGTGGATGGAACAGGTCATCAAGTGACTTTAGAAAGTTTTACAACATCTCATGAAACAGTAAGAGAACAACATATTAGTAAAAATGGATTGTGGTTTACAAGCGAAGTATCATTGCCTGTTTTTACAATGGCAGAAGTTGTTGAAGGGTTTAAGAAAAATCCAAATTTAAGTGTAAGAACTGAAAAAATTGATTTTGAAACAAAGTCAAAAGAGATTCTTTCTAGAGAGCAATCATTAAATTTACTTGCAGAAGGAAAAGCAGTAATTAAAGGAGCAAATCTTGAAGCGAATGAATATGGTAAAACATTGTTTGCTGATTTCTTTTTCTTTATTACAGGATTTCATGGATTTCACGTATTCTCAGGAATTATTTTCAATATAATTATATTTTTCAATGTGATTGTAGGAACTTATGAGAAGAGGAAGAATTATGAAATGGTTGAAAAAGTTGGACTATATTGGCATTTCGTCGATTTAGTTTGGGTTTTTGTATTTACATTTTTCTACTTAGTATAATTATAAAAAATTAAATAAAATGGCACACGAATCACATCCTTCTTCATTATTGTTTGGCTTAGTTAAACCTAGAAATAACGTAAGCAAAATATGGTGGGTCTTTGGGTTTTTATCAATCATAACTATTGTTGAGGTCTTTTTAGGGATTTCTAAACCAGCATCATTACACTTATCAAGTTTTTTGGGAACTAGTCCATTAAATTGGATATTTTTAATATTAACTTTGGTAAAAGCCTATGGAATTACTTGGGCGTTTATGCATATGGATGGTGAAAAAAAATGGTTTAGAAGAGCTATTGTATGGACAACAATATTCTTAATCTGTTATCTTACATTGATATTATTGATTGAAGGAAGTTACTTTCACGATGTAATGGCTCCTTATGTTAAATGGGATTATTAAGTAGTACATAAAATTATATAAGGTGGGTTTTTTCCACCTTTTTTTTGATTAAAACAGATGCAGAAGAAGAAATTCATACTCTTATTTTTATTATTTATAGTTCCTTTATTGTTCTATATCTTTCTTTCAAAAGGAATCTATCACTACGCAAATTTACCAATATTAACGAAAAATGTTATTGATGTAAAAGGTCAAGAAACTTTTAAAAATCACTTTTCTATTGTCAGTTTTTTAGGAGATGATATTGAAAAGTCTAAGGATAAATTATTCAATCTTAATGAAGTAATTTATAAGCGATTTCATGGTAAAAAATATTTTCAATCTATTGTTATAGTTCCTTTTAAAGCGGAAGAAGATATTAAAGAACTTGAGAAAAGATTAGGAACTTATGCCGATGCAAGCAAATGGAAGTTTGTTTTTATGTCTCATGAAGACATGGTATTGATATTCAATAGTTTCGATTCACCTTTTACAATGAATGATGATTTTTCATCAGACTATGTGTTTATTGTCGATAGAGAGTTGCGATTAAGAGGAAGGAAAGATGATGAAGATACCGTAGGTGGAAAATTGTATGGATACAATATGAATTCAGTTGCAGAATTGAAGAATAAAATGCGTGATGATATAGGGATTATCTATTATCAGTTAAAAAAATCAATGGAAAAGGAAAAACGCTATAAACGTAAAGTTTAACACATTTAAACGAGTATGCTATAACTTTTCTTTTAAGGAAAGGATTAATAGCAAACAGTATGTGACAGTTTTAAAACAAGAAATAACAGCATATGAAAAATAAATCTTATATAGGAATCTCTCTAGTTATTTTGTTATTTGGAATTTATACAGTTCCTAAAGTTGTAGTCTATTTCTCTAAACCAAATTTAGCATATTTTTATAATGAAGATAAGGAGAAAATAGCAGTTCCATCGTTTGAATTTATTAATCAAAAAGGAAAAACAGTTACCAATGAAACTTATAAAGGAAAAGTCTATGTTGTAGAATTTTTTTTTACGACGTGTCCTACGATATGTCCTATTATGAATTCTAAAATGGTCACTATTCAAAATGAATTTTTTGGTAATCCTAATTTTGGAATTGCATCCATTTCAATAAACCCTACATACGATACACCCGCAATTTTAAAAGAATATGCGGATAAGTACAAAGTATCAAGTCCAAATTGGCATATGTTAACTGGAAAGCCACAAGAAGAAGTGTACAAACTAGCTATTGAAGGCTTTAAACTATATGCAGGAGCTGCAGTAGAAGAAGTTGGAGGATTCGAGCATTCAGGACTGTTTGCATTGATTGATAAAGAAGGAAATATTCGTTCTAGATATGATGAAAACGGAAACCCTATTATGTACTACCGAGCGATTCCTGAAGGTGATTTTTCTGACCAAATTGGAGAATTGAAACAAGACATTAAACGACTCATAAACGAGTAACCTGAATATGAAACAAGCACGTTAAAACCTTTATTAACCAAGGGAATGATTAATAGCTAACAGCATATAACCTTTGAAAAATAATACATATAAACTCATGAAAACAGCACAAGAAAAAAAATATGATCGTATTATATTAACCTTATCTATTGTATTACCACTAGCAGTTGCATCACTTTTTTTAATTAAAATAGACTTAGAATTACCATTTTTTTTACCTCCTATTTATGCAACAATTAATGCCGCTACAGCATTGATTTTAATTCTTGCAGTTATCGCTATAAAAAAAGGAAATAGAAAGTTGCATGAGCGTTTAAACAAGACTGCGATTCTATTATCAATTGTATTCTTAGTGCTATATATATTGTATCATATGACATCTGATTCAACGAAGTTTGGTGGAGAAGGAAATGTGAAGACTATTTACTTTTTTATCTTGATAAGCCATATTTTATTGTCGATTGCTGTGATACCATTTGTCTTGATTACTTATGTCAGAGCCAAACTTGGAAAATTCCCAGAACACAGAAAAATTGCCAAAATCACATTTCCGTTATGGCTGTATGTTGCCATCACAGGAGTAGTCGTTTATTTTATGATATCACCTTATTATTAGGACAAATGAAAAAAATAATTCTCATATTTTTTCTTTTTTTATCCACTGAATTTGTTGCGGCACAGTGTGCTATGTGTAAAGCTGTTGTTGAAAGTGGAGATGCTCAGGTAGCTCAAGGATTGAATGATGGAATACTATATTTAATGGTTTTTCCATACATTTTGGTAGGCGCACTTTTCTATTTTATCTACCGTTATAAAGTTAAAAATAAAAATTAACATTTTAATAAGAAGGTGATTTTGTAACATATTGTAGTTTTACTCGTCATATCAATAGAAAATCGACTTTAAAACTTTAAAAAATATTTATGAGAACAAGAATTCTTATAGTTTTAGTACTTATTGTAAGTGTTTCAATAACTGCTCAAACTAAAAAATGGTCATTACAAGAATGTGTAGACCATGCAATTGAAAACAATATTACAATTAAAAAAGGTGCCAATTCATTATTAATTGATGACCAAAACATCAAAGCTGCCAAAGGTGCTTTTTTACCTTCTTTGAATGCAAATGTTCGACAAGGATTGAGTACAGGAAGTGTTGAATTATTTCCAGGATCATTTGCTAATAGAACTAGTAATACTTCAAGTATTAGTTTGGGTGTTTCACAATCAATTTTTAATGGTTTTAGAAATAAAAATCTTTACAAACAATCTCAGTTAAATTTAGAGACAAGTAATTTAGAATTGGAAAGAATTAAAGATGACATTTCATTGAATGTCGTGAATGCTTATTTAAATATTCTTTTTAATAAAGAAAATTTAGTAACAGCAACAAAGCAATCTGATTTCACCAGAAAACAATTAAATCAAGTACAAGAATTAGTTGATGCAGGAGTTCAACCTAAAGCCAATATAAATGACGTTGAGGCTACATTGAGTAATGATATGCAACAGATAACAATAGCTGAAAACAACTTGGATTTGGCAAGGTTGACATTGTCACAATTATTGCAAGTTCAATACATTGGATTTGATGTTGAAGGAATCGATGTTAGTTTACCGTCAGCTGCATTATTGTACGATGATGTAACTCCTATCCTAGACTATGCGTATAAAAATAGAAATGAGATTAAAATTGCTGAAAAGAATATTGAAAATGCTGAATTAAGTACTGAAATTTCAAAAAGTGGATTTATGCCAAGTGTTTCTGGAAGTTATGGGTTTGGAACTAATGCGTTCTTTTCAAATCTTACAAGTACGGATTCATTTATAAACCAATTGAATGATAATAAAGGTCACAACTTTTCTGTAAATGCGAATATTCCAATCTTTTCTAGATTTCAAAATAAAACAGCAGTTGCTAAAGCTAAAATCCAAGAAGAAAATTCAAGATTGGATTTAGAGCAATCGAAATTAAACTTAGAGTCAAATATCCAAAGAGCGTTTACCGAAGCAAAAGCAGCATTCAGAACTTATGAAGCAGCAAAAACCTCATTGGAAGCACAAGAATTGTCTTTTGGAAATTCGCAAGAGCGATATAATATTGGTGCTATGAATGCATTTAATTTAGAACAAGGAAGAATACGGTTATTAAATGCTGAATCTTCATTGACTAATGCTAAATATGATTTTGTCTTTAAAACTAAAGTACTAGATTTCTATTTAGGAAAGCCAATCGGAACAGTTAGATAATTAACCCAAATTAAAAATATATAAACATCCAACATTTTAAAATGTTGGATGTTTCTTTTTTTATCAAAAATGGTATCTTTACCACTTAAATAAAACTGTATTTGTCATTAATCCTAAACATAGAAACCTCAACTAAAAACTGTTCAGTTTCACTTTCAGAATTCGGAAGTGTGATTGCATTGAAACAGATTAACGATGGGAAATATTCTCATAATGAGAATTTACATTCTTTTATTGTGGCTATTTTAAAAGAGGCAGATAAAAAAATAGATGAACTAGAAGCAGTTGCCATCAGTAAAGGTCCAGGATCTTATACAGGACTTAGAATTGGAGTTTCTGCGGCTAAGGGATTGTGCTTTTCACTAGACATTCCATTGATTTCTATCAGTACTTTACAATCGCTTGCGCTACAAGTTCAAGTTGAAGATGCGTATATAGTTTCTATGCTTGATGCACGTAGAATGGAAGTCTACAGTGCAGTGTACGATGAAAAGAATGTTCTAGTAAGAGAGATCAGAGCGGAAATACTAGAGGAGAATTCATTTGAAGAGTTTTTAAATAAAAAAACAGTTTATTTTATAGGAGATGGAGTAGAAAAAACGAAGGTTTTAATCAGTCATAAAAACGCTGTTTTTATAGATGATAAATTGCCAACGGCAAATGAAATGGTACAATTAGCGTATGCTAAATTTCAGCAGAAAGACTTCGAAGATATGGCGTATTTCGAACCTTTTTATCTAAAAGACTTCGTGGTTACAACTAATAAAAAGAAATAGGCATTTTCTGCCTTATTGTCAATTAAAATAATTTGGCGTGATATTCGCCAACAATAAGATATGATTAGAGAAAAAGTTTCATTTAAATGGGCATTTAAAGAGTTTATTTGGCCAAGAAGAAAAATCGTTTTTTTAGGATTAATCCTAATAGTTATAAAAAGTTTGGCCGGATTTGTCTTGCCATTACAGATTCAAAAATTAATTGATGAAATTGTACCAAATGGCAATATGAAAGGATTGTATATCCTTTTAGGATTGGTTGTTGGAGCTTTGTTTATTCAAGCAGTGACATCATTTTTCTTAACACGCTTATTAAGTGTAGAAGCACAACATTTAATATCTCTGTTAAGAGCAAAAGTCCAACGTAAATTACTAAAATTACCCATCAATTTTTTTGACAATAATAAATCTGGAGCCTTAGTTTCAAGAGTGATGACTGATGTAGAAGGAGTACGAAATCTTGTGGGAACAGGATTGGTGCAATTAATTGGAGGCTCTATAACTGCAATAATTTCATTTGTTTGGTTGATTAAAATAAATACAATGATGACTTTAGTTGTGATTGTTCCTGTGGTCGTTTTTGGAATCGTAATGTTAAAGGCTTTTGGTTACATTCGACCTATTTTTAAAGCAAGAGGAAAAATTAATGCTGAGGTTACTGGAAGGTTGACAGAAACATTAAATGGCGTTAGAGTTATCAAAGGATTTAATGCAGAAGAACAAGAAAATAAAACATTTGAAAAAGGGGTAGAACAGTTATTTTTAAATGTAAAGAAGAGTTTAACAGCTACTGCTTTAATTAGTAGTTCGTCAACATTTTTAATTGGTCTTGCAACTGCAGGAATTATGGGGCTTGGAGGTTATTATATGATGGATTTATCAATGTCTACAGGTGATTTTATTCAATTCACGTTACTACTTGGTTTTATGGTTGCACCAATTGTACAGATGAGTAATATTGGAAGTCAATTGACGGAAGCAATGGCTGGCTTAGATAGGACTCAAGAATTGATGAATATGACGGAAGAAGACAATCCTGAAATGAGAACGATTCAATTGAATAAGATAAAAGGAGATGTTGTTTTTGATGATGTGTCTTTTTCTTACGAAGAAAGTAAAGAAGTATTACATAACATTTCGTTTGAAGCACCTTCAGGAAGTGTTACTGCATTGGTTGGTTCATCAGGTTCTGGAAAATCTACAATTGCAGGCCTTGCAGCGACCTTTTTAAATCCTAGTGAAGGGAAAGTTTCATTGGATGGTATTGATCTTTCAGAGGTGAATTTAAGTAGTTTTAGAGCACATCTAGGTGTTGTATTGCAAGATGATTTTTTATATGAAGGTACGATTCGTGAGAATATATTATTCCCAAGACCTAATGCTACTGAAGCGGAACTTTTGGCAGCAGTTGATGGTGCTTATGTGAATGAATTTACCGATCGATTTGAAGAAGGTTTAGAAACTGTAATTGGAGAAAGAGGAGTGAAATTATCTGGAGGACAACGTCAACGTATTTCTATAGCGCGTGCTTTATTGGCCAATCCAAGAATTATTATTCTGGATGAAGCAACGTCCAATCTTGATACACAAAGCGAATCTTATATTCAGAAAAGTTTAGGCATGTTGATGCAAGACAGAACAACCTTTGTAATTGCGCATAGATTGAGTACGATTCAACAAGCCGACCAAATACTAGTTATAGAAGAAGGGAGTATTGTTGAACGTGGAAAACATGACGAACTAATAGCAAAAAAAGGCAGGTATTACGAGTTGTATACCTACCAAAGTAGAATTTAAACTATTCTTTATTTAAGTCTTTTAAAACACTCAATAAAAGGCTTTCAGTGATTCTATTTTTATAGTTAGGGCTGATGTATTCAAATAGGATAGTTCCGTCAGTATCTATTACAAATAAAGAGGGAACTGGAAGTATTCCAGAATTCTTATTGCCAGAATATTTCAACAACATACTTGAATATTTTTCAGGTGCTTGAAAAGCAATTCCCATTTCTATAATTAATTTTCCATCACTATCAGAGTATAAATCATAAGACAATTCATTCTTATCTACCGATTTTTTTAATTCGTCAGGAGAATCAGGACTTATGGCAATAATCTGATACCCTAGATTTAAAATTTCTTGTTTTGCTTCTCCTATTGCTGATAAATGTTTATTGCAATATGGACACCATCCTCCACGGTAAAAAACCAATATAGAACGTTTCTCTTTCACAACATCCTTAATAGAAACTGTATTTCGATCAGGAGATGTGATGTCTACTTCTGGAATTTGCTCGCTGATTAATAAAGGAGAAACGTCTTCTGCTCTGTCAGGAACTTGTCCAAGTACATTAAAAAAAGTTATAAGAATTATCGCAAGTGTGAAAAGTAATTCTTTCATTATATGTTGATTAAAGTTATGTTTAAAAAGTCTTGTTTTTATGAACACCTTACAGATTGGTGAAATAAATACCATTTTCACATTGAAATTATCGCAATAAAACTCCCTTTTTTCTTTTCTTCTTCATTATAAAAATAAATCGTAACGAAGTTATGCTTAACTTTTCTAATTTGTATAAAAAAAAGTATCATTTTATTTTATAATAATTTCAAAAATAGAAATAGTATAATTATTGAGAAATGAGTAAAATTTTATCCTTCTCTCTTCCATAGCCTTTAATTTGGATACTGTCTTTGTAAAAATTCGCAATAGCATAGGAAGTAGAATCAGCAGTATTTACCATGCCTTTAAAAGTTACATAATGAATATTATTGTTAAAATTATAGGCACCTGCATGATTGTGACCATTCATAAAAATTTTTACATTTTTATATTTTTCTATCATTGTCTGTAGTTGTTCACTATTCCATAGATTGTGATTGTCGATTGGTAATAAAGAAAAATGACAATAGAACCCTACATTTTGATTCTTCTTTTCAGCAATGATGAGTTCTTGTTCAATCCATTGCATTTGCTGATTGCTGATGCCTCCATTATATACTTTCGCATAAGGCAATGAATCTTTTTCTATTCTGTCAAATACTATTTTAGTTTCCTCTAGTTTTAACGAGTCCAAAGAACCATAAAAACTTAAATCCGTTCCATCAAGTACTAGAAATTTCCAACCATTAGAATCAATACTGTAATAACGTTTTTTAAGATTGAGTTTGTCAAATATCTTTGATTTTAAACTATCAGCCACTTCAAAATCATGATTTCCTAACACATGATAAGAAGTAGAACGCAATTTATTCCAAGTAGGAACCAAGCTGTCAAAACTAGAAAAGCGCTTATCAATAAAATCACCTAAGTGAATCGTATAATCCAACTCGTGTTTATTCAATTCAGTAACTGCTTCTTTTAAGCGTTTAGGAGATTTTTTATAATAACGATCCCATTTTATATCGCAATCACAATATTGACAATCTGCAATAATTCCTACTGAAAAATCAGTTGATTTTTGAGGTTCTTTTTTAGTGCAACTACAAAACAGAATACTAATAAAAATCAAAAAAGTAATTTTAGTCATTCAAGTATAATTTTTTTAGGTTACAATTGTTTTTTAGAATTTTAAAGAATCATTTTATTCGAAATGACTTTTAGTAAACTTTTATATTTTAAAAATGTAACAATACTAATCCAATAAGTGCAGGAACGGATTGAATATAAAACAGTTTAATTTTTTTGGTAGAATACGCACCATAAACTCCAGCGATAATCACACATGATAAAAAGAAAATAGCAACATACATATTTTCAGATAGTATAGACCATATTAATCCTGCTGCAAGAAAACCATTGTACAGTCCTTGATTTGCTGCTAGAACTTTGGTTTCTTCTGCAAACTCTTTACTCTTCAATCCAAATGTTTTGATACCCTTAGGTGTGGTCCACAAGAACATTTCTAAGATTAAAAAATAAGTGTGTAAAAAAGCAACGAATCCGATAAATAAAATTTGTAAAGTTGTCAGAATTAAAAGTGTTTGTTAATTTGTTGAATGGATTTTTGAACATCAGTTTGTGGAAGTTTACAAGCACCATCTACACATATATAGATAAAAGTTTCGTCATCATTAAAACGACTTTCCATAAGAGGTAATGTGCTTTCTTGAGTTGCGCCAGCAATCAATTTATTAGGAATATAAGATTGATTTATATCCTTCAATTTTTCTATAGCATCTTTTCCAGAAATTGCAATTTCATAATAATTGCCTGCAAAATCAGTCATTAACTGTAACCAATTTGAATATCCAGAAGGATATTTTGACATATTTTCTTTCACATTATTCAGCATTTGTTTGCTAGTTTTTAAGTAATATGAATTTGAATAATAATGACTTAACTTCGCTAAATTTCTAGCCATAATTGAGTTGGAAGCAGGAATTACATTGTCGTTAATTTCCATTTTTCTGGCAATAAGTTGTTCATCTTCATCTGAAGTGAAGAAAAATAGTTGGCTCTTATCATCATAAAAATGATCAAAAGAATAATCGACAAGTTGTTTCGCTGTGAGTAACCATTTTTCGTCAAATGTCATTTCGTATAAGGCAATAAAAGCATCAATTGTAGCCGCATAATCTTCTAAAAACCCATTGATTGTACTTTTGCCATCTTTATAATTGTGATTCAATCCACCATCTTCACGCAATTGATTGGAAATTAAAAATTGGGCATTTTTTAGAGCAACGTCTAGATAATGTGGATTGTCAAATACGCGATATGCATCAATATATCCTTTTAACATTAAGGCGTTCCATGAAGTCAATGTTTTGTCATCAAGTCTTGGTCGTTCTTTTTTACTTCGTTCTTTTAAGAGTATTTTTTTCCAATGTTCAACTTTCGATTTTAAATCTGAAAGTGACACACTCTGTTTTTTAGCAAATGCTTGGTCAGATTCATCTCTGATCAACACATAATTTTCTTTTTCCCAATGTCCGTAGGAATTGATATTGTAATAATCTTTAAATAAATCAAAGTCATCAGCCAATATTTTTTCTAATTCTTCTTTGGTCCATACGTAAAATGCGCCTTCTTCAAGTTCTCCATGCGCATCAAGACTATCTGCATCCAACGAAGAATAAAAAGCACCTTGGTCATTCATTAATTCTCGTTCGACAAATTCTAATGACTCTTCTACAATTTCTTTGTACAAGTTATCTTTAGTTACCAAAAAAGCGTCCGCATATAAACTTACCATTTGGCCATTGTCATAAAGCATTTTCTCAAAATGAGGAACATGCCATTTTTCATCAACAGAATAGCGAGAAAATCCACCACCTATTTGATCATAGATTCCACCATAAGCCATTTGAGTTAAAGTAGTATTGGTGAATTTTTGAATATTTTCATCTTGCGCTTGAAACCCATAGCGTAACAGGAAGTGATAATTATTTGGCATAGCGAATTTCGGAGCACCAATGTTTCCACCAAAATTTTTATCCATTCTTTTATTCCAAGCCTTGATAGAAATTTCAATTTCGTCAGCTGTGAAAACAGGCTCGGAAGAATTTACCGTTACAATATCGGAAGCCTTAACACCTTCAGTTAACTTTTCAGCATATTCAATTGCTTTTTCAGGATTGGTTTTGTAGAGGTTGGAAAGTTGGTTTAAGACTTCAATCCATTGATCTTTTTTAAAATAGGTACCGCCATAAATAGGTCTTCCGTCGGGAAGTGTAATGCAATTGAGAGGCCATCCTCCTTTGCCTGTCATTAACTGGACAGCATTCATATATACTTGATCTACATCAGGACGTTCTTCACGATCCACTTTTATACTGATAAAACTTTCATTCATCACCTTCGCAACTGATTCATTTTCGAAACTCTCATGTTCCATCACGTGACACCAATGACAAGCCGCGTAACCCACAGAAATAATAATTAATTTATTCTCTTTCTTGGCGAGTTCAAGTGTTTCTTTATTCCAAGGCTTCCAGTCTACAGGATTATGAGCGTGTTGTAATAAATAGGGGCTTGTTTCGTGAATTAAATCGTTGGTATATTCTGGCATTTCTTTAGGAATTTGGCTGGTACAACAACTTAAAAAGTAGGTTGTTATAAAAAAGGCAATATAAAGTTGAGGTCTTGACATCTCTTTTTAAATTTAAGTAAAGATACAGTTTATAATGGCTAATTAAAAAAGCGCTCTAAAATTTAGAGCGCTTTCATTTTGTAAAATTTATTGTTTATTTCACTTCAAAAGTAAGTTTTACATTTACTCTAAATTCAGTAACATTTCCATCTTTTACAACGGCACTTTGTGATTGTACAAAAACTGATTTTATTTGTTTTATACTTTTTGATGCATGTGAAACTGCTTTTCTTGCAGCATCTTCCCAACTCTTGTCAGAATTTGCCATTACTTCTATAACTTTCATTACTGACATACTATTTCTTTTTTAAATTAATTTCAGTGAACTCAAATTTACCAAAAAAAAAGCATAAAAAAAACCCGAACGGTAAGTTCGAGTTTTAAATTATTCTTAAGTAGTATTAACTTACTACGTCTTTTATTTGTTGAATAGCCTTTCTTAAATTTTCTTCAGAAGCAGCATAGGAAATTCGAATATTTTTTGGCGCACCAAAAGCATCTCCAGTAACCGTTGCAACATTTGCTTCTTCTAATAATAAAAGTGAAAAGTCAGATGCGTTATTTATTTTGTTTCCTTTAAGTGTTTTGCCAAAAAAAGCAGAAATATCTGGAAATACATAAAAGGCTCCTTTTGGGACATTTACTTTGAATCCATCAATTTCTCTCAATAATTTTATAACTAAATCTCTACGTTTATTGAATTCTTTCACCATATAGTGAATGTTGGAAACAGGCTCAGTCAAGGCAGTAATTGTAGCGCGTTGTGCAATACAATTGGCGCCTGAAGTTATCTGTCCTTGCATTTTAGTACATGCTTTTGCGATCCATTCGGGAGCACCGATATAACCGATTCTCCATCCTGTCATTGCAAATGCTTTTGCAACACCATTAACAGTTATCGTTCTATCATACATATTTGGAATAGCAGCAAAACTAAATGTTTTAGTTCCGTAACTAATATGCTCATAGATTTCGTCAGAAAGAATGAAAATATCAGGATAATTTTCTAGCACTTTAGCCAATGCTCTATATTCTTTTTCAGTGTAAATAGAGCCACTTGGATTGTTAGGTGAATTGAAAATAATCAATTTTGTTTTTGGTGATATTGCCACTTCTAGTTGTTCAGGAGTGATTTTAAAATCCGATTCTATAGAAGAAGGAATTTCTTTAAAAGTTGCTTCACATAATATCGCAATTGCAGAATAACTCACCCAATACGGTGCAGGTAATAAGACCTCGTCGCCAGGATTTAGCAATACTTGAGCAATATTAGCAATAGATTGTTTCGCTCCAGTTGAAACTACAATCTGATTTGGTGCATACTCTAAATTGTTATCACGTTTAAATTTTAAACAGACAGCATCTTTCAATTCCATATAGCCATCAACAGGTGTGTAAGAATTGTAATTTTCTTGAATGGCTTTTATGGCAGCGTCTTTTATATATTCGGGAGTATTGAAATCAGGTTCTCCTAAACTTAAACTTATAATATCAATTCCTTGTTTTTTTAACTCTCTTGCTTTAGCAGCCATTGCCAAAGTTGCTGAGATAGGCAAACTATTTATTCTGTCGGATAGTGGTAAAGGCATCGTATATGTAAATGGGTTTTTATGCTAAATCTGGATGTTTTCCTAAATAACTCAATTGCTTGAAGTGTTCAATAATTGCTTTTCGGAAGGATTTATATTCGTTGTATGGTAGATTAAATTCTTGGGTCGTTTTCTTTACAATTTCCGCAATTTTCTTATAATGGACATGTGAAATGTGAGGAAAAATATGATGTTCAACCTGATGATTTAAACCGCCAGTAAAATAATTTATAATTTTATTATTTGGAGCAAAGTTTACTGTTGTATATAATTGATGCACTGCCCAAGTATGTTCCATATTTCCATTTTCATCAGGCTTCATCATTTCAGCATTGGGAACAATGTGCGCCAATTGAAATACGAGACTTAATATCATTCCAGCAGTATAATGCATTACGAAAAATCCTATTAATATTTTCCACCAAGCGATATCAAGAACTAATAAAGGAAGGACAATCCAGAAAGCATAATATACGATCTTGGAAGCGACTAATTTTATCCATTCTACAGTAGGGTTTGGAAACTTACCATATGATAACTTACGTTTTAAATATCCGTACATCTGCTTGAAATCAGTTGTAATAGCCCAATTTATAGTAAGTAGTCCATATAAAAAGAAAGAATAGAATTTTTGAAATTTATGAACACTTAACCATGAAGCGTGTTTAGAAAAACGAATAATTCTTCCAGCATCTATATCTTCATCATGACCTTTAATATTCGTGAAAGTATGATGTAATACATTGTGTTGTACTTTCCAGTTATATACATTTCCAGCAAGTATATAAATACTACTCCCCATCAATTTATTCACCCATTTCTTACTAGAAAAAGATTCGTGATTACTGTCATGCATCACGTTCATCCCAACTCCTGCCATCCCAATTCCAGTAACAACCATTAATATAGCCATTAACCATTGAGGCATAGAGACTATTAAGATAAGCGCAACAGGAACTAAAAAGAGAGCAAACATCACGATCGCCTTGGTATATAACTTCCAGTTTCCAGTTCGTTTTACATTATTTTCTTTAAAATAATTGTTAACTCTCTTATTTAGAGTTCTGAAAAACTTTGCCTTGTCATTTCTTGAGAAACTAATTGTCTTCATTTGATAAGTTTTATGATGCAAAATTAAGGTACTTTTCGATACCTTGTTACTTAAACGATAGAAATTTACCAATTATTTCAATTCAAGATAGTATTTTTGTCGAAAATATATTTTTACGATGAAAATTATAGAAAAATACTTTCCTTATTTAACAGAATTACAGATTTCGCAATTCACTCAATTGGAAGAGTTGTATAAAGACTGGAATATACAGATCAATGTTGTTTCGCGTAAAGATATTGAAGAGTTGTACTTACGTCATGTATTGCATTCTCTAGGAATAGCAAAGGTAATTCAGTTCAAGCCTGGAACTAAGGTTATGGATGTTGGAACAGGTGGAGGTTTTCCTGGAATTCCTTTGGCGATTTTATTTCCTGAAACGGAGTTTCATTTGGTAGATAGTATTGGTAAAAAAATAAAAGTTGTAGATGGAGTTGTTGAAGGACTTGGATTGACCAATGTTAAAACAACGCATGGAAGAGTAGAAGAAGTAAAAGACACCTATGATTTTATTGTAAGTCGTGCCGTTGCTCACATGGAAACATTTGTAAGGTGGAACAAAGGAAGAATCTCTAAAAAGCAAAACCACGATTTAAAAAATGGAATTTTGTACTTAAAAGGCGGTGACTTGACCGAAGAACTAGAGAAGTACACTTCGGCTAAGATTTACAACTTGCCCGACTATTTCGAAGAAGACTTTTTTGAAACTAAAAAAATAGTGCATCTGTCTTTGAAGTTTAAGCCTTAAAAACCACTATCTTTAGTTCATGAGAGAAGATCAAGAAAATAAAAAAAAGCACGCCAATTGGCGTGCTTTTAAATATATAAATAATTATTTTTTATCCTAAAAACGGATATTTATAATCGGTAGGTGTTACAAACGTTTCTTTTATCAATCGAACTGAAGTCCAACGCAATAAGTTCTGTGCAGAACCTGCTTTGTCATTCGTTCCAGAAGATCTCGCTCCTCCAAATGGTTGTTGTCCTACAACAGCACCTGTTGGCTTGTCATTGATATAAAAGTTACCAGCAGCATTTTCTAATGCTTTTGAAGCTTTTTCTACAATATATCTATCTGTAGAAAAAATAGCTCCAGTTAAAGCATATTCTGTAGACTCGTCAACTAGCTTTAATGAAGCTTCCCATTCTGCATCCTCATATACATAGATTGTCATTACAGGGCCGAATAACTCTGTACGCATTGTTTTATACATTGGGTTTTTTGCTACAATAACAGTTGGCTCAATAAAGTATCCAACAGACTTATCATGACCACCGCCAATAATAACTTCTGCGTCAGCATCTGTTTTAGCAGCGTCTAAGAAACTTGCTATTTTGTCAAAAGAACCTTCATGAATTACTGCATTTACATAATTAGAAGGGTCTTCAGGAGATCCCATTTTAATTTTGCTTGCTTGCGCAATTAAATGTCCTTTAACTTCTTCCCACATTGATGCAGGAATAAAAGCACGTGAAGCTGCAGAGCATTTTTGACCTTGATATTCAAACGTACCTCTTGTGATTCCTGTTGCAACTTGTAATGGATTTGCAGAATTATGTGCCCAGATAAAATCTTTTCCACCAGTTTCTCCAACAATTCTAGGATATGTTTTATAGTTGTGGATATTGTTTCCAATTTGTTTCCACAAGTTTTTGAAAACATGTGTTGAACCTGTAAAGTGCAATCCGGAAAAATCTGGAGACGCTAATACAGTATCTGTAATCATAACAGGATCTCCATAAACAACGTTTATGACTCCGTCAGGCAAGCCTGCTTCTTTAAATAAATCTACAATTACTTGTGCAGAATATGCTTGATGATCAGATGGTTTCCAAACTACAACATTCCCCATTAAAGCGGGTGCTGCTATTAAATTAGCAGCAATAGAAGTAAAGTTAAATGGTGTAATTGCATACACAAATCCTTCTAAAGGTCTATACTCAACTCTGTTCCAGATTCCTGGTGCAGAATCAGGCTGGTCTTTAAAAATATCAGTCATATATTGTACATTAAAACGGAAAAAATCGATCATCTCACAAGATGCATCTATTTCTGCTTGATGTACATTTTTAGATTGTGCAATCATAGTTGCAGCATTCATTTTTGCTCTGTATGGTCCTGCCAATAATTCAGCAGCTTTTAAGAAAATAGATGCTCTTTCCATCCAACTTACACTTGACCAAGCTTCTCTTGCTGCTAATGCAGTAGAGATTGCATTATCTACATGAGATTTATCAGCTGTATGATATTGCCCTACAACATGTTTATGATCATGGGGAGGCGTAATATTTTTGGTGTTTCCAGTACGAACTTCTTCTCCATTGATATGCATTGGCACATCAATATTGCTATTGAACATTGCTTTATAAGTAGCCAATAATTCTTCTCTCTCTGGTGATCCAGGAGCGTATCCTTTTACTGGTTCGTTAACAGCTGTCGGAACATTAAAAAAACCTCTTCCCATTTTAGTATGTTGTTTGTTAATTTAGATTAAATTTGAAGCGCAAAGTTACGACTTTTTTGACAGAATTTTTAACCCTAATTATCCAAAATTGATATTATAATATGTGTACAGTTACATACTTACCTTTACCGAACAATAATTTTATATTAACCTCAAGTAGAGATGTGCCTTATGCACGAAAAAAAGCTTCAAACCCTGATGAATTTAAAGAAGACACGATTGAATTTAACTACCCAAAAGACGGTGAGGCTGGAGGAACATGGATTGGAACTAGTTCCAAAAACAGATTAATATGTTTATTAAATGGCGGATTTTATTATCACACTTCGTTTTCAAGTTACAAGCAGAGTCGAGGCCTTATTGTAAAGGAATTATTAAAAGTTGATGACATTCGAAAAGGTGTGAAAGAGATCGACCTGACAGGTGTTGAACAATTTACATTAACAATTGTTGATTGGAACGACGGATTGGAGCTGTTAGAATTTGTGTGGGATGGAGCGAAGAAGCATTTGAAAAAAATGAAACAAGAGTCACATATATGGTCATCTTCAACTTTATATGATAGAAGTGTGAAAAAAATGAGAAAAGATTGGTTTGTTGATTGGCAAAGTACTAATGAGTTCACACAAGAAAACATCTTAGAGTTTCATCACACGGCTGGTATTGGTGATCCCGCGATTGATATTAAGATGGATCGTAAAGTAGGAGGAACCGTCAGTATTACCTCGGTTCTTAAGGATAATGAAACTATCTCTATGAACTATGAAAGTATTACTTAGAGGGCAAATGTTATAAAACTTGTAATTAACCCTCCGATTATTGCAAGAAAGAAATAAGCAAAGTTTAAAAGCATAAATTTAATTATTGTTTTAATTCTTCTTTGTTTGTAAAAATTTCTAAGAGATTTATATAAATAGAATAAAAAGATAAAAATAAACCCAGTAACTATAAATCCAATATCAGTATTCACTATTTTATTAAGTATAATAGAGAATAGTAATAGGAGAAAAAAGACAGTCTGAATATTAAAAACAGAAACTAGATGTTCAGTATAATTTCTTTTGTGCCTAAAATATAATAAAGAGAGAAACAATGTAAAAACAGGTAATAAGAAAAATAAGGCTATCGAAATTTTCGATAATACTTTCTCTAAATAGTTTTTAATTTGACCTTTATCATTTCAAAGTTTATTTATGTCTTGGGCTTTCTTATAGTAGTAGACATTCCATCGTGTTTTTTCATAGTTGAGACTATCTAATGCTTCTAATGCTTTAGCATCCTTATATTTAGTATCAAATGACATAAAATTACTAAATTTTTTGGCAAAATTTTTTCCTATTATAGAAGAAAAAACTTCGTCTTCCCTTGAGCCAGATATATCTTCAGATAGAGAGTAGTTAATGTTATTTGCCTTAAATTTCTCCTCAGTATAGTCTATAATTAGGCTTTTATATTTTGATATATTTTGTAATTCTTTCAAATCTTGTTTGCCTGCTATTACTACATTTTGAAGCTCAATTTCTAAAGTGTTTTCAAGGTATTTAGAATAAATAGAATCTTTCTGTTCTTTTGTAGAGGTTGGGTTTTTAAAGGGTAAAATAAAATTAGTGTTTCTGAAAATTGAATCGATTCTTGTTTTTATTCTTTGTTCTGGTTGGACTAATGATTGGTCAATATTAATTTCTGAAATTGTAGTGCTTGCTATTTCTGATAGGACAGAATCTTTTATTTTTTCAAGTGGTATATTATTTAAATCATTATTGATTAATGAGTCAATGGAAGTAACAATTTAACTGTTGTCAAGCTCACCTATTGAGTCTTCGGATATTTTATATCCTTCTATTGCCATAAATAACCCTAGAACTAAAAAAAATAAAATAGTTACATGAAGATACAATTGAAAAGGATTTACATATCTTCTTATTTTTCCTTCGATATAGTCTTTAGAAACTTTTCCTGGTTTAAAAAGTAGCGGAACAAACGTTTTTAAAAATCGTGAGTCAAAAGAGAAGAAGCCTGCAAAAAATTCAGAAATAAATTGCTTAATACTTAAAGGAAGTTCATCGTTTACTTGACCGCAATTAGAGCAAAAATTATCATTATCAGAAATTGGTTGCTTACAATTTAAGCATTCAATACCTCTCATGTTTTGAGTAAATCGAGTTGTAGATTTCATGTGTTTAATACTATTGATTTTTAGCGGTCACATGCTGTTCGTTATTAATCATCCCTTTAAATGAGAAGGCTTTAATACACTCGTTTCATATGTTGGTAAAATTATTGTACTAAAATAACCATTCAGAAAGGAATGGCAATAAAAGATGTTAATTTAATCCGCCTGAGGCCATCAATTGAAATGTAGGAATCTGAACTTTGAAAGATTTAGTCGTTGTAAAATTAACCATTTTATAATACCCCTTCATTGCGCCAAGTGGAGAAGTTAGCAAGCAATTAGAGTTATAAGAATGTTTTTCTGCTGGTTTTAAAATTGGTTTTTTCCCGACTACGCCAGCACCTTTCACAACTTCTGTATGGTTTAAAGAGTCAAATATTTTCCAGCGTCGGCTTAATAATTGAACTGAATCGTTGCTTTGATTCTCAATTGTTACAGCATAACTAAACGCATAATACAGCCTATAATTTCTATAAGTTGTACCTGTGAATTTAGTTTCCACAGAAATTTTAATGCCTTTTGTTACTTGCTGTACCATAGTTATTTATACACTACAAAGATAAGAAAATATTTATAATTTCATCAATTCTGAATATTTTCAGAATTTCCTTTCCCATATCCTATAATGCTATCATATCTACTTCCGAATTTTTTATAATAAACCAATACCGAATATTCATTTTCTGTTTGGTAAAAAGAGCCGTCAATATCATGATTACTGATAACGTCACTTTGATTGATTGTAATGTATTGATAGTTATAAAACCCTTGTTTTAAAAGTAGTTTTGTCTCGTAAAGACCTATGTTTTTATTGTAGATCATTTCATTGGAAGAGTCAAACCTCCAATTATTAAAACTGCCATTCACATAAATTCTTTTTCCTTCTAAATCCTCTAAAGATTCCAAAGTAAAAAAGACCCAAGTATAATCCGAATCTATGGCGTCATCTTCACCTCTTATATTTCGGATCACATAATTTCCATTTATATCAGGATATAAAGTATATGGCCTATCGATACGTTCTTCATTGGTATACAAAATTGTATGGTATAATTCTGGTCCAGATTCAACTCTTGCAATTGTTAAAGTTGAATTTCTTACAGATTTAGAATCAAAATTATGGAACTCATTTCCTGCCCAAAAGTTGGTTCTGTCAATATACTTATATAGCATTTGTGTTCCACGATAGTACTGAGGTTCTAAATCTGTAATTGCTGTATTCCAATCATTATTTTGTAATAAAACTGTTTTTATTTCTTGTTTTGGATTGTTGATTAAAAGATTGGGATGGTTGATGATAAATTGCACTGTCTGTTTTGTGTCACTTTCTGAAACATCACGACTTCTATGTACAGAAACACCTACATTTACTTTAGGCTCGTAGACGATAAAACGCCTTGTAAAAAGGATTTCATCATCATCGTTTAAAATAGAAATTTTATAATTTCCACTAATAATTATTTTGGTGTTTCTGTTTGGAAAAGAAACTTTGTAGTGCGTGAAAAACTGTAATGTATTAAAAGAATTTTCAAAATCTCTGATGCGATCTTGATCATATCCAGCAATAAATTCTCGGTCGGAAATTCTAGATGGTTCCCATTCAAAATTAAAATGCTCGATCTTATAAAAATAGTCTTTTTGATCTGCCTCAAGGTCGTCGAACGATATCAAAAAAGATTCACCAAGACTAATAATAGGAGCGTATTTGTTGGAATTTGTAGATCTCAGCGTAACGGTCTTGATGTATTCTGGTTCAATGACGTCTGCACTTTCTTGTGAAAATGCTACTTGAAAAGCAATTAGAAAAATTAGAATAGAAAAGTACTTCATTAGATTGTCAATGCTTATTTTTAAATATTATTCAAATGCTATGCCAAAAATAATATATAATTTCTATTAAGGTTGATTTTTTTTAAGATTGCATTTTTAGATCGAAATCCATAGAGTGTTTTCCAGATCCAAAGAAAAGAAAAAAGAGAGAAACCAATAGAACTATCGATGCCTCGAGTAAATTCTGTGAATTCATTACGCCTATAAAATTAATAGCAACTGCTCCAATAAGAATTGGTAATTGCACTGGAACCGCTAGACGTGTTAATAATCCAAAAACGATCATTATTCCACCTATAAAGTGAAAAATCCCTAAATAATGAGTTGATAACATCATAATCAGATATCCGTCAAAACCTGACAGTAATTCAGTAAGATAACTTGAATTTCGAATAAAGTATATTCCTTTAGATATCAAGAATACGCCAAGGAAAATGCGTAATATGACGATAGGATAATAAGCCTGAGAATTGGCCCATTTATTTAGTTTTTTTATAACTTTCATAGTGATAATTTTTAAGTTAAAACTATAGATGACAATAAGTTACAAAATTATCAGTATATCTGCTAAAGATTTTTGAAGAAAATACTATTTAGAACGAATATAAATAAAGTAAATACGATATTATAATTTCTTGTTTATTGATGAAATAGTATGGAAAATAGTTAAATTTGCATCGCTTTTAAAGAGTTATAAATTCAAATTTGAAATATGTCAAAAGACATCCGAATCAAGAAAGGGTTAGACATTAAATTGCAAGGCGTAGCAGAGAAAATCACTACCAATGCTGTAGCAAGTAATGTCTATACAATACAACCAGAAAATTTTCACGGAATTATTCCAAAACTTATCGTAAAACAAGGTATTAAGGTCACTGCAGGGGAGCCTATTTTTTACAATAAGGCTATTGAGAAAATGATGTTTGTTTCGCCAGTAAGTGGTGAGGTTATAGACGTTGTGCGTGGAGAAAAAAGAAAAATAATAGCCGTAAAAATTCAGGCTGATAAAGAGCAGTCCTATAAAGATAATGGAAAGTTAGTTGTTTCTTCTGCCGATGCAGATAGTATTAAAGACTACTTATTAGCTACTGGTTGTTGGTCATTTATCAAGCAAAGACCTTATGATGTAATTGCCAATCCAGAAAAATCTCCGAAAGCAATTTTTGTTTCTGGTTATGCTAGTGCACCACTATCAGCAGATTACGATTTCGTACTACAAGGAAAAGAAGCAGAATTACAAGCAGCAGTTTCCGCACTTGGAAAATTAACTAAAGGAACAGTTCACGTTTCTGTAGGTGCGCATTCTAATTCCCCATTATCAAACCTTGAAGGAGTTTCATTACACAACGTTTCTGGTCCACATCCTTCTGGGAATGTCGGTACTCAAATCGCAAAGATTGATCCTGTAAATAAGGGAGAAACAGTATGGACGATATCTCCTCAAGATTTAGTGATTATTGGAGAATTAATATTGACAGGAAAATTCAATGCTGAAAGAATTGTAGCGGTTGGAGGATCGGTTGTAAAAAACCCAAAATATTACAGAACTAAAATTGGCGCTGAAATAGCGACAATGATATATGATGCTGGAATTGATAGCGATAACTTTAGAGTTATCAGTGGAAATGTTTTAACAGGGCATTCTATAAAACCAGACGGATTTTTAGGGTATTATAATAATACAGTAACGCTGATTCCTGAAGGAAACGATTATGAGTTTTTTGGATGGAATAAGCCAGTTTTTAATAAAGTATCAAATACTCGTGCATTGACTTTTTCTTGGTTAACGCCAAATAAGAAATACGATTTAAATACAAACACCAATGGTGAACATAGAGCATTTGTGTTGACTGGAAAGTATGAAGAGGTATTTCCTTTAGATATTTTTCCAATGCAAATTTTAAAAGCCTGTATGTATCAAGATTTAGACGAAATGGAAGCTTTAGGAATGTATGAAGTTGCACCAGAAGATTTTGCATTAACAGAATTTGTATGTGTTTCTAAACAGCCACATCAAGATATTATTAGAAAAGGGTTGGACTTAATGCTTAAAGAGATAGGATAATGGGTTTAAAAAGTAATTTACATAACTTAAAAGAAAAGTATAAAGGGACAAAAATGGCTCCTGCGTTTAACGCAATTCACACCTTTTTATACTTGCCAAATGAGACCACACATAATGGAACTCATATTAAAGTAGCTGATGATTTAAAGCGAACAATGAACATAGTTATTATGGCATTGGTTCCTTGTTTAATCTTTGGAATGTTTAACGCTGGTTACCAACACCACTTAGCTTTAGGAGAGATAGAAAAAGCTAGTGGGTTTTTAGGCGCATCTTTCTGGACTTTTGATAATTTAGTTATAGGCCTTTGGCAAGTGTTACCATTAGTAATAGTGTCGTATGGAGTTGGACTTGTTGTTGAATTTATTTTTGCAGTAATAAAAGGGCATGAAGTAGAAGAAGGATATCTAGTAACAGGAATGTTAGTGCCATTAATTGTACCAGTAGACACACCATTATGGATGTTAGCTGTTGCTGTTATATTTGGTGTTGTTATAGGTAAAGAAGTTTTTGGAGGTACTGGAATGAATATCCTTAATCCAGCTTTAACAATTCGCGCATTCTTATTCTTTGCATATCCAACGTGGATGTCTGGAGATAAAGTTTGGGTTCATGGAGCAGTTGCAAGAGATCAAGCCATTGCAGCTGGTGAAAATTTAGATGCTATATCTGGAGAAACACTTTTAGGTTACTATGCAAAATCAGGACAAGAATTAACAATAGCTGGATCTAATGGTTCAGCAGATATTATAACAACTTATGGAGATCGTGCTTCAGAATTATATTCTATTTGGGATATGTTCTGGGGAATTATTCCAGGTTCTGTAGGAGAAACGTCTAAGTTCTTAATCATAATAGGAGCATTATTCTTAATCTTTACTAAAATAGGAAGTTGGAGGATTATCCTTTCTACATTAATTGGAGCATTAACAATGGGATTAATTTTTAATGGTGTTGTAGATGCTGGTTGGATTGGAGAATCAAGTAAATTTTATGGTTTGATGAATGTGCCTTTTTGGCAACATTTAATTATTGGTAGTATTTTATTTGGAGCAGTATACATGGCTACAGATCCAGTAACTGCCTCTCAAACTAATAGAGGTAAATGGATTTATGGATTCTTAATTGGTTTTATATCAATTATGATTCGTGTATTTAATCCGGCTTATCCAGAAGGTGTATTCTTAGCAATACTGTTAATGAATGTTTTTGCACCTACAATTGATCACTACGTGGTTCAAGGGAATGTAAAGAAAAGGTTAAAACGTCTAAAACTAAAAACTGCATAGCGATGGAAAAAAGAACAGATAAAAATTCTTATACGATACTATTTGCCATTGTAATGGTTTTAGTAGTAGGTTCAATATTGGCCTACTTGGCAACTTCATTGAAACCGAAGATTGATGTAAACAAAGAACTTGAAAAACAACAAAATATTTTATATGCACTTGGTGTAAATGAGAATGACAAAAAAAGTGTAGCTTTTGTTTCTACTGATAGGGTTGCTGAAGAATTTAATAAATACATCTTAAAACAATTGATAATTCAAGGAAACGATGTAAGAGTTGATGACAAAGCATATTTAATTGATATCAAAAAAGAACAGGCAAGCGCAAAAAAAAGTTCATATAAAAGAAAGTTGCCTTTATTTATCGGAGTAAAAGATAACAAGGTGTCTTATATCGTTCCGATAAGAGGAAAAGGATTATGGGATGCAATATGGGGGTATATAGCAATGGATAAAAACATGACTGTAACAGGTGTTTTCTTTGACCATAAGGGGGAAACTCCTGGTCTTGGCGCAAACATTAACCAACGTTTTTTTATGGATGATTTCATCGGAGAAAATCTATTAAACTCTTCTGGAAAATTTGCAGGAATTAATGTTTCAAAATCAAATGCAGACCCAGTGAATGTAGATAAATACGATAACGAGGTCGATGCAATTGCAGGAGCAACTATTACAGGTGATGGAGTAGCAGCAATGATACGATCAGAACTAAAAGTATATTCGTCTTACTTTGTAAATTTTAAAAAGAATTAATATGGGATTTTTTAAAGACAGCAACTTAATAACTGATCCAATAACAGATAACAATCCAATTACAATTCAAGTATTGGGAATATGTTCTGCATTGGCAATTACGGCTGAATTAGAAGCCTCAATTGTGATGGCAATCGCAGTACTATTTGTACTAGGAGTTGGAAATGTAGTTATCTCTTTAATGAGAAACATCATTCCTTCAAAAATTAGAATTATTGTACAATTGATCGTTGTAGCAACATTGGTAATTATTGTAGATTTAGTTTTAAAGGCTTTCGCATACGAATTGAGTAAAACACTTTCAGTATTCGTAGGATTGATTATTACCAACTGTATTATTATGGGACGTTTTGAAGCATTTGCATTGGCCAATAGTCCTTGGAAATCTTTCCTTGACGGAATAGGAAACTCTTTAGGATATGCAGTAATCTTAATTGTCGTAGGATTTTTTAGAGAGTTATTAGGTTCTGGAACTTTATTGGGAATTCCAGTATTAGGAGATCCTATTGAGAAAACAGGATTGTATGCATTTGGATATGAAAATAATGGGTTTATGTTATTAGCGCCAATGGCATTGATTACTGTAGGACTTATTATTTGGGTTCAGAGAAGTAGAAACACAGCATTAATAGAAGATTAAATTTGGTAAAAGGTAAAAGGAGAATGGTAAAAGTACCTTAACCTAAAACCTTTAACCCAAAACTTTAGACATATGGAACACATAGAATTATTTTTCAAATCAATATTTATAGACAACATGGTATTCGCCGTATTCTTAGGAATGTGTTCTTACCTTGCCGTATCTAAAAAAGTTTCAACAGCCGTAGGTCTTGGAGCAGCTGTAATTTTTGTATTAATGATCACAGTTCCTTTAAATTGGTTGTTAGATCAATATCTTTTACAACCAGGAGCCTTGGCAAAAACACTAGGGCCTGAATATGAATCGTATGATTTAAGTTTCTTATCATTTATTATGTTTATTGCAACGATTGCAACGATGGTACAATTGGTAGAAATAGTAGTTGAGAAGTTCTCTCCTTCACTATACAATTCACTGGGTATTTTCTTACCATTAATTGCTGTAAACTGTGCCATATTAGGTGGGTCTTTATTTATGCAGTCTAGAGAAATTCAATCTTTAGGATTAGCGTTTAATTATGGAATCAGTTCAGGAATAGGATGGTTTTTAGCAATATTAGCAATTGCATCTATACGTGAAAAAATAAGATATTCTAATGTGCCTCCAGCATTAAGAGGGCTTGGAATAACATTTATCATTACAGGATTGATGGCAATTGGATTTATGAGTTTCGGAGGAATGTTGACAGGAGGAGCGTCAAACGATAAGAGTGATGTAATCTCTCAAGAAGCAATTCAAAAAATCCAAAACGAAGTAGAAGGAATAGTAGATAATTCAAAAAATTAATTCAATAAGATGATATTAGCAGCAAGTACAAGCGGAACAGTCATGGTAACGATCGTTGCCTTCCTAATGATTACATTAGCATTAGTCGGACTTTTATTATTTGTAAAACAAAAACTATCGCCTTCTGGACCCGTAAAAATAATGATTAATGGCGAACGTGAAATTGAAGTAAGTTCTGGTGATTCTTTATTGACAACTCTAAGTAGTAACAAGATATTTTTACCATCTGCTTGTGGTGGAGGTGGAACTTGTATTCAATGTGAGTGTCATGTGTTGTCTGGAGGAGGTGAAGCATTGCCTACAGAAACACCTCACTTTTCTCGTAAAGAATTAAAGCATGGAGCACGTTTATCTTGTCAGGTAAAAGTGAAACAAGATATGGAAATTACAATTCCAGAAGAAGTGTTTGGAATTAAAAAATGGGAAGCAACGGTTGTACGTAATTACAACGTAGCCTCTTTCATTAAAGAATTTGTAGTAGCGATTCCAGAAGATATGGGATATAGAGCAGGAGGATATATTCAGATAGAGATTCCAGAATGTGAAATCAAGTTTGCAGATATGGATATTACAGCACATCCTGAAGAGCATGAAACTCCTGATAAGTTTCAAGCAGAATGGGATAAATTTGGTTTATGGCCAATGGTGATGAAAAATAAGGAAACAGTAGAGCGGGCGTATTCAATGGCTTCCTATCCTGCTGAAGGAAGAGAAATCATGTTGAATGTACGTATTGCAACGCCTCCATTTGACAGAGGAAAAGGAGCATGGATGGAAGTAAATCCAGGAATAGCATCTTCTTATATATTTAATCAAAAACCAGGAGATAAAGTAACTATATCAGGACCTTATGGTGAGTTCTTCATCAATGAGTCTGATAGCGAAATGTTATATGTTGGAGGTGGAGCAGGAATGGCGCCAATGCGTTCACACTTGTATGAATTATTCAGAACTTTAAAAACAGGGCGTAAAGTATCATATTGGTATGGAGGACGTTCAAAACGTGAGTTGTTCTATTTAGACCACTTCTATAAATTAGAGAAAGATTTCTCTAATTTCAAATTCCACATTGCATTGTCTGAACCTTTACCAGAAGATAACTGGAAAGTAAAAGAGAATATGGAGTCTGAAGGAGATGGGTTTGTAGGTTTTGTACACAACTGTGTAATTGATAATTATTTAAACCATCATGAGTCACCAGAAGATATAGAATTGTATTTCTGTGGACCACCATTGATGAATCAAGCCGTTCAGAAAATGGGTGAAGACTTTGGAATTGCTGATGAGCACATCAGATTTGATGACTTTGGAGGGTAATGAACCTATTATAAACATATTTTATTAAAAGAGAGAACAATATTGTTCTCTCTTTTTTTTGATAAAAAAAAACTACATTTGAAAAAACTATCTTAAAGTTTCAATATTATGAAGAACACTATATTTATAAAATCACTGATTATAATTGGATTTTTTTCTGTTTTAAGCGTAAATGCTCAACAGAAAAAAAATACAAATAAAATTGCTCCAGTTATATCGCAAAATATAAATATTCCAGATCATAGGACTTGTGGTTTAAATAAACATGAAGAAGCTTTGATAAATGATGAAGAATACGCAAAATCATTCTTTGAACGGCAAGTAATTTTCAAGCAAAAACTTACAGAAATTCATCAACAAAAGGTAAATGGAGCTTATAGAAGAAAGGCGACACTATATATACCAGTAGCGGTACATTTTCCAGAAGCAAATGAAAGTGAAAGAGTTTGTTTAGAAGCATATGCACAAACACAAATAGATGTTATAAATGCAGATTATACAGCTACGAATGCAGACATCTCATTATGGGGAACTGCAAGTGAATTTTATCCAGGATTGAATCCAGGAAGTGTAGATGTTGAGTTTTGTATTGCCACATTAAACCACCCGACTATAGGTGACCCAGAAGTTGTTAATGGAAGCCCATTAGTTACCATTGGAACAAATGGTTCTAATTTCGGAAGTTTTCCAGAAACGGACGCACGATATGCTGGTTACATGAATTTTATTATAAAAGATATAGGATCAGGGACATTAGGATATTCTCCTTTAGCAGGTAATATTGCTACTGGATCCGCAGTTGTAATGAATACGATATGCTATGGTACTGGTGATGGTTGTGCAGGTATTACTCCACAAGCACCTTATAATTTAGGAAGAACCGTAACGCACGAATTAGGTCATTTTTATAATTTAGAGCACACCTTTATTGAAGACGGAGGCACGAGTTGTGAACCAGCAGATGGAGATGGTCTTGCAGACACCCCAAAAGTAGCAGGTTCCAGTTATAGTTGTCCTACAGATGGGACTGTAGCAGGTTGTGATAGAGGAGAAAACTCCTTAACCATGAACTATATGGACTATGTTAATGATGCCTGTATGTATATGTTTACACCAGATCAAGCAACTCGAATGGAAGCATATTTTGCTACAGTTGCTAGTGATTGGAAACAAAATGTTATCGAATGTAATATACCAGATAGTCCCGAGATTTCATTTACTAATTCAACACAGACAGTAAATGAAGATACTGATTGTAGTTATACAGATTATATAGTTCCTGTTGAGATTGAAATAGGAGCTAGTGCAAGTGCAACTGTTACATTTAATGTAAATGGACCTAGTACAGCAGCAAATAATATTGATTATGAATTAGTAAACACTACAGTTACTTTTGCAACTGGATCAACTGTACCTCAGAATTTAACAATTAGAATTTTTAATGATGGATTTGTTGAAGGGGATGAAACAATAGATATTGACCTATCATTATCAACATCAGGTGATGCTTACTTAGATACAAATGCTGATAGTATTATCATTACAATTTCTGATGATGACATGGCGCCAACAGTTTCATCTACTGTAACTGTTTTTAGTGATGACTTTGAGAGTTATCCTGATTTTGAAATTGGAAATATTGGGAATTGGACTATGCTGGATAACGATGGAGATAGTACATATTCATCAGATAATTATGATTTCACAAACGAAGGGTATACTGGTACATTTATTATTTATAATGCAAGTGAAACTACACCTAGTTCTACTGAAAATGGTTGGGAAGCACATAGTGGTGATAAAGGATTCTACTGTTTTAATTCAAATGGAGATGTAAGTGGTACGCCATTAAATGATGATTATATTTTTACGGAACAAATTTCTTTAGGAACGGGAAGTGAACTTAAGTTATGGGCAAGAGGGTTGACAGATAATTATAGTGGTGGAGAGCGTTTTCAAGTTGGAGTTTCAACTACAGATACAACTCCAGCAAGTTTTACATATTTAACACCATCTCCATATCAAATACCAACATTATCATGGGCAGAATATACTTACGACCTATCTGCTTATGATAACGAGAATATATATATAACAATACATGTTGTTTCTGAAGATGAATTTGTATTTATGTTAGATGATGTTTCTGTCACTACTAATGTTCAAAACAGTATACAAGTAATAACGAACCCTACAACTTCATATAGCACTACAGTTGAAGGTTCAGGGATTTTGTATGCTTATGATGAGGCTTCTGGTGATATTATGGCAGGAGTTCAAAATAATGATACATTTGATTATAATTGTACAGATATATCTATTTCTAGAGCAGGAATGAGTGGACAATCTTATAATGGTTCTACTTCACCTAACTTTGTGACTGATAAAGTATTTACAGTCACAACTTCAAATACAACAACTTCTGGTGATTTAACAAATACGTTTTATTTTGCAGAAGCAGAAATTGCTGGATGGGAAGCAGCCGCAACAACATTTACAAGGTCAGATTTGTATATTTTTAGAGAAGTTGGAGGAACTGTTGTTGAATCAGTAGCAGCAACAATTGGTGCATTTGGATCAGAAGTTACTTTATCGGGTTCTTTTACAGGACTTGAAGGTATTTATTATTTTGGTCCACAATCAGCTTTATCAGTTGGGAAAAATAATTTTTCTTTATTTACCATATACCCAAATCCAACGAACGGAATTGTAAGTATCTCTTTAAGTTCAATCGAAGATGTTCAAGTGTCATTATATGATATTAGAGGGCGATTGATATCTTCTGAATCACATACCAATAATTCAGGAACTTTTAGGAAAGAGTTGAATTTTGGAACAGTATCTTCAGGAGTTTATTTATTGAACGTGAAAAGCGGTAATAAAACGGCAACTAAAAAATTGATAATTCAATAAACAAATTGAAAATAAATATAAAAAGCCAACACATTGTGTTGGCTTTTTGTTTTACA
>JAWUWX010000014.1:0-15789 GCA_034111625.1 Flavobacteriaceae bacterium | reverse complement strand
TTTATACATGAAATCATTGACGAAGTATCTAGTGCTTGTAATCAATCACACGATATAGTGCTAATTGATACAGAAAATCTAAAAACCACTGATATTCTTATTGATGAAAAATTGGGCAGAAATATTTTTATCAATTTAATTAGTAACGCTGTAAAGTATTCTCCGACTACTAAAAATATTACTGTTGCCTTGTCATCCGAAAAAGAGTACACCGTTATTACGATAACAGATTATGGAATAGGAATTTCCAAATCAGAGCTTAAAAATATTTTTAAGCCTTTTTCTCGAGGAAAAAATGTTGATTTAATTCAGGGAACAGGTCTTGGTTTAACAATTGTAAAAGAGGCAATAGATTTAATAGGAGGAAAAATAATTGTCAATAGTACTATTGGTAATGGGACCTCTTTTATTATAAAGATTTTAAACAAACAAGATGTATAAAGTATTAATTATAGAAGACACATTAGCTATAAGGGAGGAAATTTATGATATTCTTTTAATGGAGGGTTATGAAGTTTTTCAGGCCGAAAACGGATTAATTGGTTTTGAAATCGCTTTGATAGAGCATCCAGATCTTATTATTTCAGATATACTTATGCCTCACCTTAACGGTTTTGAAATGTTTAAAAAACTACAAACAAATAAGAAGACAGCAGATATTCCATTAATCTTTCTTTCAGCAAAAGCAGAAAAAGAAGATATTAGAATTGGAATGAATCTAGGGGCTGAAGATTATTTAACGAAGCCGTTAAATATAAACGATTTGTTAAATGCGGTCGAAAATAAAATTAAAAAAAAATTAATAATAGATCAAAATATTATTGCTAAAACTGCATTATTATCTAAGATTCTTCAAAACCAAAAGAATGAACTAAATAATTATTCTCATTTAATTTCACATGAATTAAAATCTTCATTAAGAAATATTTCAGATTTATTAACTTGGTCTCAAGAGGATAGAGATGAAACTAATAATTTTCAAGATTCTACTATTAACTTTCAACTGATGGAAGGCAAAATAGAAAAAATGGACTTGTTGTTAATAAAACTAGAACAATATAACAATATCACGTCTGCTACCTTTAAAAACAACATCGTAAACCTCAATACAATCACAAAACGGGTTATAAATCAAATAAATAATCCTCATGTCAAAATTAAAATAACAAATGAATTACCCACCTTATTTATCGATGGAAATATGATGGAAAAAGTATTTGAAATTCTAATAGGCAATGCTATAGCAAATGTTGATAAGGAAAACGGTCTCATTGAAATAGGGTGTGAAACAACGCAAAAAGATTATATTTTTTCAATCAAAGATAATGGAGTTGGAATACATGAAAAATACCATAAGAAAATATTCAAAATGTTTGAAGTAATCGAATCAACGAAATCTCTAGGGATTGGATTAAGTATTTTTAAAAAAATTATTTCTCATTACAAGGGACAAGTATCCTTAAAAAGTACTCCTAATGTAGAAACAACATTTTATTTTAATCTTCCAATTACCGAAGTATCTACTAAAAAAAGTATTAATCAATTCTATATTCATCAATGAAGCGTAGGCGAACAGTATCTACAATAAATTAAGTCGCTTCATTAATTCAGGCCTGTTTGAACGACTTACAGGAATAACATCTCTTTTAATCAATACACTATTGTCTTCTATATCAATAATTTTCTTAATGTTAATTATGTAAGAGCGGTGAACTTTTAAAAATAAATTTTCAGGAAGTTTCTCTTCAATTTTTTTTAAGGTAGAGTGGACAGTGTAATTTTTATCTTCTGTTTTTACATTTATATAATCTCCTTTAGCCTCAATAAGATAGATGCTTGGTATATCTATTTTTATAAGTCTTCTATCAATATTTACATATAAATCGTTTCCAGATGTAGTTTCTACTTTTTCAGAAGGTTCTGAAGAGCCACTAGATTTATTTGGTTTGTCTTTTGCTTTTTGAATTGCTTTTAGAAAACGCTCTGGTGCAATGGGCTTGACTAAATAATCTATAATACAATCATATTCAAATGCTTGAATAGCAAAATTTGAATCTGAAGTTGTTAGTATTATTTTTGGAGGATTTTTTAATGTTTCAATAAAATCAAAACCTGTGAAATCGGGCATATGAATATCTAAAAAAACTAAATCAATTCCATTTTGATTTAAATATTTTACTGCCTGAATTGCATTTGGAAACTCTTCAAGAATAGTAAGTTCTTTTACGTTAGAACATAGTTGACCAATAATAGCTCTAGCTGTTGCTTCATCATCAATAATAATACAATTCATAAATACTAATTATAGTTGTTTCAAATAATTAGTTATGTTAATTAGTATAGATTCGAATTCTTGATTTAAGGTTGTTTGGCCTTCCAAAAGATTATTTTCAAATGCTACAGCAGTTTCATAACTCTTTACAAGGCCTAAAATACTAATTTTATGTTTAAGTTTATGAATAATGCCTGCAGTTAACTTAAAATTTTTAGCATTATAGCTGTTGTAGTACTCCTCTTTTTCTAAAGGAAATTCTGTTTTAATAATATTTATTATTTTTTCTTCAAAGGCTTTATCACCTCCAGACATACTATGTATATATGATAAATTTGGTTGTTCCATAATTTGTTTTTTTAATATAAAGTAAAATATAGTTCCTATTTCAGGTTCATTTCATATTGTACTATTTTTAGTGTTATTTTTTTAATGTAAAGTAAAAAGTAGTTCCAATATTAAGTTCACTATCAATCCAAACCTTACCATCGTGTAAGTTAACAATCTTTTTTACTATAGATAACCCTATACCTGTAGAGTCTTTACTTTCTTTGAGTGAATGAAATATTTTAAAAACTTTTTTATGAAACTTCTTATCAATACCTATACCGTTATCTTTTATTGAAAATTCATAGTGCTTTTTTTGCTCTTTAAAATCTATTTCAATTAAGCCTTTATCCTTATCCATAAATTTTACAGCATTCCCTATTAGGTTTTGAAATAATTGTTGAAGTTTAGTTCTGTCTCCATTTACAATTGGTAAAGTTTTTAAAAGTTTTATTTCTATATGCTCTGGCACGTATAAAATATTAATTATATCAAGTACCATATCATTTAAATCTACATTTGTTATTTCACAATTATTAGCTCCAATACTAGAATAGTTTAATACACTTGAAATTAACTGCTCCATTTTTTCTAAAGTAGACTCGATGTAACCAAAATTTTCAAGACTAACGTCGTCTAACTTTCCTTTATTATCCTCTTTTAACCAATCAACTAATGCGTAAATACTTCTTAATGGTGATTTTAAGTCATGTGAGACAATGTGTGCATATTCTTGAAGTTCATCATTACTTTTTTCCAACCTCTCAAGTAACTCTTTATTTTTAGATTCTACTTTTTTTCTTTCTCTTAAGTGTATTGCACTTTTTAATTGTACAGCTACTAAACTGGCTATATTTTTTAAAGCTTTTAAATTTTTTTCAGTAAAATAGTTCTTAGAGATGTGTTCAGAATCAATAACCCCAATAACTTTCCCTTCACTTATTATTGGCACCGTAATTTCAGAAAAACGCATTGCGTCATCAGGAATATACCGTTTATCCTTACTGGTGTCATCGATAATTTCTGCTTTTCCAGAGTTTGCAACACATCCTACAATCCCTTTTCTAAACGGTATTGATATTTTATTTAAAACCTTCTTATCTTTACTTGCTTTACTACCATAAGCAGCAATTTGCTCTAAAGTTTTATTTTTCTGATCAACTAAATAAATCACACAATCTTCCGTGTCTAGGTACTCAGCTAAACTATTAGTTATCTCCCAAGCAATTTCATAAATATCATCTTTACCAAGTATTGATATTGCAATATGATTAATCATATCTATAATTAATGATTGCTCCTTTTTAATTGTAATATTTTCAATAAATACTACTTCATGTTTTACTTTATTATCACTATCCCTTACAATATTAACATTCGTTTTTGTCCAAATAAGTGAACCGTCTTTCTTTATATATCTTTTTGTATAATCAAAATGATCAACTTTATCAACATACATCTTCTTAATATAGGTCTTAAAAGAAGAAGAATCTTCGTCAAAATACAAATCATTTATTGAAAGCATCTTTAATTCTGACTCAGAATACCCAATCATATGTTGAAGTGCTACATTGGTTTTTATGATTTGACCACGCTTGGTTAGAACAATACCTATTGTAGAATTATGAACAATAGTATCTAGCTCTTTCTTCTGTTCTTCTATTAATTTCGCATTTTGCTTGGCTTCAGTTATATCTAAAAAAATACCTATGGATCCAATTACCTGACCTTTATCGTCATAATTGGGAGCACCACTAATTAACCATTCTCTTACCTCTTTAGATTTTTTTTCTACTTTAAGTTCATACGTGTTGGACTCTCCTTTTTTACGATTATTATTTTCTTCAGAAACGATCCTTAAGGCATCTCCTGAGAGCAATAATTTATTGGCTTCTTTACCCAATGATTCGGCTTCAGTGTACCCCGACATTTTTAAAAAACTCTGATTAATCATTAAGATTTTATCATTATTGTCAACCTCTAGTAAACCAAGGTTCATATTAGCAATAATGTTATAGTATTTTTGTTTTTGGGCTTCTAAACTCTGCCCGTATTTCTTTCGTAAGGTTATATTTTTAAAGGTCCAAAGATGCCCTTTGTATTCGCTTCCTTTTAAGATTGGAATAAAATCGCGTTCAAAGATTTCTCCATCGGCCATAATTAACTCATCTCCTAAAACTTGTTGTTTTTTTTCAAAGATATTTGTTATTCTAGAAATAAAATCCTCGGGATATTTGAATAAACGTTTATTCTCATTTGCAGCAGCAAGACTGTCTTCTCCTTTTAGTAAATCTGGCGAAACTGGTATACTGAAAAGTTCACAAAATTTGCTATTTGTTAAGATTATTTTTCTATTCTCATCTTCTAGCAATACTGCACTATCTAAATTTTCAATAAGAGATGATAGCCTATTCTCAGACTCTATAACTTTATCTTCTGATATTCTTTGATCTGTGATATTACGGAAAATCCCTTGGGCAGCGATAGCCTTGTCATTTTTATAAATAAGACTAAAGTTAGTATGAACCAACTTTCGAATACCATTCTTGGCAATCATTTTAACTTCAAAATTGGAAATGGAACCTGTCTCCATTAAACTTTTATACGCTATTGCAATATTACTTAGCTCTTCAGGATCCGCAAGATCGAATAAATTAATTTTGTCGTTCAAATCATCTAGGCCTAATTCTGTTACAGCAGCAGCATTCATTTTTAAAATATTGCCATCTAAGTCCATAACCAAATAGGCATCGATTATGTTATCAAAAACACCTTCTAGTTCCGAAGATTTCTCCTCTAAGAGTTCTTCTAATTTTTGTGAAGTAGCATACAAAACTCTTGATTTTTCTTCAAGAACTTTTTCTGCAGCTTTTCTAGCTTGTTTTTGTCTTACAAGAGCCCTTGATAATATGTCAATTTTATTTTGACTCATTAGTTTTTATTTATTATAAATCTCACTTCAGTTACGTCCTCTTTTATCTTTTCTAGTTCAATAACCGCTGTAGAATTAAAGTATTTATTAGTAATGATACATTGCATTACTTGACTTATGTATCATTACTAATGAATTCTCTATTTTTTTAATTACTTATAGCCCAAAATTATCTTCAACAAGTTCTATAAACTCAGTAAATACGACTCCTTTCATTTACACTATTTTTAATTCATTGATACTCCAATATGCCAATATTGTTTCAATTTTAGAAACATACTCTTCATATTTTAAAGGTTTAAGCACATAACCTGCAATTCCTATCTGATAACATGCAATTAAATCAGATTGATTGTCAGAAGTAGTTAATATTATTGTTGGGATATATTTTAATGTATCATCCTTTTTTAAAATTGATAAAAACTCAATACCATTAATTTTTGGCATGTTTAAATCTAATAAAATTATATCAGGAAGATTGTCTTTATTTGATAATAATTTTAATGCATCTTCTCCATTATTTGCCTCAATGATTGTATGATTCATTTCTAGTTTAGAAATTGATCTATTTAATTTCATAACTTCAATCATATTATCTTCAATTAGGAGTATTTTAAGTTTTTTCATTTTAGTAGCAATTAAGTATATTTTATGTAAGATTTTAAAATAGCCATAACTATTTAGTTGATGTTTTTATTTCGTTAGATTGTTTCTAAGTTCCGACGAATGGTCGATAAGTGCCGTCGAGTGGTTTTATTGCAGATGTATTGCACCACTCTTATCTATGTTTATTAATTCTGGCTCAGCGTTATTATTAATGGATTTAATTAAAAATTGCAATACTTTGATTTAATAATTACAAAATCCATATTTTTAATGAAAAATTGTAAATTACGAAAAATTGTAAATTATGAAAATAAGTAAATATTTTGGGTTAGAAAAGTCCCAAGTAGAATTAGATTTTGTTGATATAGATTTTTCAACAGACAAGCCCTCTTTTCTTAGACCCTTTTTTCTTGAGTAAAAGAAAAGACAGTTACCGTGGTTATGAATACTACTGATAATAAGATAATGTATAAATTGATAGTAAGTGATAGCGAAACAGTCCTAGAAATTGAACCACGAGCAATGCAAACAATAATTTATTAAATTTACCTTTTTTAAAACTCAATAAAAGATCTATGAATAACAAGGCGTATACTATTTTTATAAGTTTTATAGTAGCATTAGGAGGGTTTCTTTTTGGGTTTGATGCAGGTATTATTTCTGGCGTCATGTCTTTTGCAGGTCCTGAATTTGATTTAAATGAAATCCAATCTGGATGGGTGGTAAGCGCTCCTTCATTTGCAGCAATGATTTCAATGCTATTTTCAGGAAGAATAAGTGATATTATTGGAAGAAGAAAAACGCTGCTATTTGTAGCTTTTTTATATGCGATATCTGCTTTATTATCTGCTATATCAGGTTCTTATGAAATGCTTTATCTCGCAAGAATAATTGGAGGTGTGGCTTTTGGAGCAGCGTTGGTTATTGCTCCAATCTATATTGCTGAAATTTCAACAGCAGATAATAGAGGGAAATTAGTTTCTTTACAGCAACTGAACATCGTTTTTGGTTTTTTTGCTGCATTTTTAAGCAATTATTTTTTTAATAAATACAACACTTCAGAAAGTACTTTTCTTACAGATGAAAATGTGTGGAGATGGATGCTAGGAGTAGAGTTATTTCCTGCAGTATTTTATTTTATTTTCTTATTTTTTATTCCAAGAAGTCCACGGTGGCTGTATTTAAAAGGAAAATATGAAGAGGCGAAAAACGTCTTAATGCAAATTCATGGTACTGAAAGAGGAAGAATAGAAA
Source organism: Flavobacteriaceae bacterium (assembly GCA_034111625.1). Lineage (GTDB taxonomy): Bacteria > Bacteroidota > Bacteroidia > Flavobacteriales > Flavobacteriaceae > Urechidicola. The sequence goes on along the minus strand of JAWUWX010000014.1, from coordinate 8,398 downwards.
TAGCTTCTATAGAAAAAAATAGTAATGCTGATAAGAACAAATCTGCATTAAAAATAAAAGATATCTTAAAACCATCATTGCGTTTTATTCTAGTGGTAGGTTTAATTGTTGGAGTTTTACAACAAATTACCGGTATAAATGCAGTCTACTTCTATGCAACATCTATTTTTAAACAAACAGGGATTGGTACAGATGCTGCTTTTTCATCAGGAGTTCTATTAAGTACAATTTCAGTAATTTTTACTTTTGTTGCTATCTATTTAATTGATAGAATGGGTAGAAGACCTTTATTGCTAATTGGTACCGCGGGTATCGCAGTTAGTTTATTGCTATGTGCTTATGGTTTTAAGCAAGCAACATATGAATTGTCAAAAGAAAAAATTAATCAATTTGAGTTTTCTAATTCAGAAAAACTACTGCCTTTTGCAGATAAATTATATGCTAATGATGTAGCATTTAAAAACGCTTTAAAAGCGGCTTTAGGAAATAAAATTTATAGTAAAAACGATGGTGCTATTTTAGAGGCAGCAACCAATATAAATGCTAATTTAATACTAATAGGAATTTTAGGTTTTATAGCGTGTTTTGCTTTTTCATTAGGCCCTGTAATGTGGGTATTATTATCAGAATTATACCCATTGAAGTATAGAGGACTCGCAATTGGAATAATCGCTTTTGTGAATTCTTTAATTAGTTCAGTAATACAGTTGATCTTTCCATGGGAATTATCCAATTTAGGAAACGCATTGACTTTTTTCTTATTTGGAGCAGTTGCATTAATAGGATTTTTTATCCTATTAAAAGTATTGCCAGAAACTAAAGGGAAGTCCTTAGAAGAATTAGAAATGGAACTGGTAATAGAAGCATAGATTTTTTTATAACAAGAATTATTTATAATCAAGATAAACGAACGAAAACACTACTTATGAATAAAAAAACCTTTTTATTATTGATAACAGCTGTATCTGCATTGGGTGGATTGTTATTTGGCTATGATACAGGAGTCATTAACGGTGCTCAATTTTATTTAAGTAAACATTTTGATTTAGATGCGGCTATGAAAGGCTGGGTTGTAGGGAGTGCCCTTTTAGGATGTTTGGTTGGTGCTATTGCATCGGGACCTTTAAGTATTCGATTTGGAAGAAAGGACTCTTTAATAATTTCAGCAGTATTATTTTCAATTTCTGCCTATGGTTCTGGATTGCCTTCTATTTTCCCAGAGTCTATATCTTTATTAGTAATATTTAGAATTATTGGTGGTCTGGGAATTGGTATTGCATCCATGAATGCGCCTATGTATATCGCTGAAATTGCACCAAGAAATATACGAGGGAAAATGGTTACTTACTACCAGCTGGCAATAGTCATTGGTTTTTTTATAGTGTTCTTAGCCACTTATTTTATTGGAAATAATCTATCTGAAGCAGATAATATTGCATTTGGTTGGAAACAAATGTTCTGGTCAGAATTGATCCCGAGTTGCCTATTCTTAGTACTATTATTTTTTGTACCTAAAAGCCCTAGATGGTTAGCCCTTAAGGGAAAAGATGATGAAGCATTGGCTATCTTAATCAAGATACATGGAGTTGATCAAGCGAATAAAGAAATAACTGATATAAAAGGCTCTCTTAAAGTTTCTGATAATGGAATTAAGGTGAATTATTTTTCAAAAATAATACTTGGAATTATAATTATAGGAACTACACTCTCTGTTTTACAACAATTTACCGGAATAAACGCTGTTTTATATTATGGTGCCGATATTTTTGAAAAAGCACTTGGCTTTGGTAAAGAAGATATTTTAGTACAACAAATATTATTAGCCTTTGTCAATCTTGTATTCACGTTTGTCGCTATGTTCACAGTGGATAAATTTGGTAGGAAACCATTAATATACATTGGATCTATTGGGATGATAGTTGGTTTTTTATTATTAGGAATTACCTTACAACAGCAATCTGTTGGATTTTTATCATTATTGGGAGTATTGATTTTTATAGCTTCATTTGCACTTTCTATGGGACCAGTTGTATGGGTTTTACTCTCGGAAATGTTTCCCAATAAAATACGTAGCGTTGCCATGTCTATAGCAGTAGCAGCTCAATGGGGAGCAAATTATGTGGTGTCGCAGTCATTTCCAATAGTGATGGATAGTGATGTAAATAATGGAACAACTTGGAATGGTTCTTTACCTTATTTTATATTTATTGCATTTATTTTAATAATAATAGTAGTTACCTATAAATATATTCCTGAAACTAAAGGAAAATCTCTTGAAGAAATTGAAGACTTTTGGAAGGAATAATTTAAATTAAGCCAGTCCAGATCCTAAAAAAAAACCTCAAAAGTGAGATTTTTTTTTCATTTAATTGAGAACATATCTCAGGGTGAATAAATATTTTCAATTTTAATATTTCTTGAATTATCTTTAAAAGAGATTCTTTTAGCGGATCTAATAAAATAGAAATAAAAACAAGTGTTTTTTTATGAAATAAGGAATTCTTTAAAAATCAATTCATTATAATTTGTTTATATAAGATTAATCTTTAGATTTGTCTCTTTCAATAACAAAATGAAGATGTTACAAAACGTTTGGCAAGGTTTCTATTTTTACTTTTATTTTTTTAATAAGAGTTGAGACTTTGTATCGTATTGTGAACTAAAAAACAATATTATTTAAGTCTCGAAATTTCGAGACTTTTTTTTTGTACTAATAATGAAGAAAATAGCAATTCAAGGAATACAAGGATCTAATCACCATATTATGGCACGTCACTTTTATGGAGAACAAGTTGCGTTACACGAGTGCTTGTCATTTGATGTGCTTGTTGCGAGTCTGATTTCGAAAGAAAGTAGTCAAGGAATTATGGCAATTGAAAATACAATTGCAGGTTCAATCATTCCAAATTATGCCTTGATTGATAATAATAACTTGCATATTTCTGGAGAACAATATCTTAATATTCATCATCATCTAATGGCACTTAAAGGACAATCTATTGAAGATATAACTGAAGTATGTTCACATCCAATGGCTTTGTTACAATGTAAAGAGTTTTTTAAAAAAAATAAGCATATCAAGTTGATTGAAGATAGTGATACAGCTGCAGTTGCAAAGAGAATATCGGAACAACAGTTACAAGGTGTAGCAGCAATCGCACCTCGAATAGCAGCAGATATTTATGGTCTGGAAGTGATAGAAGATGAAATTCAAACGATACAAAATAACGCAACAAGATTCGTCATTGTACAAGTTAATAAGCCCGAAAATGGCAAGAGTGAAATTAACAAAGCTTCACTGAAATTTGAATTAGATCATAAGAGAGGAAGTCTGGCAACTGTATTGAACGTTTTGAGTGATTGTAAATTAAATTTGACCAAGATTCAATCCTTGCCCAAAATTGAAACACCTTGGATGTATTCTTTCTTCGTTGATGTTACATTTGACGAATATCAAGATTATGAAAAGGCAAAAGCAATTATAGAAATTATGGCTAAAGATTTCAAAGTTTTAGGTGAATATAAAAATGGGCGATTATGATAGAATTTGCTAAGCGCTTAGATACAGTTCACGAATATTATTTCTCTAAAAAATTAAGAGAAGTAAGAAGTTTATTATTGCAAGGAAGACCAATAATCAATATGGGAATTGGGAGTCCTGATTTACAACCTCCTTTACAAGTTATAAATGCGATACAAGAGAGCCTTAAGGATGCTACAGCACATAAATATCAAAGTTATCAAGGATTGCCAGAATTTCGAAATGCAGTTTCAGAATTTTACAACAAGAAATATGAAGTAGACTTAAATCCGGAGAGTGAAATTCTGCCATTAATGGGAAGTAAAGAAGGGATTATGCATATTTCTTTAGCATTGCTTAATGAAGGTGATCAAGTGTTGATTCCAAATCCTGGATATCCAACATATAGTTCAGTGTCCAATATAGTAGGTGCAAAATCTATTTTTTACGAATTGGATGCAGCGAATAATTGGCAGCCAAATTTAGAAGTATTAGAAAAAAAAGACCTCTCAAAGGTAAAGTTGATGTGGATCAATTATCCTAATATGCCTACAGGAGCAAAAGCAATAAAGGAGACGTTTGAAAAATTAATTTCATTTGGAAAAAAGCATAGTATTGTAATCGTAAATGACAATCCTTATAGTTTTATCTTAAATGAGAATCCTTTAAGTATTTTAAAAATTGAAGGAGCAAAGGAAATAGCATTGGAATTAAATTCGTTGAGTAAATCTTTTAATATGGCAGGATGGCGTGTTGGGATGCTTTTAGGAAATGAACATTTTATCAATCAAATTTTAAAAGTAAAAACTCAAATGGATTCAGGGATGTTTTACGGAATCCAGAAAGGAGCTATTGCAGCTTTAAAATTATCCAACGATTGGTTTACGGAATTAAATAAAGTCTATATAGAAAGAAGAAAATTGATCTGGAAATTGGCTGAAAAGTTGAATTGTACATTTGATAGAAATGCCTCTGGAATGTTTGTTTGGGCACAACTTCCTGAAGGAAAATCATCAGAAAAGATGGTTGATGAATTATTATATGAAAAGAATATTTTTATTGCTCCAGGAACAGTTTTTGGAACAAAAGGAGAAGGCTATATTCGATTTTCACTATGTGTTGGTGAAGCGCAAATAAAAGAAGCAATAAATAGGGTATGAACATATTTATAGTAGGAATAGGGTTGATAGGAGGAAGTATGGCTTTGGATATTCAAAAACAATATTCAGAAGCGGTAATTTATGGAATAGATGTAAATGAGCACCATTTAAATGAGGCTTTAGAAATAGGAGTGATTCACAAGAAAGCCGATTATTCGGATTTGGAAAAAGCGACTATTGTTATAGTTTCAATTCCTGTAGATGTGCAGTTGGAAGTTATTCCTAAGATATTGGATGCAATAGATGATAATACACTTGTTATGGATGTTGGTTCTACGAAAGCACAAATATGTGAGGCTATTAAGGACCATCCTAAACGCAGAAATTTTTTAGCAACACATCCGATTTCTGGAACAGAATTTTCTGGGCCTAAAGCAGCGATTTATGATTTGTTTCGTGGGAAGACTAATATTATATGTGAAGTAGAAAAAACAGCTTTTAAATTACAAGAAAAAGCATTAGACATTTTTTCAAAATTGGGGATGAGAATACGATATATGGATTCACAATCGCATGACAAGCACATCGCCTATGTGTCTCATCTATCGCATATTAGTTCGTTTATGTTGGGGAAAACAGTGATTGAAAAGGAAAAGAACGAGCGAGATATTTTTGACATGGCTGGATCAGGATTTGAATCAACAGTTCGATTGGCAAAAAGTTCTCCTGCAATGTGGACGCCAATTTTTAAACAGAATAAAGAAAATGTAATAGAAACATTAGAGAAATATATAAACAACCTTCAGCAATTTAAAAAATTAATGGAGCAAGATAATTTTACAGAAATTTATAATGAAATGGAAAGTACAAATTATATAAAGCAAATATTAAACGGCATAAAATAAAAGCCACAATAAATAGAAAAATGGAAAACACAAAAGAATTAAGAACATGGTTGGATGACATGAATTTAGATCATCCACTAGTAATAGCAGGGCCTTGTAGTGCAGAAACTGAAGAACAGGTTTTAAAAATAGCACACGAATTAAAAGATTCTGATGTAAATTATTTCCGAGCAGGAATTTGGAAACCAAGAACAAGACCAGGAATGTTTGAAGGTGTTGGTGAAATTGGGCTAAGGTGGTTGAAAAAAGTAAAAGAAGAAACAGGTATGAAAACCTGTACAGAAGTTGCAAATGCTGCGCATGTAAAACTAGCAATAGAAAATGATGTAGACTTATTATGGATTGGTGCTCGTTCTACAGTATCACCATTTATCATGCAAGAAATTGCTGATGCATTGCAAGGTACTGACAAAATTGTATTGGTGAAGAATCCGGTAAATCCAGATTTAGCATTATGGTTGGGTGGAATTGAAAGGTTATATACTGCCGGAATTAAAAACCTTGGAGCAATTCATAGAGGTTTTTCTACGTATGAAAAAACTAAATATAGAAACATTCCAGAATGGCAATTGGCAATTGAATTTCAAAACAGATTCCCTGATTTGCCATTAATCAATGATCCTTCTCATATTACTGGGAAAAGAGATATGATTTTTGATGTCTCTCAAAGGGCATTAGATTTAAACTTTGATGGATTAATGATAGAAACTCATTATGACCCGGAAAATGCTTGGAGTGATGCTGCACAGCAAGTTACACCAGATACTTTGAAACAGATTATGGTAGATTTAAAAATCAGAAAAGAAACAAGTACAGAAGCTGCTTATCAAAGTTCTTTAGACAGTTTACGTGCCCAAATAAACGTTGCGGATGATCAGATGATTGAATTATTAGGTAAGAGAATGAAAGTTTCTGATCAAATAGGTGCTTTAAAGAAAGAGAAAAACGTTGCGGTTTTACAATCTAAACGATGGAATGAAATCTTAGGAAACATGATTTTAGAAGGTGAAAGCAAAGGTTTAAGTGAGGAGTTCGTTTTAAGAATGTTTAAAGCAATTCACCAAGAATCTATCAATCATCAAGAAAAAATTATAAACGGATAGTTTTAATTGAGATACTATTTAAAGCCACAAATTTTTTAAAAATTTGTGGCTTCTTATTTTTATATTAACTCATAATTTTTCTGCATCTTTGCTATATGACAGGATTAGTTACAAAATCTACTGGAAGTTGGTATACCGTAAGAACCGAGGATAAGAAGTATCACGAATGTCGAATTCGCGGTAAATTTCGAATGCAAGGGATTAAAAGTACCAATCCCATTTCTGTTGGCGATATAGTTGATTTTGAATTGGAAGAAAAGAAAGAAACTGGTGTGATTGATAAAATTCATGATCGTAAGAATTATATTGTAAGAAAGTCTGTAAACCTTTCAAAACAGACGCATATTATTGCGGCAAATATTGATATCGCATTTTTATTGGTTACCGTTGATAATCCACCTACTTTTCCTGGATTTATTGATCGATTTTTAGCGACTGCAGAAGCGTATACTATTCCAGCAGTATTGTTGTTCAATAAGATGGATTCTTATAATGAAGAGCAACTAGATATGGTTACTGAATTAACAGAAATTTATACAGATATCGGTTACCAATGTATTAATGTGTCGGCAACAGAAAAATACAACCTTGATAAGGTGAAAGAGTTGATGTTTAATAAAATTACAATGTTTTCAGGACATTCAGGAGTTGGGAAAAGCACTTTAATCAATGCAATAGAACCTACACTAGACATAAAAACGGCTGAAACTTCTATACAACATAAACAAGGACAGCATACAACGACATTTGCAGAGATGCATGAGTTATCTTTTGGAGGGTTTATTATTGATACTCCAGGAATTAAAGGATTTGGAGTGGTAGATTTTGAACCACATCAGATTACTGATTATTTTCCTGAGTTTTTCACATTGAAAAAAGGATGTAAGTTCAACAATTGCTTACACGAAAATGAACCTAAATGCGCAGTTAAATTGGCGTTGGAAAATGATGAGATTGCACCTTCAAGATATTTTAGTTATTTGCAAATGCTGAAAGAAGATGAAGAGCATTTTAGACAAAGTCAATTTATGCATTAATGAAACGAGCGTATTAACATCTTTATTTCCCAAGGGAGTGATTCATAGCGAACTGCGGTGACCATTAAAAAACAATACATACAAGACGCATGAAAATAGTTGTCCAGCGAGCATCTGAAGCCTCTGTAACCATTGAAGGAGAAATTGTAAGCCAAATTAAAAAAGGGTTGCTGATTTTAGTTGGAATCGAGAGTGAAGATTCCAAAGAAGATATAGAATGGCTGACCAATAAAGTTGTAAACCTCCGTATTTTTAATGATGATAATGACGTGATGAACAACTCATTGATTGATGTAGGCGGAGAAGTAATTGTTGTAAGCCAATTCACACTTCAAGCGAGTACGAAAAAAGGTAATAGACCTTCTTATTTAAAAGCCGCTAAACACGAAATATCAATTCCTTTATATGAATATTTCGTTTCTCAAATGGAAGTTAAATTAGGAAAGAAAGTAGGAACTGGAGTGTTCGGTGCGGACATGAAAGTTTCACTTATTAATGACGGTCCAGTAACGATATTCATTGATTCTAAAAATAGAGTGTAAATTTTTTGTAATAAATAGAATTTATTTCGTCTTAGATAAAACAGAATTTATATATCCGTAATTAGTCATATCCTTGTAATTTATGCTATTACAAGCCTATCAAAGATTCTTTCACCAAAATACCTACGGTTAAGTTTATAAACAAACTCATTAAGGTATAATTGCAAATATTTTTTCTTTATTTTATGATA
>JAWUWX010000013.1:0-41681 GCA_034111625.1 Flavobacteriaceae bacterium | reverse complement strand
CCAACTGCTCCATCAATTCCTTCTGCTCCTTCATTACCTGCATAACCTATTGGTCCTGTTGTTCCTATTACTCCAACTGATCCATCAATTCCATCTGCTCCATCATTACCTGTTAAACCTATTGCTCCTGTTGTTCCTATTACTCCAACTGCTCCATCAATTCCATCTGCTCCGTCTGCTCCTGCAGCACCTTGTGGACCTGCTACTACTGAGTCTGCTCCATCATTACCGTTTGTTCCGTTTGTTCCAGCAGCACCTTGCGCTCCTGTATCTCCTTTTGCTCCTTGCGAACCATTTGATCCGTCAGTTCCATTTGTTCCTGCTGCTCCTCTTGTTCCTCTTTCTCCTTGAATTCCCTGTGAACCATCAATACCATTTGTTCCTGCTATTCCTGTTGCAGTACTCCAAGATTTTTTACCAGTATAAAAATATAAACCTATAACTTCGTCTATTTGATATACCCCTAACCCAATTACTGGGTCTACTATAGCGTCTCTTTGCTCTCTAGTCATTCTAGGTAATAACACACCTTTGGTTGTAGATGAAATGTCCAATACAGATGAAGGATCTGGCGTAGTTGTATTAATACCTACCCCTGTTTGAGCATAAGTTATTGTTGCAATACATAAAAAGATAAAAGAAAGTGCTTTTTTCATGAGTGTTAATCTTTAAAAATTTTAAATGAGTAGGTGTTTTGGTTACTTGTGTCTTCTATAATTAAAAAATAGGTTGCGCTTTGATACGCGCTTAGGTCTATTTCATGCCTGTTGCCTTTGGCAATTAATTGCCCTAAAGCGTTATAAAGTATTGTGTTTATAGGATAATTATACTTTATAAATACCTTATCTATTGTTGGGTTAGGATATACTTTTATACTTAAGTTTGGATTCTCTATCTCTATTGTTCCCTTATAACCTAAGGTTACAGTGTCAAAGTTTACCACTGACGCAAAATTGTAAGTCAGTGTGTTTTCATAGGTATTTAATGTAGCGTTATAATGCGCCCAAAGAGCGTCTTTAGTATTATATAATTCTAATTGCAGATCCTCTTCTGAACCACCTTCAATTTCTTCATCTTCATATTTAAAGAGTAACGTCCCAGTATAGCCTTCTAAACAACTAGTTAAATCAATCCGTCTACGCACCACCACATCACCTTTGGCAACTGGCATAGATGAACGCTTTATGTTGGTATTAGGGTTTATGGTATAATCTGCATCTGGCTCTAATCCTAAGCCATTAACATATAAAGTAGCATCTGATAATATAGTTATACTAGAATCGGATCCTATATATAGATCTTGGGAAAAACTAAAAAAACTAAAAAATACAAAAATGCTTATAAGTGTCATTTTTTTCATGTGGGGACATTTAAAAATTTTGCTAACATTTAATATAATTATAAATAAATATAGAATTATAGCAATCTTCTATATTAATGATTCTACAACGATACAAATTAACGCAATAAAAGCTTTAAGTATAAAACAAATAAACAAATGGAATTGTTTTTTTAATAAATGGCGAGAGTTTTTAATTATATGGGAGATATATATTTTCAAAAACACTAAATTAACAAGTATTAATAAAAAAATATGATAGGCATCATGCCTTTAAAACACTTACATCTAACAAACTAAGTTATCTTTTTAACAGATTTTTGGTGCTTCCAGAATTTATAAAATCAGTTTATAAGCACCTCTATAAACATGCAGATCTACATGCAATACCTTTTTTTAAATAGTCAGGTTACACGATAGAAAAATAAAAAAAATTGATTAAGGTTGTAATAAATAAACCTTAATCAATTTTATTATTTATTTCTTCTATGTTAGTCTTATGGCTTGGTAATTGAACACTGTTGAAGCACTATAGCTGTTTGCGCAAATGCTCTACCATTTAATGTTGCTCCAGTTAGTAAACTAATTGATTTATATCCTAATATAGTTCCTTAAAAGCTTTAAGTATAAAACAAATGGAATTGTTTTTTTAATAAATGGCGAGAGTTTTTACTTATATGGCAGGTATATATTTTCAAACACACTAAATTAACAAGTATTAATAAAAAAATATGATAGGCATCATGACTTTAAAACACTTATATCTAACAAACTAAGTTATATTTTTAACAGGCTTTTGGTGCTTCCAAAATTTATAAAATCAGTTTATAAGCACCTATATAAACATGCAACTCGGCATGTAATACGTTTTTTAAAATAATCAGATTACACGATAGAAAATAAAAAAAATTGATTAAGGTTGTAGTAAACCCTAATCAATTTTATTATTTATTTCTTCTGTGTTAGTCTTATGGCTTGGTAATTGAACACTGTTGAAGCACTACAGCTGTTTGCGCAAATGCTCTACCATTTAATGATGCTCCCGTTAGTAAACTAATTGATTTCATTCCTAATATAGTTCCTTCAAAATTACTTGATGTTCCTAAAGTAACATCACCAGCACTTTGCCAAAATATATTTTCAGCTTTAGCACCACCCGCTAAATTGATCGTCATTGCTGCAGCCATATTAATTTTTCCTGAAACTTGGAATATCCATACATCATTCGAACTCCCTGATAATGTTATGTCCGTTGTAATCTCAAGATTAGTTGTCCACTTATAAACTCCTGCTGTTAGTGTATTTCCTCCGATACTTCCACCTCCTAAATTTACTTTAATAGGATTTGGACGTCCTGCAGCTTCTACATACGCTGCTTCCATATCAACTACAGCTTCTGTCAATAGTGGACCATCCGTTACTCTCGAACCACATTGTTGACCTGCACCATTAACCGTATATATAGTTCCTTGAACTTCAGCACAATCTAATATAAGAGCAGTACCTGTTATCGGACTTGCTCCTACATTTCCTATAATACTAGATGTTGTAACATTCGTAATTCCTGTTTTAGAAAGAATCGCAAAACTTTCTGCAGAGCCTAAATCTACTAGGTTGAGGTTGATGCCTCCGCCTCCGTTTCCATCTCCTGATGGTATTTTAGTACGAACTCCTTTTTGATCTATATTGTTTATAGAATTTGCTTCCTCCATGAATTCCATATCTGAATCACAACTATACACTACTCCAATCAATAGGATAACTAAGATTGGTACTATTTTAATTAATTTCATAATCGTTTGATTTTAAAAGGTGGGGATTTTAAACACCTGAGCACAAATTTAGACAATAAAAGGTCTAAGCATAAAACAAATAAACAAATGGAATTATTTTTTTAATAAATGGGGATATTTTTTACTTATATGGTAGATAAATATTTTCAAAAACACTGAATTAACAAGTATTAATCGTTTTTTATACTAAAATTAACTCTTTTAAGATAATTATCTACATTTTATTCATAAAGTAAAACCAAAACATCTTCAACTTTACCTTAATCAATTTATTTATAAACTCAATAGAAAGTACTTTGGAGAAAAATATTTGACAGAATAGTAATAGCAAAATTCACAGCCAATGGCCATTAAACGGATATATAAAACACTATGATTTAAAAGATAAAATATAGCGAACCAAATGGTAACAGTTTATATAAAAAACTTGCTGCTTTCAGGCTTAACTAAAGTTAGTTATGATTTTATTACGTCTATTTTCGAGCATAAAATCACGCAATTTTTTTATATACAAACACGATAAGCGTAGGCCTAAATTACACTTCTAGGCTCGCTCCACTAGCAGCAACAGTTCTATCAATTTTTCGCATTAAGCCTTGTAATACTTTTCCTGGACCTACTTCTATAAATTCAGTTCCGCCATCAGCAATCATGGCTTGAATACATTGTGTCCATTTTACAGGAGCTGTTAATTGTGCAATTAAGTTTTCTTTGATTTCTTCAGGGTTTGTAACTGCTTTCGCAACTACATTTTGATATACTGGACACGTTGGTTCACTAAAAGTTGTTTCTTCAATTGCCGCTGCCAACTCTTCTCTTGCAGGCTCCATTAATGGTGAGTGAAATGCTCCTCCTACAGGTAACACTAGAGCTCTTCGTGCTCCTTTTTCAGTCAAAACTTCACAAGCCTTGTTAATAGCAGCAATATCGCCTGAAATTACTAGTTGTCCAGGACAATTATAATTTGCAGCAACCACTATTCCATCAATCTCTGCACATGTTTCTTCAACAACAGCATCTTCTAGACCTAAAACTGCTGCCATTGTAGATGCTTGCGCTTCACAAGCTTTTTGCATTGCAAGAGCACGTTTAGATACCAATCGCAATCCGTCCTGAAAAGTAAAGACTCCATTGGCAACCAATGCTGACAATTCTCCTAAGGAATGTCCAGCAACCATTTCTGGTTTGAAATCATCTCCTAATACTTTTGCCAGAATCACAGAATGCAAGAAAATTGAAGGTTGAGTCACCTTCGTTTCTTTCAGTTCTTCAGGTGTTCCCTCGAACATAACATCGGTAATTGAGAAACCTAATATCTCATTAGCTTGCTCAAATAATTCTTTTGCTACTAATGAGTTTTTGTATAAATCTAAACCCATACCTGTAAATTGTGCTCCTTGACCTGGAAAAATATATGCTTTCATACGTTGCTTTTAGTTGATTTTTATAGATGGTAAAGATAAGTAATTATTAACGGTGAGGACAATTGCTTTTTTCTAGAATAAAAAAGTGTTCTGTTTCACTCAATATGGCAATTAAACATCAATAGAAACCAACAATCCTTCATTGGAACAGATATAAAAGAACAATTAATTGAATACCTTTAAAAAATTGTATACCTTGGTTCTTTATGAAAAAACTCACAATAAAAGACATTGCTAAAAAATTTAGCGTATCGATTTCTACCGTTTCTAAAGCGTTGAATGATAGTCACGAAATCAGTGAAATCACTAAAGATAAAATAAAAAAATACGCAAAAGAACATAGTTATAGACCAAATTTTAGTGCGCAAAATTTAAAAAACAGACGTACAAAAACAATTGGAATAATTATTCCAAATATGTTAAATTACTTTTTTGCCCAAGTTTTTAAAGGAATTGAGAATGTCACAAATAAAAAAGGGTATAAAGTAATAACATGTATTTCTAATGATTCTTATGATAAAGAAGTAGAAATCATAGAAATGTTATCCAATGGAAGTGTAGACGGATTTATACTCTCATTATCTAAACAAAGTGAACTTCAACAAAATTTCGAACACATACAGGACGCAATTAATGACGGAATTCCCCTTGTTATGTTTGACAGAACAACTGACAATGTACAATGTGATAAAGTAATAACTGACGATTATAATGGAGCGTTAAACACAGTAGATTTCCTTGCTAAAAAAGGTCGTAAAAATATCGCCTTCATATCTACATTGAGTAATTTACAAATCGGAAAACAACGTTTTTTGGGATATAAAAAAGGATTGGAAAATTCAAGCTTAAAGTTCAATCCAGATTTAGTCATTGATATTTTTGAAAAAGATTATAAAAAATATGAAACTATCTTAACTCCCTTTTTTAAGAATAATAAAATTGACAGTGTTATCGCTCTTGGTGAATCTGCTGCTATAGCAGCAATGAAGGTAGCAATAAAAAACGGGTCTCATATTCCAAAGGACATTTCTGTAATTGCTTTTTCAAACGGAATTTTAGCTAGACATTCGAGTCCTAAGTTAACTACAATAAGTCAACATGGAGAAATAATGGGAGAAACTGCTGCAGAATTACTAATTGAAAAGTTAGAGAAAAAAGAAACAAAAATAATTACGAAAGTAATTAAGACTGATCTCGTTATAAGAGGTTCTACAAGATAATTTCAACGACCAATCCTTCATTGGAACGAACATTAAAAACCGTAGTATCATCAAATATTAAATACTGACCTTTTATACCTTTTAAAACTCCTTTATATGTTGGTGTTTTAATCAAATTTAGGCTTTTTACCTTTTGCGGATATTCATTAACAGGGAAATTGATATGTGTTTCAGAATTATTTTTATCTAAATAATATTCTTTTACTTCATGAGGAATATATTGAGATAACCTCTCTTTTTCTGCCACTAAATTAACATCCTTACTATCATTTGTGAGCATTTTTCGCCAATTGGTTTTGTCAGAAACATAATCTTTTAAGGCAACTTCTGTAATTCCTGCTAAATACCTGTTGGGAACCTCCACAATTTCAATCGCCTCATGTGCGCCTTGATCAATCCATCGAGTCGGAACTTGGGATTTACGAGTCACTCCTACTTTTACATCACTAGAATTGGCCAAATACACAATATGTGGCTTCAACTGCATTTCTTTTTCAAATGCCAAATCTCTATCTTCCTTTCCTAGATGTGCTTTGCTCAATTCAGGCTTCATAATCCAATCACCAGCATTTGGAGTTTCAAAAAAGCAATTTTTACAAAACCCTTGACGGTATATCTGTCTATCACGATGACAATTTAAGCATTCATATTTCACAAATGATAGCGTTATTTCACGCTCCAACAATTGATTCATATTCAAAAAATCATTTTCTACATCTAGATAATATTGTACTGTTTCATCAAGTGAAGTCATCATTTTTTTCAGTACTCCTTGGTATTTCATAATAGATTTGTATTTTTAACTCGATAAAGATAATCAATTAACCATGGCTATACCAATAGTAAACTCTATTATTTCTTGGTTTTTAAAGAAGCGAATTCACCAGATTGAATTATTCATTAAATATCCTATTGATGTACAGACAGAACTACTGAATCGATTACTATTTGATTCAAAAAATACGGAGTTCGGGAAGCAATTTGAATTTGAAAGCATTAAAAACTATGACGTTTTTATTGATAGAGTCCCTATTCGAAACTATGAATCATTTTCTCCATTTATAGAACGAACTAGAAAAGGTGAACAGCAAATATTTTGGAGTTCGTCCATAAAATGGTTTGCAAAATCTAGCGGAACTACCAATGCAAAAAGTAAATTTATTCCTGTAAGTGATGAGGCTATTGAAAATTGTCATTTAAAAGCAGGGAAAGATATGCTGTGCCTTTATATCAATAACAATCCAACAACTCAATTGTTCACCGGAAAAAGTTTACGCCTTGGTGGAAGTTCAGCAGTATATGAAGACAATAACACTCATTTTGGAGATTTGTCCGCAATTATCATTGAGAACATGCCTTTTTGGGCAGATTTTAGTAGCACTCCCAAGCAAGAAATAGCATTAATGAGTGAATGGGAAAGTAAAATGGAAGCAATTGTTAATGAAACAATTGATGAAAATATCACGAGCCTTGCAGGTGTTCCATCATGGATGCTTGTTCTACTTAATAGAGTGCTAGAGAAAACTGGGGAAAAGAATATTTTGGAAGTGTGGCCAAATCTGGAAGTGTATTTCCATGGAGGCGTGAACTTCAATCCGTATCGCGAACAGTTTAAAAAATTGATTCCGAAAAAAGATTTTCAATACTATGAAACTTACAATGCTTCAGAAGGTTTTTTTGCCATTCAAGATCAGAATGGCTCTAATGATTTACTGCTTATGCTAGATTATGGAATTTTCTACGAATTTATTCCAATGGATCGTTATGAAGGTGAAAATTCGATTGCAATTCCTCTTTCTGGAATAAAATTAAATACCAATTACGCCATAGTAATTACAACAAACGGCGGTTTATGGAGATACTTAATTGGAGATACGGTTAAGTTCACATCGCTCGACCCTTATCGCATCCGTATTACTGGAAGAACTAAACATTTCATCAATGTGTTCGGTGAAGAATTAATTATTGAAAATGCCGAAGATGCGCTGAAACAAGCCTGTAAAAAAACAAAAGCAGCAATCTCCGATTATACAGTTTCACCGATATTTATGGATGGAAAAAAAAGTGGCAAACATGAATGGATGATTGAATTCAGTAAAGCACCTAAGAACATTGATTATTTTACTGAATTACTGGACAATGCATTAAAATCTATCAATTCAGATTACGAAGCGAAACGTTATCACAATATGACATTATCAATGCCAATAGTTCATCAAGCAAGAAAAGGCTTGTTTTATGATTGGTTAAAAATGAAAAAGAAACTTGGAGGACAGCATAAAGTCCCTAGACTATCCAATCATCGTGAATTTATGGAAGAATTATTACAATTATCTATTGTTACTTCTAATTGAAATGATTAAAATATGAATTATACCCTTCCTTTATTATAGGTTTTTTAGCAGCGTATATTGGTTTATTAGCACCTTAAATGTTAAATATGATTGCTGCTCGCATAAGTATTGAAAAGGGAAAGAAATAATCAGCAATTCAAGTATTTGGATAGAAATAAGGTTATATTTTCCTTTCTATCACATAATTTACCATTTTCACAAGTGAGTTTTTATACTCTGAACTTGGGTAAGGCTTTAATATTTTAAGTGCTTCTTGTTGGTAATCTTGCATCTTAGAAGTTGCGTATTCTATTCCTCCTTTTTCTTTTACAAATGTGATTACTTCTTTAACACGTTTTTGGTTTCTATTATGATTCTTTACAGAATTGATTAACCATTTTTTATCTTTTGGATTACAATTGTTCAAAGCATAAATCAAGGGCAATGTCATTTTCTTTTCTTTGATATCAATTCCTGTAGGTTTTCCAATTTTTTCATCTGAATAATCAAATAAATCATCCTTAATCTGAAAAGCAATTCCTATCAATTCACCAAACTGTCGCATCTTTTCAACTTCTTCCGCTGAGCTACCAACAGATGCAGCACCTATTCCACAACAGGCAGCAATTAAAGTTGCTGTTTTCTGACGAATAATATCAAAATAAATAGCTTCTGTTATATCAAGTTTTCGTGCCTTTTCAATCTGAAGTAATTCACCTTCACTCATTTCTCGAACCGCAATAGAAATTAATTTTAAAATATCAAAATCGTCATTATCAATTGACAACAATAATCCTTTTGACAATAAAAAATCCCCAACCAATACCGCAATTTTATTTTTCCATAGCGCATTGAGAGAGAAAAAACCTCTTCGACGGTTACTATCATCTACCACATCATCATGTACCAATGTTGCTGTATGAATTAACTCTATAATAGATGCACCTCGATATGTTCTTTCGTTAAAATCTCCGTCGGAGACCATCTTTGCAATAAGAAAGACAAACATTGGTCGCATTTGCTTCCCTTTTCTTCGGACTATATAATGAGTAATTCTATTGAGTAGCGGGACTTTTGAAATCATGGCTTCTTTGAACTTACTCTCAAAGAGTTCCATTTCTTTTAAAATCGGTTGTTTTATGTATTCTACTGTTTTCAAGAATTAAGATAATATTTATATCAAAAATAAGAAAATTATTTAGATTTATTTGCCAGTTGTCCACAAGCAGCATCAATATCTTTCCCTCTACTACGCCTTACGTTCACTACAATATCATTCATTTCAAGAACACTCACATAATCATCAATAGCTCTTTTTGGCGCTTGTTGAAACTCTCCATCATCAATTGGATTGTATTCTATAATATTTACTTTACAAGGAACATAATTACAGAATTCTACCAATGCATCAATATCTTTTCGGGTGTCGTTGATTCCATCCCATACAATATATTCATACGTAATCATACGTTCGGTTTTTTCATACCAATATTCCAATGATTCTCTTAAATCGTCCAACGGAAAAGTCTCATTAAATGGCATAATCTGAGTACGAATGGCATCAATAGCAGAATGCAAGGATACTGCCAAGTTAAATTTAACTTCATCATCCGCCATTTTCTTAATCATCTTCGGAACTCCAGAAGTCGAAAGTGTAATTCGTTTAGGTGACATTCCCAATCCTTCAGGAGAAGTGATTTTTTCTATTGATTTCAATACATTGTTATAGTTCATCAATGGTTCTCCCATTCCCATGAAAACAACATTAGACAACTTACGATTGTAATATAAAAGACTCTCTTGATTGATTGCTGAAACTTGGTCGTAAATTTCGTCAGGATTCAGATTACGCATCCTTTTTAAACGAGATGTAGCACAGAATTTACAATCTAGACTACAACCTACTTGACTGGACACACATGCTGTTGTTCTTGACTCAGTAGGTATCAAAACAGATTCTACCATCAACCCATCATGCAAGCGTATCGCATTCTTGATAGTTCCATCTTTACTGCGTTGCATTTCATCAACTTCTATATGATTGATAACAAAATTCGCTTCGAGCATATCTCTTGTTTCTTTAGAAATGTTGGTCATATTTTCAAATGAATGTGACGTTTTACTCCACAACCATTCATAGACTTGATTTCCACGAAATGCCTTATCACCATTCTCTACGAAAAAATCTCGTAATTGATCTTTGGTTAATGCTCGTATGTCCTTCTTTTTATCCAAGAATTGAAATTTTATTATTAAAATAAAAAACTGGCATTCAATTATATCATGCCAGTTTTAAACCTTTTAAGTATTCAATGTTGATCGCTAAAATTAGATAATTAACATTGCGTCTCCATAAGAATAGAAACGATATTTTTCTTTAACCGCAACCTCATAAGCCTCTTTTAAAAAATCATGACCTGCAAATGCTGACGTCATCATCATTAATGTAGATTTTGGCATGTGAAAATTGGTCACCATACAATTGGCAATTCCAAATTCGTGAGGAGGGAAAATAAATTTATTAGTCCACCCTTCAAATGCATTTAAACGACTCTTAGAAGAAACAGAACTTTCCATTGTGCGCATCACTGTTGTTCCTACAGCACAAATTCTTCTTTTATTATCAAGTGCTTCATTCACTTTTTTAGAAGCAGTATTAGAAATTACAATTTGTTCAGAATCCATTTTATGTTTCGATAAATCTTCAACTTCTACTGGATTAAAAGTTCCAAGACCTACATGCAATGTTACATTGGCAAAATCTACTCCTTTGATTTCCAATTTTTTCATTAGGTGTTTAGAAAAATGTAATCCTGCAGTAGGCGCCGCTACAGCTCCTTCGTTTTTAGCATAAATTGTCTGGTAACGCTCTTCATCAGAAGGCTCTACTTCTCTTTTAATATATTTAGGAAGAGGTGTCTGACCTTCAGCCGTCAATCTTTTTCTGAATTCTTCGTAAGAACCATCATATAAAAATCGTAAGGTTCTCCCTCTAGAAGTAGTATTATCGATTACCTCAGCAACCAAATTCTCATCTTCTCCAAAGAACAATTTATTTCCTATTCTGATTTTACGTGCTGGATCTACCAATACGTCCCAAAGACGTTGTTCTTCATTTAATTCTCTTAAAAGAAACACTTCAATTCTTGCTCCAGTTTTTTCTTTTTCACCGAATAATCTTGCTGGAAAAACTTTCGTGTCGTTGAAAACCATTAAATCTCCTTCATCAAAATAGTTAATCAAATCCTTAAACATTTTATGTTCAATTGTTTGATCTTTTCTATTCAACACCATTAAACGTGACTCATCACGGTGCTCTGCTGGATATTCAGCTAATAATTCTTCTGGTAATTCAAAACCAAATTTAGATAACTTCATAGAGTATGTATATTTTTAAAGTGAGCAAATATACAACATCGAGATAGGCGTTGTCAAGTGAATTGACATAAATATTTATGTAGTCAATTTTTCTATGTCATTCCAATAGTCTGGATAGGATTTAGATACAACTTCTGCATCCTCAATTAGTAGCGTAGTTTTTAAAATTAATGGAGCAAATGCCATTGCCATACGATGATCATGATACGTTGAAATTAATATATTCTCACGAATGATTTTTGAGGCTTTTAAATGCAAACTCTTATCTGTAATTTCAACTTCTCCTCCTAGTTTTTCCAATTCATTTTTAAGCGCAACCAATCGATCTGTTTCTTTAATTTTTAGGGTATGTAATCCTGATAAATCACATGATATACCTAAACCGAAACAAGTAACAGCAATCGTCTGAGCAATATCTGGAGCGTTTTTTAAGTCTAATGATAACGGTAGTAATTGTTTCGTAGTATTTTCTTTAATTAATGTAATTGATTCGTTTTTAAAAACCGTTTTTACACCAAAATGCTCGTAAATTTTAGCCAATACAGCATCGCCTTGCAAACTCGCTTTTTTATAAGAATTTAATGTAATAGTAGCCTCAGGACTTAGCGCTGCTAAACTGTAATAATAAGACGCTGAACTCCAGTCGGATTCAACAGTAATTATGCTGTTTTTAATTTCATAAAGAGGCTTTACAACAATTATATTTCCTTCCCAATTACTTTCTATACCTATTTCACAAAGCAATCCTAAAGTCATTTTTATATATGGAATAGATGTGATTTTACCTTTAAATTCCAATATAAGACCTTGATCAAGACTTGGAGCTATTAATAATAACGCTGAAATATATTGACTACTTACACCTCCATCAATTACTACTTTATTTTCTCTTAGTTTTTTACCCACAATCTTTAAAGGAGGAAATCCGTCATTCCCTAGATATTGAATATCAGCCCCTAAAGACCTCAGCGCATCAACTAGTATTTTTATAGGCCTTTCTTTCATCCTTTTTGAACCAGTCAATATAGTTTCTCGACCTTCTGTAACAGAAAAATAAGCCGTTAAAAAACGCATTGCTGTTCCTGCATGATTGATGTCAATCTCAATCTCATGAGAAGATAAAGCCTTTTGCATTAACTGAGCATCATCAGAATTTCCAAGATTTTCAATCTCTAGATTCTTATAGAACTGTTGTAAAATTAACAATCGATTGGATTCACTTTTAGAACCTGTAATCTGTATAGAGCCCTCAAGAGTTCCTAAATATTTAGTAAGTTTTTTATTCAATTTTTTACTTCTTAATAAATTTATAATACACGGCAATAAACAAACCATAAGCCAAAGACATTAAAACTTGTAATTGTAAAAAAGGCTGCCATTTTCCATCAATAAAATACTCATTACTCAACCCTTGCATTCCATCAAACCTAAAAAAACCTATAATCAGTTTAAATAGCGTTATTACAATAAGAAAAACGATTGTAAATCGAATAAATAAATTGATAAAACGTATGTTCTTATAAGCATTCATTATTTTAATTTTTGATTATTGTGATGTCGATCATGATCTCTTTTAGTCTTAAGCTCTAATTTCTTGTCAAATGCCTCTTGCAGATTCACTCCTGTCTGATTGGCAAGACATAAAACAACAAATACTACATCAGCGAGTTCTTCACCAAGATCTTTATTCTTGTCACTTTCTTTCTCGCTCTGCTCACCATAACGACGTGCAATAATCCGCGCTACTTCACCTACTTCTTCTGTCAACTGAGCCATATTAGTCAGTTCATTAAAATAACGAACTCCATGTTCATGTATCCAATTATCAACTTCTTTTTGAGCATCTTGTAACTTCATTTCACAACAATTTAATATGTAAATTCAAAGATAGTAACTTTTAATTTAGTTTGTTTCTTAACTCGTAAAAAATTAAACTTCACTTATATGTAGTGAACTTGTTTCAGTATCACACGATATAGTTTATTAAAACAAATCATGTCTTAACAATAAGCCGACCTTCTACAGTAACTTTAAAAACTCATTCCTAGAAATTTCTGCTGCTCCAAGACTTGCTAGATGTGGATTGTAGACTTGACAATCAATAAATTTATACTTTTCAGACTTTACCAGATGAATAAATGCAACTTTAGACGCATTACTCGCTTTACTGAACATACTTTCTCCACAGAAAACAGTTCCAACATCAACTCCATATAATCCTCCTACCAATTCATCATTCTGCCATACCTCAACAGATTTTGCAATACCTTTTTTGTAGAGTTCAACATATGCTTCTTTCATCTCGTCAGTAATCCAAGTTCCATATTCTCCTTGAGGTTCTCGATTGGTATACTTGCAATTGAAAATCACTTCTTCAAATGCTTCATTGAAAGTCACCTTGAATATATTTTTTCTCAGAATCTGGCGCATACTTTTACTGATTCGCAATTGATTAGGAAATAAAACCATTCGTGGATCTGGACTGTACCATATAATTGGTTCCCCTTCCGAATACCATGGAAAAATTCCACTTTTATAAGCAAGAAGTAATCTTTCATGTGACAAATCACCTCCTACCGCAAGGATTCCATATTGATTGGCTTGGTCAACTGGCGGGAATTCTATTTTATGAGTCAAAAACTGCATTTTACAAAAATAAGAAGTTATCTTCTAATATAGAATGTCATTCTGAATGAAATCAATAAATTCATTGAACCTAAAGGTTTATCTACCTTCACAGGAATGGCACTTAAAGACAAATAAAAAAGCCGAAGTATAAACTTCGGCTTTTAAAATATTATTTTATTACGATTAAAAAGGTAAATCGTCTGGCTCACTATCAGATAAATCTGTCGCTTGTAATTCTTCTAATGGCGGCAATTCATTACTAGGTGCTTCTGCTTGCATAACTTCAATTCTCCATCCTTGGATTGAATTAAAATATTTAGCAACTCCTTCAGGATTAACCCATTCTCTACCTCTTAAATTAATTGAAACTTTCACATCTTGTCCTACTTGGTATTTGTCTAAAATATCACATTTATCTTGAACAAATTCAATCATTAACATTTGAGGATATTGCTCATCCGTTGTGATTACCAATTCTCTTTTTCTAAACCCACTTGCTCCAAATGTCTGAGCATCATTAATCAATTTAATTTTTCCTGTAACTTCCATTATTCTATTTTTATTTGGTCAAAAGCACCTTCCAAGCACTTAAAACATCTTCTTTTATTAAAAATTCTCTTGCAAACTTATGCTTTTTTACCCTTTCCATCCCAATAATTTCTGCATGTTCTTCTGCAAACTTATCAACATCTTGTGAATCTGGTAATGAATCTACATTCCCGAGCATTCCTAGATCATTTCTAGTTAGCACTTCACTATTTTTTATATCATTTGGTATCGCATCTACTCCTATTCCTAATGAAGATAAGGGTTTAGGAACTTCGAACATCCCTTTATTGGCACGAGAATACCAACTTCCTCCCATTCTAGAAACCAAATCTATCTTATATTGATCAATCGCTCCATTCTCATCCAATACCTTTTCATCAATATGCACTTTTACCACTTCGCAAATAATCAAATTTCCTGCACCTCCTTCATTTCCCAATTCAATAATTTCATTCACCTTGCATTCGAACTGTACTGGAGATTCAGCCACACGAAAAGGCTTCACAATGTCAGATTGTAACATGGTCAATCCTGATTTTTCAAACTCATTCACTCCGTCTCCATATTCTGTGCTTGATAGTGACATTTGTTGAACAATATCATAATTTACAACATTTATCACTACTTCTTTAGTCGTTTTAGCGTTTATCAAGGTGTGTTTAATCGTATTATTACGTACTCTTCTCGCTGGAGAAAAAATCATAATTGGTGGATTGGCACTAAAAACATTGAAAAAACTAAAGGGTGATAAATTCGGATTACCATCTTGATCAATAGTACTTGCAAATGCTATCGGTCTTGGTGCAACAGCACCTAATAAATAGCTGTGTAATTGTGCAGTAGGAATATCTTTTGGATTGATTGAAATCATATTTCAAATATAAAGATTAAGTCGCAAATATAATATCAAAATAGTTTTTAAGTTATATCAACAGATAATTTTATATTTGTGTACATGTCACTCTTTAAAAATAAACTAACTACTCGTTGGATTGCTATCATTGCAGCATTTATTGTTGTGACGCTTATTCTTGGAAATACCTACACCTTTTTTCAAAAATTTAAAACTGAAGAGCGCCTTAAAATGAAAATTTTAGGACAAGCTTATGAGCGATTGGCAATAGCAGATTTAGAAACAGAAGTCGAACTTGAACGTTTTATTATCAGTGAAGGGAATAGTTCTATTCCAATGATAATCACCAATGGAAAAGGCGAAATTAACTCATGGAACAATATTAACACAACTGATTCTATAAGTAATTATAAGTTATTAAATACAAGAGAGCGCCTTTTTATCGACAAGCAATTTGCTATAATGAAAAGCCAAAACACACCTATCGATGTGAGTTATACCTTTGGCGACACCAAAATCCAGCAATACATTTATTATAGAAATTCTGACTTATTGAATAAATTAAAATACTATCCTCTTGCACTCGTTTTAATTTTAATTCTTTTTTCATCTGTTATTTATTTGTTCTTTAAATCTTCTAAAATTGCAGAACAAAATCGTCTTTGGACTGGAATGGCCAAAGAAACTGCACATCAGATTGGAACACCTTTATCTTCTCTTCTTGGATGGATAGAATTATTGCGCGAAGAAAATATTGATAAAAGCATTGTTCCTGAAATTGAAAAAGATGTCAATCGATTGAATGTAATTGCGGAGCGTTTTTCTAAAATAGGTTCAGTTCCTGTACTAAAAAAACACAATGTAGTTTCAGAAACTAAAAATGCGATTGAATATTTACAGTCTCGTAGTTCCAAACAAGTTGTATTTAGTTTCAAAAGCGAAAAAGAAGAAATCAGTGCTGACTTGAACTTTCAATTATTTGGTTGGGTGATAGAAAATCTAGTGAAAAATGCTATTGACTCTATGAGAGGAAAAGGGGAAATCGACATTCTGATTTCTCAAGACCAAAAACACACCAATATTTATATCTCTGACACAGGAAAAGGGATTCCTAAAAATTTACGTCAGCAGATTTTTTCTCCAGGATTTACTACTAAGAAAAGAGGTTGGGGACTTGGACTGTCACTTTCCAAGCGAATTATTGAAGACTACCATAATGGTAAAATAGTTGTGGGAAAATCTGAAATAGGTAGGGGAACTACCTTTTGTGTGAGTTTGAAAAAATTATAAATTCTCTGAAATTGCCTTCGCAGTCTGCTCAAACTCCTCTTTAGTCAAAGAAACTTTCTTTTTAAATTGAATATCTGCCATTTCATGTAGCGGAATCAAATGCACATGTACATGAGGAACTTCAAGTCCTATCACTGTCATTCCTATTCGTTCACACGGAATCGCCTTTTCAAGACCAATTGCTACTTTACGAGAAAAAGACATTAAATCGTTATAAATCTGCTCATCTAGATTAAACAGTTTATTTACTTCTTTCTTTGGAACACATAAAGTATGTCCTATCGCATTCGGATTCACATCAAGAAAAGCAATAAAATCATTGTTCTCAGCAACTATATATGCTGGAATTTCTCTATTTATTATTTTAGTGAATATTGAAGCCATATTTATCTAGATATTTCTACAATTTCAAATTTCATAATTCCATTAGGGACTTGAATTTCAGCAATATCACCAATCTTTTTACCTAATAATCCTTTCCCAATAGGTGAATTAACAGACAACTTGCCTTGCTTTATATCAGATTCAGAATCAGCAACTAATGTATATATAAACTCCATTTTATTAGCAACATTCTTAATTTTTACAATAGATAATACCAATACTTTTGAAGTATCCAATTGTGATTCATCAATAATACGAGCATTTGAAAAAACATTTTTAAGTTTTGCAATTTTAAACTCCAGATGAGATTGCTCCTCCTTTGCGGCATGGTATTCAGCATTCTCACTTAAATCTCCTTTATCACGAGCATCCGCAATTTCTTGGGTAACTCTAGGTCGTTCAAAACTCTCTAGCTGCTCCAACTCTTCTTTTAAATTCTTAAATCCTTCAGGTGTGTAATATGAAATATCACTCATAACTCATCATTTTAATAAACAAAAAATCCCAAAACTGACATACAGTATGAGACACTAAACAAATGTACAAAATATTTGTAAATTACAACCGTTTTAACACCAACAAATGAGAAATCTTATATTCTTTTTCGGATTTTTAATGATTCTAAGTTGTGAAAGTGATGGGAATAATCATTTTTGTGATATAATTAATAATCAGACTATTAACCTGTCCAATCCTGAATTTATCAACCTTCAAGTTCCAGGAGGATGGTCTTATGCCAATGGCGGACCACAAGGTCTTATCATTTATAATTTCGGGAGTTCTTTTAAAGCATTCAGTCGTGAATGTCCTAATAATGATGCTTGTACAGAACGTCTAGTAGTTGAAAATAATATAAAAATGGTATGTCCTTGTAATAATAGTGAATATAGTATTCTTGACGGATCTCCACAGACTTCTGGAGATACCCAATCTGTATGTGAATTTAGAGTAATTGAAGTAAGTAATACTGTTCTAAATATTACTAATTTTTAGTTGTTATTCCTTTCGTATTGTTATTTTTGTACGAAAGAATTTTTAAGTGAATAATTATTTCTCTTCCGATTTTAAATTAGGTGTTCTAGGCGGCGGTCAACTAGGAAAAATGCTGTTGACCGAGACTCATAAATACGACATTTACACCGCAATATTAGACAGTTCCATTGATGCACCTTGTGCTCAGATATGCAATGAATTTCATGTTGGCGATTTAATGGACTATGATGATGTCTATAATTTCGGTAAACATGTTGATGTTTTAACCATCGAAATTGAACATGTGAATGTGGATGCTTTAGATGCATTAGAAAAAGAAGGTGTTAAAGTGTTCCCTTCTTCTGAAACACTAAGAATTATTCAAAATAAAGCCGTCCAAAAACAATTTTTTATAGACCATACTATTCCAACGGCTGCTTTTAAGCGACATGTTTCTACCTCTGAAATTAATAAATCTGAAGTTTATTTTCCATTTGTATGGAAATCTACACAATTCGGTTATGATGGAAATGGAGTTAAAATGGTCAAGTCTTCGAATGATTTAAACGGTTTACCAAATATTGAATGTATTACAGAGGAATTAATTCCTTTTAAAAATGAATTGGCTGTTATAGTTGCAAGAAATTCTGATGGAGAAATCAAAACATATCCAGTTGTTGAAATGGAATTTCATGCTGAAGCCAATCAAGTGGAATATGTAATATGCCCAGCAAGAATTTCAAAAGAAATTGCTGAAAAAGCACAACAAACAGCACTTAAAGTTGCCGAAAACATTAAACATGTGGGATTATTGGCTGTGGAATTATTTCTGACTAAGAATAATGAAATACTAGTCAATGAAGTCGCTCCAAGAACTCACAATAGTGGTCATCATACAATTGAAACCTCTTACACTAACCAATTTGAACAACATCTAAGATCTATATTAAATCTACCTTTGGGAAATACAGAAAGTAAAGTTGCTGGAATTATGGTAAATTTGGTGGGAGAAGAAGGATATAGCGGAGATGTAGTCTATGAAAATATTGCCGAGATTATGAAAATTGACGGTGTTACACCTCATATATATGGTAAAAAACAAACAAGACCTTTTCGCAAGATGGGACATGTTACGATCGTACATAACGACATCAATGAAGCGAGAAAAATTGCAGAAAAAGTAAAGAAAATGATTAAAGTTATTAGCAAATAAAATTTATTATGGCAAAAGTAGGAATCATTATGGGAAGCAATTCAGATCTTCCAGTTATGCAAGGAGCAATTGATATTCTTGAAGGCTTCGATATTGAAACGGAAGTTGATATTGTATCAGCACATCGTACTCCTGAAAAATTATTTGACTATTCCAAAAACGCTCACAAACGCGGAATCTCTGTTATAATTGCAGGTGCTGGAGGTGCTGCGCATTTACCTGGAATGGTTGCATCAATGAGTCCATTACCGGTTATTGGGGTTCCTGTAAAATCAAGAAACTCGATCGATGGTTGGGATTCAGTATTGTCAATTTTACAGATGCCTTCTGGAGTTCCTGTTGCTACAGTTGCTCTTGACGGAGCTACCAATGCAGGAATTCTTGCCGCACAGATTATCGGCTCTTCGGATAAATGTGTTCTTGACAAAATTCTTTTTTACAAAGAAAGCCTTAAATTAAAAGTGAATAAAGCCTCGAAAGAGCTAAAAAATAATTAACATTTGGATTTTAATCAAGATATCATAAAAAACAATTTTCTTTTTTTTACTTTCTTTTTTCTATTTTTATTATTAGGATTAGGAAGCACAGAGTATTTTGGCAGGGATAATTTACATTTAATTATAAACAAATATCATTCTCCATTTTTTGACTTATTCTTTAAATATCTTTCTAAAATTGGACCTATTATTTTTATTGCTTCTATTTTATTCTATGTAATAAAAAATACAAAATACAAAGTACTTTTTTTATTACTTTCTGCATATCTCTTCAATTTTGTAATAACAACTTTCATTAAAAGAACATTTTTTATACACGTTCACAGACCAACATATTATTTTTCTCAAAAAGGAGTAGACCTTCATTTAATTGACGGTGTTTCTAGTCAGATTCCATATACTTTTCCTTCTGGACATACTTCAGAATCATTTTTATTAATGTTGTTTATTTGTATGCTTTCAAGTTCGAAGTGGCTCCAAATTATTTCAGGGTGTATAGCAATTTCAATGGCTTTTAGTAGAGTTTATTTATCTAAACATTTTTTTATAGATACTATAGGAGGTGCTTTAATTGGCGTTTTTAGCATCACTTTTATGTACTATTTTTATCAAAATAAGAATAGTGCCTTTTTAGACAGAAAAATTATATAACAACTTATCATCACCTTTTTACATTTATAAAATAAATTATATAAAAAATGAATCCGCTATTAAATACATTCACAACTCCTTATACTACTGCTCCATTCTCTAAAATTAAAAACGAGCATTTCAAGCCTGCAATAGAAAGTGGAATTTCAATCGCTAAAAAGGATATTGATGGTATTACTTCTAATAGTGAAAGCCCAACATTTCAAAATACAGTTGAGGCATTAGAGTATAGCGGTATGCAGTTGAAAAGAGCTACAAGTGTGTTTTTTAATTTGAATTCGGCGGAAACAAATGATGAAATTCAAAAAATAGCACAAGAAGTTTCTCCTTTATTATCTGAATTCGGAAATGACATTCGTCTTAATCAGCAATTATTTGAAAGAGTAAAAGCTATTTATGCAACTAAAGTATCGTTGGGTTTAACGGCTGAACAGAATACACTATTGGATAATCAGTATAAAATGTTTGTCAGAAATGGCGCCAATTTAAACGAAAAAGACAAGCAAACATTACGAACTATAGATAAGGACTTATCAAAACTATCATTGAGGTTTGGTGAGAATTCATTGGCAGAAACTAATGCATACGAACTACTTATTACTGATGAAAACCAATTAAAAGGCTTGCCTGAAGGTGCTAAAGAGGCTGCCCAACTTTCGGCAAAACAGAAAGAAAAGCAAGGTTGGTTGTTTACCTTGGATTATCCAAGTTATATTCCTTTTATGACCTATATCGAAGATAGAAGGCTGCGAGAAAAATTGTCTAAAGCATTTGGAGCAAAGTCCTTTAAAAACAATAAACACGACAATCAACAGATTGTCCTAGATATTGTAAATCTACGTCATAAACGTGGCAATCTATTAGGTTACGATACGCATGCTCATTTTGTATTGGAAGAGCGAATGGCTGAAAAACCAGAAAAAGTTCTTGACTTTTTAAATGATTTATTGCCCAAAGCAAAGCCTGCAGCATTGAGAGAGTTTGACCAGTTATCAGCATTTGCCAAAAAAGATGGAATCACTACTCTTCAAAAATGGGATAGTGGATTTTATTCTGAAAAATTAAAAAAAAAGTTGTTTGATTTAGATGAAGAACAACTAAAACCGTATTTCAAATTAGAAAATGTTCTAGAAGGTGTTTTTACAGTTGCAAATAAGTTGTTTAACTTAAAGTTTGAAGAAATTAAAACTATTGATACGTATCATAAAGATGTCATGACCTATAAAGTTACGGATACAAATGATAATTTTATAGCTATTTTTTACGCAGACTTCTTTCCAAGAGAAGGCAAACGAAATGGCGCTTGGATGACTTCTTATAAAGATCAATGGAGAAGAGATGGTGAAAACTCAAGACCACATATATCAATTGTGTGTAATTTCACAAAGCCAACAGAAACGAAACCTTCCTTATTAACCTTTAATGAAGTAACCACTTTATTTCATGAATTCGGACACGCATTACATGGAATGCTTGCTGACACAACCTACCCTAGTCTTTCAGGAACTAACGTTCATTGGGATTTTGTAGAATTACCAAGCCAAATATTGGAAAACTGGTGCTACGAGAAGGAAGCATTGGATTTATTTGCTAGACATTATGAAACTGATAAGCCAATTCCTATGGAATTAGTCCAAAAAATAAAAGATTCTTCCAACTTTCTAGAAGGTATTGCTACAATGCGACAAATAAGTTTCGGATTATTGGATATGAATTGGCATGGAAAGGATCCTTCCAACGTCATATCGGTGAAAGAGTTTGAAAATAATGCATTTGCTGAAACCAAATTATATCCTGACGTACCCGAAAACTGTATGAGCACTTCATTTTCACATATTTTTCAAGGAGGTTATTCTTCTGGGTACTATTCTTACAAATGGGCAGAAGTATTGGATGCTGATGCTTTTGAATATTTTAAAGAGCAAGGCATTTTTAATAAGTCAATTGCTGAAAAATTTAAAAACTCGATCCTTTCACAAGGAGGTACAGAAAACCCTTCAATATTATATAATAGATTCAGAGGAAAAAAACCTTGTGCTGATGCATTGTTAAAACGTGCAGGGTTGTTAAAATAATCCTTCCTATATATTATCCTTGAGTTTCCTCATTACTAATTGATTCTTATTTTAAGAATATATTCATCTATCTTCTATTTAGAGAGAATAACAATTTCAATTGAAACTTAGTCGCGTATTAATGATCAATTATTTTAAATTAAGACGTAAAGTAAGTGGTTTTTATTAGTAATCAGCATCTTAATTATCCCTTTTATAAATTTATTCATTACCTAAATAAAAAATAAATAGCGCTATTTTTAGAATGAATGGTACGATTTTATAAATAAATGGTAATTTTTACATTAAAAAGCTTGGTTGGTATTATATAATGTTATATGTTTGTCGTGTAAATATTTCAGAAACCCCACAAAAACCCCACAAGATGAAATCAATTACATATAGACCTAATTCTTTTTTGTTGCTTAATTGCGCAAATGTTCTTATTATCAAAAATAGTCAAGAAAGTTTTACAGTAATTAGCACTATCAATACTTTGTTATCTAATATTAGAACTATTGTTTCAAAAGAACTTCAGAAGAGTATAGGTTTTTCCAATTTAAAAAATACAATACACACTTTTCATAAAGAACCCCAAAACTTAATTTTAGTAGGAAGAATAAACCGGTCGTGGTTTAATCCTTGGCGATTGTCCCCACAGCAATAACCATTGCAGTTATAAAACTATGACTGGATTTATTCATCACTATTAAAATTTAACCTTATAAATTTCCCACAAAATGAAAAAAATTACTCTAAGACTATTCGTAGCACTCGTAATGAGCACATTATTACTTTCCTGTTCTGCAGAAGATGATGGTATTTTCATCGGATCAGAATCTTCGGTAGTAAAAGATATAACGTTGACTTATTCAACTTTTGAATATCAAGTATTAGACCTTGTAAATGATTATAGAGAAACTCAAGGATTAACTAAATTACCTATACTTAACCTTATTTCAAGAGAAGCAAAAGGACATACCGATTATATGATTGAAACAGGTGAAATCAATCATAACAATTTTTCAACACGTTCTAGAAACTTAATTGAAAATGCTTCTGCTAAAATAGTTGCTGAAAATGTTGCATATGGATTTGGTACAGCTCAAGGAGTTGTAAATGCATGGATTGAAAGCGATGGACATAGAAAAAATATTGAAAATGATTCTTTTACTGATTTTGGAATTTCAACAAAAAGAGATGATCAAGGAAGATACTATTATACACATATATTTATTAAAAGATAAAAGAGAACTTGTCCCCACAACAGGAGTTTATCAATAAACAGATTCACTTATTGTGATTGTTTTTAAAAGCATCTAAATTTATTTAGATGCTTTTGTTTTTTTATAAACTTGAATAAAAAATAGGTTGTGATAATCTATTGGGAAAGGAGAAAATTAGCGAATCATCTTGATTCTATTCGTTTAAAACTGGCATCTTATTTTAATGAATTTGAAGATTTATTTATGTTTGATAGTATGCCTTTAGAGATCTGTAAATTATCACGAAGTTATCCTTCAAAAATCTGTAAAAATTCAACTGAGCTTGTTTGAAACCTGGAATATAAAACTAAACACTCCAATGAGATCTAATCAGAAAGAGTACAAAAAAAACCTTATACCTTTCAAAAAAATAGAGACTTTATTCTCTCAATTATGTGATCAATTTATGATAAGATGCAATTATGCTAAAACTTTAAAAGGTTAAAAACAGAACAATAGAGAAAATTACTGCGTTAAAAAATATTCAATAACTGAACAAATTTATATCTAATAGGAATATTAAAATTAGTTTTATTTAAAAAGCACAACGGATTTGTTAATAAATTTATAGAAGTTAAAAAAAGATACAAAATTTAAAATAAATGGTGCAATTCTACTCAGAAAATACATTTCAACTTTTAAAACATTATAAATATAGTTTTCTCTTCTTTTTTAAGTAAATTCATAAAATAGATTACTTTTGTATTCAACAATTTTTATATCAATTATGAACACTTACGACGTTACCATTATTGGATCTGGACCTGGAGGTTATGTTGCTGCAATTCGTTGCGCGCAATTAGGATTAAAGACTGCAATCATTGAAAAATATAATACTTTAGGTGGAACTTGCTTGAATGTAGGCTGTATTCCCTCTAAAGCATTATTAGACTCTTCACACCATTATTATGATGCTATTCACCATTTTGAAAAGCATGGTATAGAGGTTACCGATGTAAAAGTGAATTTTAAGCAAATGATCGATCGTAAAGCTGAAGTAGTTGCACAGACTTCTGGCGGAATTGATTTTTTAATGGATAAAAACAAAATAACCGTATATAAAGGATTTGGAAGTTTTAAAGAAGCTACTCATATTAATATCAGTGCTGATGATAAAACTGAAACTATTGAATCTAAGCATACAATTATAGCAACTGGATCAAAACCAACTTCATTGCCATTTGCAAAAGTAGATAAAAAACGAGTAATTACTTCAACAGAAGCACTGTCACTTTCTGAAATCCCAAAACACCTTATAGTTATAGGTGGAGGAGTTATTGGACTTGAACTTGGACAAGTATATAGTAGGCT
Source organism: Flavobacteriaceae bacterium (assembly GCA_034111625.1). Classification (GTDB taxonomy): domain Bacteria; phylum Bacteroidota; class Bacteroidia; order Flavobacteriales; family Flavobacteriaceae; genus Urechidicola. The sequence goes on along the minus strand of JAWUWX010000013.1, from coordinate 16,527 downwards.
TGGCGCAGAAGTATCTGTAATTGAATATATGCCAAAGATTATCCCAACAATGGACAGTATGCTTTCTAAAGAATTACAAAAGTCTCTTAAAAAGCAAGGAGTTAAATTCTTTACAAGTCATAAAGTAACCAATGTTTCGACAACTGGTGAGACGGTAACAGTATCAGTAGATGATAAAAAAGGAAATCCTATTGAATTCTCTGGAGATTACTGTTTAGTTTCTGTAGGAAGAAGTGCTTATACTGATAAATTAGGTTTAGAAAATGTTGGCATAAAAGTTACAGAAAGAGGTCAAGTGGAAACAAATGCTCATTTACAGACCAATATCCCAAACATCTACGCAATCGGAGATGTTGTAAAAGGGGCTATGCTTGCTCATAAAGCAGAAGAAGAAGGTTCTATGGTTGCAGAAATTATCGCAGGACAAAAACCACATATCGATTACAACCTTATTCCTGGTGTTGTGTATACTTGGCCAGAAGTTGCATCTGTAGGAAAAACAGAAGAGCAATTGAAAGAAGATAGTGTAAATTATAAATCTGGAAGTTTCCCGATGCGTGCACTTGGTCGTGCTCGAGCGAGTATGGATATTGATGGACAAGTAAAGGTATTGGCTGATGCTGAAACTGACGAAATATTAGGTGTACATATAATAGGTGCTCGTGCCGCAGATATGATTGCTGAAGCAGTAATTGCTATGGAATTCAGAGCATCTTCAGAAGATCTTGCGCGTAGTTCTCATGCGCATCCTACCTACACAGAAGCAATTAAAGAAGCATGTCTTGCTGTACACGATAGAGCATTACACAGTTAGATTTATAAAATAAAATATTATCCATAAAGTGGTGCAAAGCTTCAAAAAGCGTCATTCTGAACATGTTTTAGAATCTCATCAATATGATAACCAATAATGATGGTAACTTGAAATGAACTCAGGTTGATAAAATAATTATTTTTATTTTTGTTGCTATGCGAACTTCAAAATTTTTTACTTTCAAAAACATCGACATATTCAAAATTCAGTTATTGAATTGGGCGCAGCAATATAAAAAAATCGTATGGTTAGATTCCAATAATCCTAACGAAAATAAAAGCCCATATAATTTATCAGAATTTGACGCTGTCCTTGCAGTAGAATTAAAATCTGAGTTTCAATGTGATTGTGAGGATTCATTTGAGTTATTGAAAGAATACCAAGAAAAAACCAAGGATTATATCTTTGGATATCTAAGTTATGACTTGAAAAATGATATTGAAGACTTGTCTTCAAATAATCATGATGGCTTACACTTTCCTGACCTTTTCTTTTTTCAGCCAAAAAAACTCTTCTTCATTAAAGACAATCAAGTTGAAGTAAAATACCTCAACACTATAGTTAATGACATTGATGTCGATATAAAAACAATAGAAAACACATCATATACAGTATCTAATGAACTGAACGAAGTCAAAATAAAACTTCGGATTCACAAAGATGAATACTATCAAAAAGTCAACAAAATATTAGCACATATACATCGAGGAGATATTTATGAAGTGAGTTTTTGTCAAGAATTTTATGCAGAAGATTCAACTATTAACCCTTTATACACCTATTTAAACCTCAACAGTATTTCTACTCCTCCTTTCGCAACTTTCTTAAAACTAGATGAGAAATTCTTATTGTCGGCATCTCCTGAACGGTTTTTAAAACGAATTGACAATACAGTCATTTCCCAACCTATTAAAGGAACTATAAAAAGAGGAGCAACTGAAATTGAAGATCATCTTTTAAAACACCAACTTGAACACGATCAAAAAGAACGTGCCGAAAATGTAATGATTGTGGACCTTGTGCGAAATGATCTTTCTAAGACCGCCATAAAAAGTAGTGTAAATGTTACTGAACTATGTAAAGTATACACCTTTAAACAAGTACATCAATTAATCTCTACGGTCATTTCAGAAGTAGATGCTACAACCAACTCTGTTGATATTATTAAAAGTTTATTTCCAATGGGAAGTATGACTGGAGCACCTAAAATATCTGCTATGAAAATTATCGAAGCCTTAGAAGAGACAAAAAGAGGTCTGTATTCTGGTGCGGTAGGCTACTTCTCTCCTACTGGAGATTTTGATTTTAATGTGGTCATTAGAAGTGTTTTATATAATGAACAAGATAAATACATTTCATATTCAGTAGGAGGAGCAATTACGGCAAAGTCAATTCCTGAACTTGAATATGAAGAATGTTTATTAAAAGCAAAAGCAATGCGAGAAGTTTTATTAAATACTAATTAGTATCTTTAAAAATCAATTTATTCCTTATATGACGCATCAAGAGTTTAATTTCAATCTTCACAATACAGAGTTTTTTGGGCAATTTTGGAAATCCGAAGAGTCAAAAGCGGTCGTAATTTTGGTCCATGGAATGGGAGAACATTCTACTCGTTATGCAGATTTTGTAGTACCCCAATTTTTAGAAAGGAGTATTTCTGTACTTACATTTGATCATTTTGGACATGGAAAAACAGAAGGAAAAAGAGGACATAATCCAAGTTATGATGCTGTACTTGATAGCGTTTCTACTATATTGAATAAATCCAAAGAGTTATTCGGCAATATCCCTACATTTTTATACGGTCACAGTATGGGAGGAAATGTGGTCTTGAATTATGGCTTGCGGAAAGATACTTCTATCAAAGGAATAATTGCTACAAGTCCATTTTTAAAATTGGCTTTTCAACCTCCTAAATGGAAGTTGTCATTAGGAAAATTCATGCAGAATATTGCGCCATCAATTACACTAGGAAATGAATTGGATACCAATGATATTTCTCGCAACAAGAATGAAGTAAAAAAATATATGAACGATCCGCTGGTTCATGATAAAGTCAGCCCCAACTTTTCTATCACCTTTATAGAAACTGGAAAATGGGCAATTGAAAACGCAGCAAATTTAAAATATCCAACGTTTATTTTACATGGCACTTCTGATAAAATTATTGATCATAAAGCTTCAGAAGAATTTGCTAATAAGACAGATAGCGCAGAAATTAAGCTCTATGAAGGCGGATATCATGAATTGCACAACGACTTGTGTAAAGAAGAAATGATTACAGATATTATAGGTTGGATTGAAAAAACCGTCGCCTAATTCACATTTGTTTTCTATACTCATAAGAATATCTAAATCCTTACATTTGTAGCGTGTTACATGATTTTCAAGAACATATCAATCATAAATTTCCTTTTCTAAAAGGCAAAAAATTACTCCTTGCAACTTCTGGAGGAATTGACAGCGTTGTTCTTGCTCATTTATTTCTCACATTGACTGATGTCGAGGTGTCATTAGCACATTGTAATTTTCAATTGAGAGGAAAAGAAAGTGATCTTGACGAAGCGTTTGTTAAGAAATTGGCAAATGAAATGAACATTCCTTTTTTCAATATTTCTTTTAACACTAATGAGCACTCAAAATCTCATAAAACTTCTATTCAAGTAGCGGCACGTGAACTTCGTTATGAATGGTTTGAGAAAATTCGTCAAGAAAATGAATTCGACCATATTATTACTGCACATAATAAAAATGATGTTTTAGAAACTTTCCTATTCAATCTTACGAGAGGCTCAGGACTTGATGGATTTACTGGAATTCCAGAGATCAATGGATATATCGTTCGACCGCTATTACGTTTTACAAGAGTTGCTATTGAGGAGTTTGCAAGAAAAAACAATGTTTTATGGCGAGAAGATAAGAGCAATGCTTCTACCAAATATGCACGAAATAAAATTCGTCATAATATCATTCCTGTTTTACAAGAATTGAATCCAAGCCTGCTAGATACATTTGATAAAACACTTGAAAATCTTCAAAAAAGCAAGCAAATTATCAATGATAGTATTGAAATCTTTCGACATGAAATTGAAAGTATTGAAAATGGAATCCAACGATTTGACATTAGCAAAATAAAAAAATTGTCAAACCCAAAAGCCTATCTCTATGAGTTCTTAAAAGCCTACAATTTTACGGAGTGGAATGACGTTTTAGATTTATTGGACGCTCAAAGCGGCAAACTAGTTTTCAGTAATACACATCGTATTATTAAAGACAGAGATTATTTATTACTTTCTGAATTACGCTCAGAAATAGGAAAAGAAAGTATTGAGGTTGAAGAAAATTCTACTCAGTTTGAGCATGGAGATTTAAAATTAGAATTTGAAATTATTGAGGCTGATTCCTCTGAGGAGGCTTCAAAAAATATTGTTTATGTTGATAAAGATTTGTTAAAATTTCCGCTAGTTGTAAGAAAACGACAAAAAGGGGACTACTTTTACCCAAAAGGAATGCAAGGTAAAAAGAAGTTGAGTAAGTTTTTTAAAGATGAGAAATTGTCGCTTTTAGAAAAAGAAAAAACTTGGTTACTCTGCAATACTGATGATACGATTGTTTGGGTAGTAGGAAAGCGTCTCGACAATAGATTTAAAACAACAACTAAAACAACCCATACACTAAAAATAAAATTTAACTAATGAGGAAAGTACTCGTTTTATTCACACTCTTATTTACAGGTTTAGTTACAACCGCCCAAGTTCTAGATCCTGTTCAATTCACAACCTCTATAGAAAAAATTTCAGAATCAGATTATTATTTAGTTATCAAGGCTGAAATTGAAGAAGGATGGCATTTATATGCACAAGAAGTACCTGAAGATGGTCCTATCGCAACTACTATATATATTAAAGGATCCGACGAGACATTTCAATCACTAGGAAAGCCCTCTGAACAGAAAGGTCATACAGAGTATGATAAGGCGTTTAAGATGGACATTAAATATTTTGAAAATACGGCTACTTTTAAGCAAAAAATACGCTTATTGACCAATGATAAAATCGATATCAATGGTGAAATCGAATACATGGTCTGTGATGATAAGCAATGCTTACCTCCTACTTTTAAAGATATCAATTTTTCTCTTCAAGGAACGGCAGGAACAGTAGCTACGGCTTCCGAAATCTTAAATATAACCGAAGAAAAAAAAAGTGAAGTTGTAACAACAACCCCTTCTAACAAGCCTGAAAATTCATCAAAAAGAGGTCTTTGGACTATCTTTTTTATTGCTTTTTTCTCTGGTTTTGCCGCACTGCTAACACCTTGCGTATTTCCTATGATTCCAATGACAGTCAGTTTTTTTACAAAACAAAGCAAAAACAAAGCTGCAGGAATCAGAAATGCCATTATTTACGGACTATCAATTATTATTATATATGTACTATTAGGATTATTGGTTAGTGCAATTTTCGGGGCTGACGCATTGAATGCACTCGCAACCAACGTCTGGTTTAATCTAATATTCTTTGCCCTTTTAATAGTGTTTGCTGTTTCTTTTTTAGGCGCTTTCGAAATTGTGCTACCAAGTTCGTGGGGAACCAAAGTAGATAAGCAAGCTGATAGAGGCGGAATGGTAGGTATCTTTTTTATGGCACTAGCATTGGCAATTGTTTCTTTTTCTTGTACTGGACCTATCGTTGGAACTTTACTTGTTGAAGCAGCGGCTGGCGGAAATCAGATTGGACCCATTATAGGAATGCTAGGATTTTCTTTGGCGATTGCATTACCATTTACAATATTTGCAGCTTTTCCAGGATGGTTGAATTCATTGCCAAAATCTGGAGGCTGGTTGAATACTGTGAAAGTTGTTTTAGGATTTTTAGAATTGGCATTGGCATTTAAATTCCTTTCAAATGCAGATTTAGTATTAGAATTACATTGGCTAGAAAGAGAAGTGTTCATCGCAATATGGATCGCTATATTCGGAGCATTGGCATTTTATTTATTTGGCAAAATAAAATTACCGCACGATTCAGACCTCAATCATATATCAGTAGGAAGATTAAGCTTAGGTTTAATCGCACTATCATTTACAATCTATATGATTCCTGGACTTTGGGGAGCACCCTTAAATTTAATAAGCGCTTTTCCACCACCCCAACATTATGCAGAGTCACCTTATGGAGTAGGTTTTTCTAAACTCGGAGAAGGAACTACTAGTAATGTAGTTATTCCCGAAGGCGCACATTTAATGGCTCCACATGATATCCTTTCCTTTAACGATTATGATAAAGGACTAGCATATGCAAGAGAGGTCAATAAACCAGTTATGATTGACTTCACAGGAAAGGCTTGTGTAAATTGTCGTAAAATGGAACAAAATGTATGGGTAAAAGATGACGTGTTGAAAATCATTAAAAACGACATCGTTTTAATCTCATTATATGTTGATGATAAAAGACCTTTGCCTGAAAATGAAGTTGTAGATTCCAAACTAAAACCTGGAAAAAAACTGCGATTCATTGGGCAAAAATGGAGTGAATTAGAAACCATAAAATACGGAACCAATGCACAACCATTCTATGTTTTAATGGATCTAGACGAAAACAACTTAATAGATCCTGTTGGCTATACACCTAATGTTCAAGAATATCTTACATGGTTAAAAAGTGGCGTAGCCAACTTTCAAAAATAGGTTCCTTTTTGTTTCAATAAATTGAGTATTTTTATCAAATGAGAAAATATCAAATTCCATTTGCCAAAATTCTAGTACTCCTAATTGTTTTAATATCCATAGGGTTTTACTTCTTTACCAATAGTCTAAAACCTACTTATGAAGGTAGTCAATCACTTTCTGACTTGAATTCGGAAGTGACTGTTTATTACGATGACTATGGAATTCCACATATTTATGCAGAGAGTCAAGAAGATGCGCAACGTGCGCTAGGATATGCACATGCTCAAGATCGTTTATGGCAAATGGAATTACTACGCAGAATTGCTCCAGGAAAATTATCAGAAATTTTTGGTGAAGCAGTTTTAAATAGCGATATTTTATTTGCAGGACTTGGTATTGAAGAAGCATCAGAAAGAGCAATTCTCTCTTTAGATACTAAAAGTGAAATTTACACACTCGCTCAGGCTTATATTGATGGCGTAAATGAATTTATTAAAAATGGCCCTACACCTATTGAATTTTATATTTTAGGTATTGATAAGAGAAAATTTGAATTAATAGATTCTTATAATATTATTGGTTATATGGCATTTAGTTTTGCCGCTGCACATAAAACAGATCCTGTTTTGAGTAACCTTAAAGCAACATTAGGCGATGAATATATAAAAGAATTAGGTGTAGATGTAAATCCTAACTCTACGTTGATTAAAAATTACAATAAGGCAAATGAAGAAATAGCAATTGCTGTAGCAACTATTATAGATAAAATGCCTGTTCCCGCATTTCTTGGAAGTAATAGTTGGATAGTAGCACCTCCAAAAACTAAAAATGGTAACGTTTTATTTGCCAATGATCCACATATGAGTTTTGCTGCCACATCAGTATGGTATGAAGCACATATTGAAACGCCTGATTATGTGAGTTATGGATATTATCTTGGTGGAGTTCCGTTCCCTATGCTCACTCATAATCGTGAATATACCAATGGAATTACAATGTTCCAAAACGATGATATTGATTTTTATCAAGAAGAGAATCATCCTACGGACGCTTCAAAATACAAAACTAAAGAGGGTTATAAAACGTATGAAACTAGATTAAAAACCATCAATATCAAAGACAAAGATCCATTAACATTGGAAATAAGGTCTACCGATCATGGGCCTATTATGAATGACCTTGTCACTCAGATTGAAACTGAAAAACCATTGGCCATGTCATGGGTTTACACCAAACTTCCAAACCGATTTTTAAGCGCTTCTTATTACATGTCTCATGCTAGAGATAAGGACGAATTCAAAAAAGGAGTTTCAATGCTTCATGCTCCTGGACTTAATATTATGTATGGAAATGCTGAAGGAGACATCGCTTGGTGGGCAGCAGCACAATTGTATAAATTACCAAAAACTGCACACCCAAAATTTGTCTTGGATGGCTCAAACGGCGAACATGAAATAACTGAATATTTAGATTTTAGTCAGAATCCTCAAGCACATAATCCTTCATGGAACTATGTGTATTCAGCAAATAATCAACCAGATTCTATCGCAGAAATCCTATATCCAGGATATTATGCTCCAGGAGACAGAGGAAAAAGAATTGTAGAATTATTGGAGCCTAAAAATGATTGGACAAAAGAAGATTTTATGGAAATGATTTTGGATGTCAAATCTCCAGTTGCTTCAGAATTGGTTGAGATAATTTACAAAAACACCAAAGACAATCTTAACACAGATAATGAAAGACTAGCACTAGATGAATTAAAAAAATGGGATGGAAATTTTGTGAAATCGAGTACTGGATCAACAATCTTTACCAAGTTCATTTATATGTTTCTGAAGAACACGTATGAAGATGAGATAGGCACAACTGTTTTTGCTAGTTTTATTCATACACGTCCTATTTCTCGAGGAATTTCCGAACAATTGAAAAGGGGAGAATCAGTATGGTGGGATAATATTAAAACGAAAGATATAAAAGAAAATAAATCTCAAATCTTATCTCGATCTTTTTCTGAAACAGTTGCTACTTTAGAAAATCAACTTGGAAATGAGGTCAGCTCATGGACATGGAATCGAGTTCATACCGTAACTCATAAACATCCTTTAGGATCTGTAAAAGTATTAGACTTTCTTTTTAAACTGAACGTAGGGCCATTTGAAATAAATGGATCCAATAGAGTTATAAACAAACTAGGATTTGACATTAGCAATAACCCTGTAAATGATGTGGTGAGCGGTCCTTCAACACGTCGAATTGTAGATTTTTCTGATATTGAAAATAGCATGAGTATTCTTCCTACTGGAAATTCAGGAAACCCTTTCAGTAAACATTATAGAGATCAAGCAGAAATGTATGCCAATGGTGAGTTTAGAAAAATGAAAATGAACAAAGAAGAGATACTAAGCGTTTCAACTAAATTAATTTTTAAACCTATAGTAGATTGAACACTCGCAAGATAAAATGGGGAATTGTAGGTTGTGGTAACATTGCGGATAAATTTGCCAAAGATATGGCACTTATTGAATCTGCTGAATTGACTGCTGTTGCATCAAGAAATATAAATAAGGCAACCGAATTTGGGAGAAACCATGCTGCTAAAAAGGCTTACGGATCTTACGAGGAATTATTTAAAGATGTAGAGATAGATATCGTTTATATTGCAACACCTCATGTTTCTCATGCCGAATTGAGCATAAGTGCCATGGAATACGGAAAGCATGTTTTATGTGAAAAACCTTTAGGGCTTAATGCAAATGAGGTCAGAAGAATGATTGAAACTTCAAAACGAACCAATCATTTTTTTATGGAGGCTTTATGGACAAGATTCAATCCTGTTTTTGTAGAAGTTTTAAAAAGAATTAAAAATGGTGAAATTGGTGAAGTCAATTATATAAATGCCGATTTTGCTTTTAAATCAAATCACTCTTTAGAAAGTAGGGTCTATAATTTAGCTTTGGGTGGCGGTGCAATTTTAGATATTGGTATTTATCCTGTTTTCTTAACCTATGCACTATTAGGAAACCCTAAAAAAATAACTGCTTCCTCAATTTTTCAAGAAGAAACAGGTGCAGATATACAAACCTCTATGCTATTTGATTATAAAAAATCCCAAGCAGTTTTATATTGTGGATTTACTTCAAACTCTAAAATGATTGCTAAAATAATTGGTACTAATGGAGAAATACATATCCAAAGTAGATGGCACGAAGCTGAAGAGTTTACAATACTAAAAAATGGTACTGAAGAAAGCTTCAAAGTTTTAAAAACAGGGAAAGGGTATACACACGAAATCGAAGAGTGCCACAAATGTTTAGGTGTAAATAAAATAGAAAGCGACTTATGGTCACATAAAAACAGTATGGATCTGATTACTATTTTAGACGCTATTCGAAATCAAGTAGGTCTAAAATATCCTCAAGAGAACAGCTAAAAAAACACTTCTGTTTTTCAGCCCTTTCATTCTCCTATTATTTTTCTTACATTTATAAAAAGAAAAAACATGCTAGTTAAAGTTTTTGGGAGTGCTGTTTTTGGCGTTGAAGCAACGACAATTACAGTAGAAGTTAATATTGATAAAGGTATCGGATATCACTTGGTTGGACTTCCAGATAATGCTATTAAAGAAAGTTCGTATAGAATCTCTGCTGCGCTTAACAACAATGGCTATAAACTTCCTGGAAAGAAGATTACCATTAACATGGCTCCTGCCGATTTAAGAAAAGAAGGGAGTTCCTATGATTTAACGCTTGCAATCGGAATTCTTTCTGCATCCAACCAAATTAAAGCCAAAGATATTGATAAATACATTATTATGGGTGAACTTTCCCTTGATGGTGGACTACAACCTATAAAAGGTGCGCTACCTATTGCAATTAAAGCAAGAGAAGAAGGGTTTAAAGGGTTTATACTCCCTAAACAAAACGCTAAAGAAGCTGCTATCGTAAATGATCTTAATGTATATGCTGTTGATAATATAAAAGAAGTAATTGATTTTTTCGAAGGAACATCTGATTTAGAACCATTAGAAATAGATACCAGAAAAGAATTTTACCAAAATCTAGACAATCCAGAATTTGATTTTGCAGATGTAAAAGGACAAGAATCTATAAAACGTTGTATGGAAATTGCTGCTGCTGGAGGACATAACGTTATACTAATAGGACCTCCTGGAAGTGGAAAAACAATGCTTGCGAAAAGGCTCCCAACTATTCTACCTCCAATGACATTACAAGAAGCCTTGGAAACTACCAAAATCCATAGTGTTGTCGGTCGTATGAAAGAGAATAGCGGATTGATGGGGCAACGCCCTTTCAGAAGTCCTCATCATACAATTTCAGATGTAGCACTTGTCGGCGGAGGCTCATATCCACAACCTGGAGAAATTTCATTGTCTCATAACGGCGTTTTATTTCTAGACGAATTACCAGAGTTTAAGCGCTCTGTTCTTGAAGTAATGCGACAACCATTAGAAGATCGAGAAATCACAATTTCTAGAGCGCGATTTACCGTTACGTATCCAAGTAGTTTTATGTTGGTTGCAAGTATGAATCCTTCTCCAAGTGGATATTTTTCTGATGATCCTAATGCCATTGCTTCTTCTCCACATGAAATGCAGCGTTATTTAAGCAAAATTTCCGGCCCTCTTCTTGACCGAATTGACATTCATATTGAAGTGCAACCTGTACCATTTGAAAAATTAACTGAGGAACGTCGTGGCGAACCAAGTCATCTGATAAGGAAAAGGGTAACAGAGGCGAGAGAAATACAGTCAGAACGATTTAAAGAAAATGAAAAAGTGCATTATAATGCCCAAATGAGTGTAAAACAGATTCGAAAATATTGTGATTTGAATGATGAATCGAAATCTCTTTTAAAGAATGCTATGGAGCGTTTAAATCTTTCAGCAAGGGCATATGACAGAATTTTAAAAGTTTCTAGAACAATTGCAGATTTAGCAAATACTACAGATATTTCACCAAATCATATTGCTGAAGCCATTCAATATCGAAGTTTGGATCGTGAAGGGTGGTTGGGATAATATTTTAATTTAATAAGTCACCACAAAGTTTAATTTTTAGTTTAACTGCTCCAGGCAAATATGCTAAAGGAATAGACTCTTTTATTAAAACGTCTATACTCGATTCTAATGCTCCTTTTTGAAGTAAATTACTTTTTACTTTTTCTAATAATTTTTCTAACTCTTGCTTTTCATTATTCTGCATTGTATTTATTACAATCTCTTCCTCGCTACTTATTTGAGCAATACAGGCGCCAAAAGCATTTGCAACTTCCATATGTTCTGGAAACAAGACTTTAGATGCTCCATTTATTTTAGTTGGTAATAGAAAAGCGCCACCTCCACATGCAATAACAGGAATATCTTTTCCGTCTGTTTTTAATTTATCTACTAGTTTTTCAATTTCAAACTGAATTGTTTCTTTTACCTTTTGTAAGATAGATTCATAGGGTAAATTAACAACTATCGAAATGTTATTCTTTAAATTTTTAGGAGTTTTAGTCCCTTCTATTTCCAATTGCTCTTCAGCTATAAAAAAATCAGAAATTGTTAAAATAGTTCCTCCAAAAGCGATTCCTTTTTCCTTTAATTGATACCCTACTGAATCTGGGCCTAATTTGCAATTCCCGTTTTCTATTCTAATAATTGTTCCTCCTCCTAGACCAACAGCTACAACATCTGGCATTCTAAAATTAGTTCGTACACCTCCTATTTGAGCTGATTGTGTACTTTCTCTTGGGAAATAATTAACCAAAACTCCTCCATCAGAAGTTGTTCCGCCAACATCAATTACTATTCCGTTACTTATTTTAGATAAAGCTCCTGCTCCTCTAATACTATTTGTTGGTCCAGATGAAATAGTTAATACTGGAAATTCTTGTACTTGCTCTAAAGACATTAATGTTCCGTCATTCTGCCCGATAAATAATTGAGCATTTATCCCTAACTTATCTATCGTTTCTTTAAAAGCAGAGACCATTTTTGTTGCAACTCCTTTTAAGGCTGAATTTAAAATTGAGGCATTCTCTCTTTCCAACAAACCTAACCCACCAACCTGATGCGAACAACTAATTTTTATGTCACCTCCTAAAACCTCTTTTGCCCATTCTGAGACTTGTAATTCTTGATCAGGTAACGTTTTAGAAAAAACTCCAGTAATCGATAGAGACTCAACTTCTCCCTTCATTTTTAATAAAAAATTCTTTACTTCATCCTCATTAAGCGGACTTATTAACCTTCCATCAAATTCATATCCTCCATGAACCAAATAATTATGCTTTCCTAAAATTACTTTTAAGTCTTCCGGAAAATCTGTCATAATTGGTATTGCGCTACTTGCGGGTAAACCTATTCTTATTGCTCCCGTTTTATTTAACTCTTTGCGTTCTACCAATGCATTTGTACAATGTGTAGTACCTAACATTATATATTTTATTTCTCCTATTGGAATATTACCTTCTGAAATCACTTTCTTAATTGCTTTTTCTATTCCACTACTAATATCTAAAGAAGTTGTTTGTTTTGTTTTTGCTAAAATTTCATTTTCATTTGAAACTAAAACTGCATCCGTATTTGTACCACCAACATCAACACCTATTTTATAATATATCTTATCCATTTTTATTTAGCTCTTCAATAGGTGTATAATTTTCTTTATAACCAAATTTTTTTGGTCCTGCTAATTCAATCCCTTTTTCTGTTCTCCATTGTTTATGAGCTTTCATCCCTAAAACTACCACACGAGTACCATATTGAATAGTTTCAGCAGTAATAGGTTGTGCGTTTTCCGCATCAATTAAAACAATTAAATCGGGCGTTATAGCTACTGATTTTCCATCCTTTTTGGCCATTAAATATTCATTTTGAAAATCTAATTCCATTAGTGAGTTTTGATGCTCATTTAAACCGGTAATTTCACAAACTCCTTTATTCCAACGACCTTCAGTTTTTACTGAAATATTGCTAATTTTTCCTGTAAACAATTTAATTGCTTCTGCTTTTTCTATTAATGAATCTAGCGGATTTAGGTTTAAATATTTAGCATCTAGAATTGCTTTCCCTAATGATTTAGCATAAGAAACGATACCGTGAATAGCTGCCTCTTTTATTTGTTTTCCACTCATAGGGTAACATCCAATGGCACAACTGCCACCCATTTGAATTGTGGTCGCTCCGACCAGAGTTTCCCCCCAAGTATTATCAATTGTGTGATACACATTTTTATTTCCTTTTTCATCGGCTTGCGTTATTGGAGAAACAGGTATACCATGCAATGTAAAAGTTGTCATTTCTAAACGCGGAAAAGCTCTTCCCATACCATCAGCATCCACTAAAGGAATTTGTTTTTGAGCAGCAATAGAAAACGGAATGACACCATTAAGGCCACCAGCTTCTATTGGCATAATAGCATCAATTTTTCTTCCTAAATAACTTTCCATCATTTCGAAAGCTTTGATAAATTCATCACCAGAAAACAATTTCTCTACTAAAATCATTGGGGCACCAAATGCTGCTATTGGAACAACAAGTGCATCGTCATCTAATTCATCTGCTTTAATAAGAGAAACATCTCCAAATTCTTTAATCGCTTCTTTAGCTAATAATTTTCCAATATAAGGATCTCCGCCTCCACCTGTTCCTAAAACTGTAGATCCCATAGCAATGTATTCGATGTCTTCTGAAGTGATTTTTTGCATCTTACTTTTTTATTTTCTGAAGGATATAGTAAACAGCAGCAGCTATCACTATTCCTAAAATGTTTTTTATTTGTGATGTCATACTTAACATTAAAACAACACCACAAATCCATGAAACAATTCCACTCCAATTAAATTTTTGAGTGTCTTCTTTATAAGTTTTAGAAATAAAATAATCTGAAATAATTACCCCTGCAATTGGTGTAATTGTAATCGTTAGCAGTGATATAAAGCTCATAAAGTGAGATAAAACTCCAATAGCGGCTAGTAATATTCCAACAAGCCCAACAAACAAAGTAGTTTTAGATCGTGACGCATCACTTAAATTAAATAAATTATTAAATGCTAAACCTGAAGAATAGACATTCATCACATTTGAAGTCCAAGTTGCTAGGATAAGAATTGACATTGCTAAAAAAGGAAAACCTAATGTTGAAAATATTTCAACTATATCATAAGTGCCTTGTGTGATTGCCAAAATTGCTCCAATTGCCAATAAACACAATGCAGAAGGAATAATACCTAGAAGAGAACCCAAAATGGCGTCTTTTTTACTTGCCGCAAATCGATTATAATCTGGTGATATTACACCGCCAACAGAAATAAAGCCAATTGTAAAACCAATGGCCTGTAATAAAGGCATTTTTTCTTTTGGTGTGAAATTTAATATTTCTTGAAAACTATGCGTTTTAAACGTAATTACTAATCCATAAATAAGTAGTAAAACTATTGCAGGTACAGCAATATAATTCAGCCATTTTAAGTATTTAAATCCAAAGACTGCTGTAAGTACCATGATTATTCCCCAAAAAACAGAAGATATCCAAACAGGAATTTCTGGACCATTCATTTCAATTAATATTTTCGAAAACGAAGCTCCTGCAATATTACTTTGTATACCAAACCAACCTAAAGTAGATAAGCCAATAACTAAACCAACAATTAATTTTGCGCCGTTTACTCCAAAACTACTCGCTGCTAAAGAAACAGTTGCTTTTCTTTTTTCAACAGCGGCAATACTAAGAAAAGACATAAATAAGACAACAAAACTGAAGCCTATTAAGCCTGCCCAAAGAGACAAATTAAAGCTTAAAGAAGCAATTAATGTACTTCCAACTAATAATGCAGGAACACTTACAATACCTCCAAACCAAATACCTGCAAGACTGTACCATTTAGTTGTATTTTGATTATTTTCCATATTTTAATTATTTAACTAGTGTATACATAAGTTGTGTGTCTTCTAAAACATTCCCTGCCTGAGCCTCTAGAGCATTTATATAAACAACATCTCCTGTTTTTAAATATCCTTTTACAGAACCATCTTCATTCAACATTTCTATTTTTCCTTTTTGGATAATAGATATTTCATGACTATCGTGCCTTGTGTAGCCTTTTTCAGGGATACGTGTTCCTTTTTGCAGAAACACAGTCCCAAACTGCAGGTCTAGTTTCTCTTTCTGAATATGAAAAATACTTTTATTGTAATGCGCATTCTTTAAAGGATATTTTATTTTTTTTACAATCATATAAATAATTATTAAATGTAATTTTTTTCTACTTTTTTTACTTTTATATTTTTATTTCTGTAGCCAAACGATGCAACTAGAAAAACTTTCAACCAGTCATAAACAATTAACTTTCGTTTTATTCCAGTAACTTTAAATAAGTTCTTAAAAAAGAAGGTAACCCTTAATTGTAAAATTAAGCATTACCTTTTTTAATCAATTCAAACAAATAGCATTAATATCAAATTAAATAGAACATTTTAAAATTAGATCCACTTTATTTATCTAATTTTAAAATTTTCTTTGTGGTTTCCCCTTCTAAATTAAAAGCCCTCACATAGTAAACTCCTGCTGAAAGGTGACTTAAATCTATATTTAAAGAAGACTGAGAAGCTTTGTATGTATAACTTTTTAACACCTTTCCTAAAACATTAATAATTGAAACAGTAGAATCTCCTAAAGTTCTCCCTGAAGAAGGAATCACAATTTGTAGACTAGAAGTAACAGGATTCGGATACATACGAATCTCTTCCCCTAAATCTTCTTGTTCTTGTTTTACAATTACCTCTTGTTCTTGTTTTACAATTACCTCTTGTTTTAGACTGTTATAGGCAATGTTTACGCATCTATTAATCGTTGCATCCCATCCACGTTTATTAATAGACCTGTCAGAAGTAAATTTAAACGTTAGCGCTCCACTAGAGTGTGTAGAAACAAAACTCACACCTCCAGGGTGATTACCGTTAAAAGTCTGAATAATTCTAGATGACGAATCTGGTCCATCGTAAACATATAAATAGTCATAATTTTGTTCT
>JAWUWX010000012.1:0-16187 GCA_034111625.1 Flavobacteriaceae bacterium | reverse complement strand
ATTCGTAAGCGTACGGCGAAGTACATCTTGAAATCCAGTATAATTAGTCAGACTTTTGTGTTTCACAAAGACCACTTTATGTATGCTAGGATTAGGGACAGAATACACGTACTATTATCACATATGTAGATATGCGAAAAGGATTTAATGGATTAAGTGGTCTTGTACAGGATCAGATGGAGCAAGACCAAGGAAAAAAGCAGTGTATGCATTTCTAAACAAACAAAAGAATAAACTCAAACTATAGCATTGGCGTCCTGATGAATTCATGCTTTATTATAAACGCTTAGAGCGAGGTGTTTTTGAGCTACCAAAATACGAGATCTCTGCTGGACTAATCCTATTGAGCTATACTGAAATGATTATGATTCTAGATGGAATAAGTATCCTAAATACCACAAAAAACAAATGCTATTTAAACGACAAATAAAACAAAAGAACCTACTGTCATTAGGTTATTCGATTACTTATCCGCATTTTGAGTATTGAAAGTAATTACCTTACATACCACAAAAAAGAGTGGTTGTTTCTATAGCAGCATTCGAAAAATTAACTGCCGAACGAGAGGAACTAAAAAGAGAGCTAAACGAACTAAAGCGTATGATTTTTTAGCTCCAAAAATGAACGATACATCCCTGTTAATAGCGATCAGTTATCCCTTTTTGAAAACTTACTCGAAAAGACAGAAAAACAACTAGAGACCTATACGGTAGTTTATCGAAGATAAAAACCAATCAAGAAAAAAAAACAATTCGTTGTGGTACAACAAAAGTAAAAAAGGTACAAACTAAACAGTAAATAAAACAAAGTATTGATAAATTCAATTAACTTAAATTATCGATATAATCAATAGATGTAGGGTTTAATGTTTTTTTATTATTTGATTGTTTTGTAGGGTTACTTGCCGATACAGAAATTAGAGAAGATATGACCTAGAATATCTTTATCAACATCATATTCACCAGTAATATTTCCAAGGTGACGTAAGCATTCTCTTATATCAATAGAGAATAAATCCGTTGAAATCTCTAAATCAATTCCTTCTTGTACAGAAGTGATCGCTTCAAGCGCATTGTTTAAGGCTTCAAAATGACGAGAATTGGTCACAATAGTCTCGTTATTACTTAATGCTCCAGTATTTACCAATGAAGTTAATTCGGACTTTAAAGTATCTATTCCAGATTTCTCTTTTGCAGAAAGCACAATAAGATTGGCTATTGAAGATTTTAAAGTGTCTATTTCGTTTTTTGATAATTTGTCAACCTTATTGGCAATGACCAATAAGCGTTTGTTTGGAAAACGATGCTGGATTGTTTCTATTTCTTGTAAAAAGTCTTGATTGGAAATGGCAAATTTTGTAGCATCCATTAAAAAGACAATCAATTGTGCATTTTCAGCCTTCTCGTAGGCTTTTTTAATACCGATACTTTCTACGACATCTTCTGTCTCACGAATTCCTGCAGTATCAATAAATCTAAATGCTACACCTTCAATAATCATCTCATCCTCAATAGCATCTCTTGTCGTCCCAGCAATTTCAGAAACAATGGCTTTTTCTTCGTTTAACAATGTATTTAATAGTGTTGATTTTCCAACATTTGGTTCGCCAATAATTGCGACAGGAATTCCATTTTTCATGGCATTTCCAAAAGCAAAAGAATCAATTAATCTTTTTAATACAAATGTAATCTGAACAACCAATTCTTTAAACTTAGTTCTGTCTGCGAATTCTACATCTTCTCCTGAAAAATCCAATTCCAATTCTATCAAAGCTGCAAAATCCAATAATTGCATTCTCAATTCTTTCAATTCATTGGTAATTCCTCCACGCATTTGCTGAATAGCCATTTGATGTGAAGCAGCAGAATTGGAAGAAATAACATCTGCAACAGCTTCTGCCTGTGATAGATCCATCTTTCCATTAAGGAATGAACGCATCGTAAACTCACCATTATCAGCCATTCGACAACCGTTTCGTAAGAACAATTGAATAATTTCTTGTTGGATATACACAGAACCGTGACAATTGATTTCAACCACATTTTCGCCAGTGTAGGAGTAAGGGTTCTTAAAAATAGAAACCAAGCCTTCATCAATCACACGATTTCCATCCACAATAGAGCCTAAATGAATTGTATGTGATTTTACATTTAAGAGGTTCTTATTACCAACTCTAGATTTAAAATGTTCAGCAACAATTGTAATAGCATTCTCTCCTGAAAGTCTAATAACTGCAATAGCGCCTATTCCTGCAGGAGTTGCAAGTGCAATTATAGTTTCTTCGGTATGTTTAATTGAATCAGTCAATTTAATTGATTTTAAGTGCAAATATAAGCACCTTATTTTAATCTTCAATACCAATTTATGTAACAAAACCGTTAAATACTCGTCATATATTTATATAACACTAACTAAATATTATTATGAACACTAACAAACAATTACTTGTATTAACACATTTGAGTCAATTATTGGATTTTGTAACCGGAATTGGCGGCTTTATTGTTCCTTTAATTATATGGATTACCAAAAAAGATGAAGTTTACGATATGGACGAACATGGAAAGTCAATTCTAAACTTTAGAATTTCAATGTTCTTGTATATAATTATATGTATACCATTGATTTTATTTTTTGGATTAGGCCTATTTGGTTTCCTAGTGATCGGAATTTGTTATCTGATATTTCCAATCATCAATGCTATCAAAGTAAATAATGATGAAAAGCCAAGTTATCCATTCAGTATTGCGTTTATTAAATAACAACAATATATTATTAGAATTAGAAACCGTCAGCAAACTATGTTGGCGGTTTTTTTTGGTAACTAAATCAGATCACTTGATTTAAAGTATCTTCATATTCATCAAAGAACAATTCAAATTGCGGCATTTTTTCTACAAAAAACTGATAACAATCTCTCCATGTATTTTTATTGTGAATACTGAATTTGATTACGTGTCGTACGTAGATTCTATGAATGATTTTTCCAGATTCCAATTCATACCTAGCATCATAAATTACTTGTGGGAGGTATTCGTCAGTTAAAAGGCTTTTTAAAGATAGGAGTTGGTCGTAGAGTAGTTCGTTAGCAATTTCATCAGGATGTTCAAGATCCAATGCTATCATGGCATTTTTTCTATCAGCGACAAATTTAAAACTGAAGCCTTTAATTTTAGTATTATACAACAACCATTTTCTCGGAAATGATTTTCCAAAACTCGTCCAGAACTCTTTCCTAATTTTGGCAGATTCTTCTTTACTGAACATTATCCGTGGACTTTAGCTTGATTCCCTCTGTTTTTCATCAATTCAGCCTCATAATTTAATAAGGCTTCCCATTTTTCATTTACAATTGTAGGGTCTTGATATGAACGTGCAAATCCTAAAAAAGTAGTATAATGGTTTGCCTCAGAAATCATCAATTCTTTATAGAAATCTGACAATTCTGGATCTTCAAGATTCTCAGAAAAAACTTTAAAACGTTCACAACTTCTTGCTTCGATAAGTGCTGCAATTAGTAATCGTTGGATAAGAGCATTTGTTCTATCATTGGTTTTAGGGAAAAAATTTCGCAATTTTAAAGCGTAGTCATTTCTCTGAGCTTGACCTAAAACATAACCTCTATCAACCATTAATTTATGAACCATTTGAAAATGCTCCAATTCTTCAATCGCAATATTTAGCATTTCCTTTACCAATTCCGTTTCTTCGGAATAGTTGATTGTTATAGAAATAGCGTTTGCCGATGCTTTTTGCTCTGCAAATGCATGATCGGTCAAGATTTGTTCTAAATTGTCTTTAGCAATCTCAACCCAAGAAGTTTCTGTTTCAAATTTTAATCCTAGCATAGTTATGATGACAGTAAATATACTTCAAAATTAATAATAATTTAAAGGAATTAACTTGCTTCTCAATGGTTTTTTTTCATATTTTTATCTTTTTACTATATAAAATATATATGTTAGAGTTAGCAGGAATTATTATTTTAGGAATATTGGCTCAATGGGTTGCATGGAAGTTGAAAATTCCAGCAATATTGCCTTTAATATTAATAGGCCTTTTGGTAGGACCTATTGCAGCAGCTTATTTAAGTGATGATGGCTCAAAATGGATTGAACCTATATGGAATGGAGAAAAAGGCTTGTTTCCTGGTGATGGATTGTACTATTTTGTATCTCTTGCCATTAGTATTATCCTTTTTGAAGGAGGATTGACTTTAAAAAGAAACGAAATTAAAAATGTAGGTCCCGTAATTACAAAATTAATTACTTTAGGTTCTGTAGTTACTTTTTTTGGAGCAGGTATTATTGCTCATTTTATTTTTAATTTAAGTTGGGAAATTTCATTTCTATTTTCAAGTTTAATTATTGTTACTGGACCTACAGTAATAACTCCTATTTTAAGAAATATACCTCTTAAAAAAGACGTTTCCACGGTTTTAAAATGGGAAGGTATTTTAATTGATCCGATTGGTGCTTTAGTTGCCGTTTTGGTTTTTGAATTTATAAGTGTTGGAGGTGGAGGAGGATTTACTAAAACCGCATTAATGGAGTTTGGTAAAATATTGTTATTCGGGACTAGTTTTGGATTTACATTTGCTCATGCACTTGCTTATGCAATCAATAAAAAAATGATTCCTCATTATTTATTAAACGTAGTTTCTCTTTCTACGGTTTTATTAGTTTTTGTTGAATCTGAAGTTTTTGCTCATGAATCAGGTCTTCTAGCAGTAGTTGTTATGGGTATGGTTCTAGGAAACGGAAAATTAAGTAACTTAAAAGAACTATTATATTTTAAAGAATCATTAAGTGTTTTACTAATTTCTATTTTATTCATTTTACTTTCCGCAAATATTAATATAGAAGATTTGATGCTTTTATATACTTGGAAAACAGCCGCTTTGTTTGGAATAGTTGTTTTTATAATTAGACCAATAGCAGTCTTTCTAAGTACGTATAATTCTAACTTAAAATTAAATGAAAAGTTATTTATCAGTTGGGTCGGTCCACGAGGAATTGTTGCAGCAGGAATTGCTTCTTTATTCGGAAGTAAATTATTAAAGGAAGGCGTAGAAGGAGCAGAATATATTACTCCGTTGGTATTTATGATTGTACTAGGAACAGTATTATTAAATGCTACAACTGCACGATTATTTGCAAGACTCGTAGGTGTATTCCTTAAAAGTTCAAATGCTATATTGATTGTAGGTGCTTCAAAACCTTCTAGATTAATCGCAGAATACTTAAAAAACAATGGCAAAAGAGTTGTATTAATAGATTCTAATAAAAACTTTATTGATAAAGCCTTAAATACAGGTTTAGAAGCAATAAATGCTGATGTTTATCAGAACAATTTATCAGATAATATTGAATTGAATGATGTCGGTTATTTAATTGCAATGACTGGTAGTGAGTCTGTAAATGAGCATGTAATAAGTAATCTTTCTGATTCCTTTGGTGAATACGGAGCCTATAGATTAGCCACTTCTCAGGAAGTTTTAGATTATACTATTGATGATAAAAACACATATTTCACTCCAAAAAATGATTTTATAAATTTAAGTGATGCCTATAGAGATAATCCTAAAGTTTATGAAGTAGAAATCGCAAATGAAAATGAATATAAGACTCTGATTTCAAAACCTTTTAATGAACTCAAGTCTATACCTTTATTTGTTAAAAAAAATAAAAAGATATTTTTTATTCCTGAATTTGAAATGAGTGAGGAGTCAGTGGAAAATTGTTCGTTAATATATTTAGGTAAAAATGTAAAAGAAGATTTATAATTATATATCTAAATCAAACTTTCTACGCAACTCTTCAATTATTGGGTTTTTTTCCTTTAATTTTTCGTAACGTTCTTGTGGAGTATAGGCGAATTTTTTATTTGCTATTTCATTGACTTCAATGATTAAATCAATACTGTAATTATCTAGTTTTTCTCTGACAAACTTTAATAATTTAGGTTTATGAGAAGTAAGTTTAGACTGCATTAACTTGTTAGGAAGTGTAATAGAAATATTGGACTCAATAATTTTAGGAATATCAGCATTCATAATAGATGCAATAATTTTCTTCCCATCATCTACCAGCATTTTCAAATACTCATTCCATATTCCAATTAATTGCATTTCGGTAAATTGAGACTGAGGCATAGAACTGTAGTCTACAACATCAACTTCAATGTCTAGTAATTCTTTTTTCCGATCAATACTTTTTAAAGAGAGTGAAGATGAACGCTTTCTTTCTCTTTTGTTGGATGAAATGTTTAGTTCAACTTTTGGTAATGGAGCGATCTCAACTTCAGTTTTTGGAAGCTCTTTTTTCTTTTCAATTGTTTTTGCAGGAATTACAACATCAATCTTTTCTTCTACAATAATATTTTTAAAAAAATTGGCTGGAATTATGAAGTTTTTATCATTTTTTTTTTCTCTATCAAAAGTGATAGAGGAAATTTGCATTAATGCTAATTCAACAAGTAATCGTTGGTTTTTGCTAACCTTATATTTCAAGTCACAATCATTTGCCATATCAATGGCTTTTATGAGAAATTGTAAGGATGCATTTTCTGATTGCTTTAAATATCGTTTTTTAGCATTATCCCCAACTTCAAGTAGTTCAACGGTTAATTTATCTTTTGCTACTAATAAGTCTCTAAAATGTGATGCTAATCCGCTAATAAAGTGATGTCCATCAAATCCTTTTGACAAAATAGAATTGAACTGAATTAAAACCTGTGGGATATTATTTTCAAGCAGTAAATCTGTTATGGTGAAGTACTCATCATAATCCAGCACATTTAAGTTCTCTGTTACCGCTTGTCTTGTTAAATCTGCTCCAGAAAAACTTACGACTCTGTCAAATATTGATAAAGCATCACGCATTGCACCATCTGCTTTTTGAGCAATAATATGCAAAGCATCGTCATCGGCATTTATCTTTTCTTTTTTAGCAATATCCTTTAAATAATTTTTTGCATCTAGAACAGTAATTCTTTTAAAATCAAATATTTGACAACGAGAAAGTATGGTTGGGATAATTTTATGTTTCTCAGTAGTTGCTAGTATGAAAATTGCATGGGCAGGTGGTTCTTCAAGTGTCTTTAAGAATGCATTAAATGCTGCTTGAGATAACATATGTACCTCATCAATAATATAGACTTTATATTTTCCTACTTGAGGTGGAATACGAACTTGATCCGTTAAACTTCGTATATCATCAACCGAATTATTGGAAGCTGCATCAAGTTCAAAGATGTTAAAAGCAAAATCTTCATCAGGATGTACTTCATCTAGACCGTCTTGATTGATTTTTTTAGCAAGAATACGTGCGCAAGTAGTTTTTCCTACACCCCTAGGGCCTGTAAATAATAAAGCTTGAGCAAGGTGATTATTTTTTATAGCATTTTCAAGCGTATTGGTAATCGCTTTTTGACCTATAACATCATTAAATGTTTTAGGTCTGTATTTTCTTGCAGATACTATAAAATGTTCCATGAATAAAAGAAATTACTATTAACAAAAATACATATTAACAATAGATCTTATCATATAAATCTTTGTAAATTTCTTTAATTATTTTTCGTTTCATTTTCATGGTAGGAGTAAGGTGACCACCTTCAATGGTCCATTCGTTTGGAGTTAACTCAAAACGTTTTATTTGCTCCCAGTTCCCGAAACCTTGGTTACAGGATGAGATTTCTTCTTGTATTTGTTTTATGACAATTTCAGAGGTTGCAATTACTTCATTTGATTTTTCAATAGCATGACCTTCTTTATCAATCCAATCTTTTATATACTCAAAATTAGGTTGAACAAGTGCTGCTGGCATTTTTTCACCTTCTCCTACAACCATAATCTGTTCTATAAATAGCGATTGTTTAAACTGACCTTCAAGTAATGGCGGAATTACATATTTTCCTCCAGAAGTTTTAAACATCTCTTTTTTACGTCCTGTAATTTTAATAAAACCATCTTCATCAATCATTCCTTTATCTCCTGTATGAAAGTAATCTCCTGTCATTACTTCAGAAGTCTTTTCTGGATCTTTATAATATCCCATCATTACATTAGGACCTTTTACTAAAATTTCACCATCTTCAGCAATTTTCACTTCGACACCGTCTATTGGTTTACCTACTGTCCCAAGTTTAAAATGATTATTATTATACATTTCTACAGACACTACAGGTGATGTTTCTGTCAATCCATACCCTTGAACAATATTCATCCCAGCAGCAGAAAAAACTCTTGTTAATCTTTGTTGTAATGCTGCACTTCCAGAAACCATTGTAGTCAATTCACCACCTAGAGCTTCTCGCCATTTACTAAAAATAAGCGTATTGGCTATTTTAAGTTTAAATTCATACCAAGTTCCATTTTCTCCATAAGGTTTCCATTGTTCACCTAGTTCAACAGCCCAATTAAACAGGCTCTTTTTAATACCGGTTAAATCTTCACCTTTTAAGATTATCTTATCATATAGTTTCTCTAATAGTCTTGGAACAACACTCATTAGATTTGGTTTTATTTCTTGTGCATTTTGACCAATTGTCCCTATATTTTCTGCAAAATAAATTGTGGTTCCTGCATACTGATAAAGGTATATAAGTACACGTTCAAAAACATGACAAATAGGTAAAAAACTAAGAACCCTTGAGCCTTCACTTATGTTTGGTAAGCGTCCTACCGATGTTAATGCATTACTTGTAATGTTGTTGTGAGATAGCATTACTCCTTTTGGTCTTCCTGTTGTTCCAGAAGTATAAATTATGGTTGCTAAATCTGATGGTAATACCGCATCTTTACGCGCTTCTACTTCCGATTGATTACTTGTGTCTTTTCCTAATTCAAACAGTTCTGAATAATGTTTACATCCTTCAATATGGTCAAAAGAATAGATTTCTTTAACAGATGTTTCTGATTGTACTTTTCTTACTTTTTCTAACACTTCTGCATCTGATACAAAACAATAGATTGCTTCACTGTGATTCAATACATATTTATAATCTTCTGAAGAAATAGTAGGGTATATAGGTATATTTTGAGCACCTATTTGTAAAATGCCAATATCACATATATTCCATTCAGTTCTATTAGTGGATGAAATAAGTGCAATTTTATCATTTTTTTGTATGCCTAATTTTAATAAAGCTCTACTGACAGAATTTGCCTTGTCCAGATATTCTTGAGTAGATGTAAACTTCCATTCTCCATCAACTTTTCTAGCAAAAGCTTTTGATAAATTGTATTTTTCTAATTGGTAATAAGGAAAGTCAAAAAGACGAGTAACTTCTATTGGCATAAAGTAAAATTAAGATTATTGCAAAATACAAAATAATTAGAATTAAACAAATGTCATTTTTAGTTGAAATTTAGTAGAATCAATTTATGTAGCGTTTCATTTTTTTTATTTCTAATTTTTTTCTTAGTAAGGTTCTATAAGTTAAGTCGTCTTAAAGTAAATACATTAGATTTTATGGAGATAATAAATAAAAAGTCAGTGAAAGAAATTATAAAAACGAGTTTAAAAAACAGTTTTTCATATGACGATTATAAAGAGTTGGTAAAAAGATTAGTCCAAGAAGAATCAACTATTGGAGAACAAAAAATAGAAGTTCTTGCGAATTATACAAAGCTGAATCACCGACGAATGAAGCGTTGGGATAAAACGCTGAAAATTGGAGATAAGCAAGTTAATGAGATTGGTCAATATGATAAAAAAGTCACTTGGCTGGTATTAACAGAAAGCTGGTGCGGAGATGCTGCGAACATAATGCCAGTAATTAACCAAGTAACTTCGTTAAATAATTTAATTGACTTCAAAGTTGTCTTGCGAGATGAAAACCTGGAATTAATGAATTCTTTTTTGACCAATGGAAATCAATCTATCCCAATAATGATTGCTATAGATAATGAAACTGGAGAGGTTGTTAGCACATATGGCCCTAGACCTTCTGATGCAACTGAACTTGTCAATAAATATAAGCAGAAACATGATAAATTAACACCTGAATTTAAAGAAGATCTTCAGAGATGGTACAATAAGGACAAAGGACAGAATACACTTGATGATTTAATAAAATTATTAGGCCATTAAAGACTCAATGAGTTTAATATGAAAAAATAATTCTTTCATAAGACATTACATTGATAAGTATTTCTAGTAGATGTTTCTTTTTAGGTATTCAAGCATTTGGTAGCATTCACGGATTTACTTTATGTTTTATTAACTATTACTGAACCTTATATACTTATATTTAACAAAATTCATGCTAAAATCACATTAATTTAAGTAAAGTGTATAAAAAAGGAGCTGATATTAACCAACCCCTCTCTTTAATACTATAATTCTGAGAACCCCAATTTACTCTTCATCATAGTTTACTAATTACGGCATAACATTAAAGGAGTTCTAAAAAAGAACTCCTCAATACCTTTTATATAGTTTTTTCCTATTGCAACATAGCTATTAAGACAAATTTAAAAATTTTTAGTGATAGAGTTTTGTAAAAAATCGTAGTTATTTATTTTTTAACCCTTTCTTAATAATACTGTAATCTATTTTAAAAAAAATCTTTAGGAGATTTATTTGTAAATAATTTAAAATCCTTAACAAAATGAGATTCGTCATAATAATCATACATAAAAATTAAATCTTTTATATCTATTTTATTGTTTTCGTATTGTCTCATTAAGTTTAAAAAACGATGTATTCTTATATATTTACTAGGTGTTAAACCAACCATTTTCTTAAAGAGTGTTTCTAAAGTTTTTTGTCCAAACGTTATTAGGTCTAGTAATTCTGCAACAGATAATAACCCTTCTTTTAAATGAATAAAAGATACTACTTGATCTATAGCATTTATATTTTTTTATTTTCTATTAAAGGTAATTTTAGGATTAAATCGTCTATTTCTTGAAATAAATTTTTGAAATCATTGTGATGATTATTAAAAACAACTTCAAATTTATTAGATAGATTTTCATCTATTTGATTAAAAGTTATATTTTTATTAGTGAACTTTGAAATATCTAAATTTGTTAATTTATAAAGTGCAGTTGGTTTAAAATTGATACCACAAGAAAAGCCAACTTCGTTTGCAATAAATTGATAAGATTTATAAAACTGACCATTTAACATTAAATTTTTCAAAACTGTTTCCTTAGTACCTAATACTGTTTTTTGCCCATTATTGTAAATAAATGTAAATCCTGAAACACCAAAGGGAATCATCATCGTATTAAGTGGAATAATTTTATCTGAATAGGAAATATGATAATACTCCTCAACCAAATGAGAAGTTTTATTAATGTCAAAGTAAGTAAGATTCATTGAATAGATTTTACTTTCCTAAAGTTAGAGAAAATAAATTATAATACTAATTTAATAATTATTTTTTATTTTCAATCCATTTTCTTGCATTCACAAAAGCCTCAAGCCATGGTGAAACATCATCTTTCCTTCCTTGTGGATAGTTTGCCCAATTCCATTGGAAAGTAGAACGTTCAATATGTGGCATTGTTACAAGATGACGTCCTGTTGCATCGCATAACATCGCAGTATTAAAATCAGATCCATTTGGGTTGGAAGGATATGCATTATGACTATACTTAGCAACTATGTCATACTTTTCTTCTGTTTCTGGCAGATTAAACTTCCCCTCTCCATGAGAAATCCAAACTCCTAATTCTGTTCCTGCTAGACTTGATAGCATTACCGAATTGTTTTCTTGAATTTTGACAGAAGTAAAAGCACTCTCATGTTTGCCAGAATCGTTATAGGTTAATTTTCCATGTTCCTTATGGTCTGGATTTATTAAATCCAATTCCATCCATAACTGCGCTCCATTACAGATTCCCACAGAGAGTGTGTTCTCTCGGTTAAAGAAGTTTTTTAACGCTGTATTTGCTTTCTCATTATATTTGAATGCTCCAGCCCAACCTTTGGCAGAACCTAGCACATCAGAATTAGAAAAACCACCAACGGCACCTATAAATTGAATATCATCCAATGTTTCTCTGCCTGAAATTAAATCGGTCATATGAACATCTTTCACATCAAATCCTGCCAAATACATAGCATTTGCCATTTCACGTTCAGAGTTTGATCCTTTTTCTCGTATGACTGCTGCTTTTGGACGATTGTTAGCGTTTCCAACAGCATCTTTTAATTTTCCTGTAAAATGAGTTGGAAAAGTAAATTGTAATGGTTGATTTTTATAATTGTTAAATCGCTCTTGAGCCAAGCCATTTGCTGTTTGTTTTTGGTCTAATAAAAAAGAAGTATTATACCAAGTATCTCTAGATTCAGAAATCGACAATTCAAATGTATCTGAGTTATTAATCAAGCTTAGCGTGTCTGACTCAGTAACAGTACCAATATTGAAGAATTCAATATTATTTTCAGATAAGACTGCTTCAATAGAAGTATCCACAGATTGTAATATAATTCCCGAGTTTTCTGCAAATAAAATTTTGATACTATCAACTTCATTTAATTCTGACAAATCAATATTTGCTCCGATATTATTATTTGCAAAACATAATTCTAATAACGTTGTAATCAATCCTCCAGAAGCAACATCATGTCCAGCGACAATTTGTTCGTTCTTAATTAATCCCTGAATAACATTAAATGTTGTTTTAAATTTCGCGTTATCTTTAATAGTAGGAGCAGATTTTCCAATTTTATTAAGAATCTGAGCAAATGCACTTCCTCCTAATTTATAATCGTCTTGCGACAGATTGATATAGTAAATACTTCCTTTATTTATCTGAAAAACGGGTTCTACAACATTTGTAATATCGTTACAATTTCCAGCAGCAGAAATCACAACGGTTCCAGGAGAGATCACATCTTCGGTAGGATATTTTTGTTTCATTGAAAGCGAATCCTTTCCTGTAGGAACATTGATTCCTAAATCAATTGCAAACTCTGAAATCGCTTGAACGGCTTTATATAATCTAGCATCTTCTCCCTCATTTTTACATGGCCACATCCAGTTTGCCGATAATGAAACAGATTGCAAGCCGTCTTTTAGAGGAGCCCAAATAATATTGGTCAATGCTTCTGCAATAGAATTTTTACTTCCTGCAACTGGATCAATTAATCCAGAAATGGGAGAGTGACCGATACTAGTCGCAATTCCTTCTTTCCCTTTATAATCTAATGCCATAACTCCGACATTGTTCAAGGGAACCTGTAATGAACCAACACATTGTTGCTTGGCAACTTTTCCTCCTACACAACGATCTACTTTATTCGTTAACCAATCTTTACAAGCCACAGATTCTAGTTGTAAAACTTGGTTGAGATAGTTGTTGAAATTTTTCTTAGAATAAGAAACGTCCTCATAATTCCTCTTGATGGTGATATCATTCATTATGGTTTTCGGAGAACTACCAAACATATCTTCCAATGCTAAATCCATTGGTTTATTACCATTAGTTTTAGATTGGAAAGTAAAACGATGGTCATTAGTTACTTCACCAACAGTATACATAGGAGAACGTTCACGTTCCGCAATACGCTGCAAGACATCTATATGTTTTTCCGCAATTACTAGACCCATTCTCTCTTGGGATTCATTCCCTATAATTTCTTTGTCTGATAAGGTTGGATCACCAATTGGCAATTTATCCAAATCAATTTTTCCTCCTGTATCTTCAACTAATTCTGACAAGCAATTCAAGTGCCCACCTGCACCATGATCGTGAATAGATACAATGAAGTTTTCTTCACTTTCTACCATCCCACGTACTGCATTAGCAGCACGTTTTTGCATTTCTGGATTAGAACGCTGTACAGCGTTTAATTCAATTCCTGAAGCAAGCGCTCCAGTATCAGCAGAAGAAACTGCTGCACCACCCATTCCAATACGATAATTTTCTCCACCAAGAATGACGATTTTATCACCTTCTTGAGGAGTGTCTTTTAATGCTTGTTCTGTTTTTCCATAACCAATTCCTCCAGCTTGCATGATTACTTTGTCAAAGCCAAGTTTACGAGTATTTTCTTCATGTTCAAATGTCAATACGGAACCACAAATTAAGGGTTGACCAAATTTATTCCCAAAATCAGAAGCGCCATTTGAAGCCTTGATTAAAATATCCATTGGAGTCTGATACAACCATTCTCTTTCTTTCATTCCATTTTCCCAAGGTCTCTTGCTCTCTGTAGAGTCGGACGAGTCTTCCAATCGAGAATAAGAAGTCATATAAACTGCTGTTCCTGCTAGTGGAAGAGAACCTTTCCCTCCTGCAAGTCGATCTCTTATCTCTCCTCCTGAGCCTGTTGCAGCACCATTGAAAGGCTCAACTGTTGTTGGGAAATTATGTGTTTCAGCCTTTAACGAAATAACTGAATTGAACGCTGTATTTTGATAAAAATCAGGTTTGTCAG
This sequence comes from Flavobacteriaceae bacterium, assembly GCA_034111625.1. Classification (GTDB taxonomy): domain Bacteria; phylum Bacteroidota; class Bacteroidia; order Flavobacteriales; family Flavobacteriaceae; genus Urechidicola. The sequence continues at coordinate 1,785 of JAWUWX010000012.1, read as the reverse complement.
CAGTTTTTGGTGCAAACTGTTCTACGGTCGGTCCTTCAATAAAAGCAACATTATCTTTATAAGCAGATACAATTCCTTGAGGGCTTTTAGCAGAAGTTTCTTTAATTAGTTTGAAGAGCGAAGTTGGCATTTCTTCACCATCAATAATAAAGGTTCCGTTAAAAATTTTATGACGGCAATGTTCTGAATTTACTTGAGAAAAACCAAAGACTTCTGAGTCAGTCAATTTTCTACCTATTTTTTTAGAGGTTTGTTCTAAATATCCTACTTCATCATCACTTAATGACAGTCCCTCTTGCGTGTTGTATGCAGCAATATCTTCAACATTTAGAATAGGTTCTGGTTGAATATCAATGCTAAAAGACTCTTGATTCAATCCTTTATATTTTTCAGAAATCATAGGGTCAAAAGCAGAAAAACTCTCACTGACCATCTTAAACTCTTCAATTCTAATGATTCCTGAAACACCCATATTCTGAGTGATTTCAACAGCATTCGTACTCCAAGGCGTAATCATTGTGGCACGTGGACCAATAAAAAAAGCGTCCAAAGACGCTGCATTTATTTTAGGTTGGTTGCCAAAAAGCCAAGTAAGTTTATTAATTGTTTCAGTGGATAACTCTTTTGTTTCTTGAACAGCGAATACTTTACTGTTTTGGTTTCCGAAGAAATGAATCATTTGGTTGTGATTTGTATGTTGTTTTAAGATTGTAAATTTACTTCAATAGTTTGAATTATTAATATAAAAAAGATTCATAATTTTATACTTATTCACTATTTAATTCACAATTATATTTTAAAAAAAATCTTATTTTTATGCTTTTAAGTTAATTAAAATCAAAATTATAAATATAAAGAGTGTTATAGAAAGATTAGAAAATGGAAATAGCAGATATTTAAATGATTCTTTAGATAGAAAATTACAAGATAATTCTAGAAGAGATTCTCTTACAGAAGGGTCAAGATCCATTTGCTATAATCTTAAGTTGTGCAGATAGTAGAGTCGTGCCTGAGCTGGTATTTGATACAGGATTAGGTGAACTTTTTGTAGTAAGAGTAGCAGGGAATATTGCGAATACTTTTTCTATTGCTAGTATTGAATATGCTGTTGCGCATATAGAAAGTAAAGTAATTTTTGTTCTTGGACATCATAGTTGTGGTGCGGTCACTGCAGTAGTAAATGGTGGTGATAATGGCTGTAACTTAAACCATTTATTATCACATATCAATCTAGCCTTGGCAGCTTCTGGTGAAAACGCATCAATTACAGGTGTTGTAAAAAAGAACGCTGAATTAACTTCGAAGGAGTTAAATAATCGCTCAAGTATTATTAAGAATGTATTTGACAATGGAGATTTAAAAATTGTTCCTGCTTATTATAATTTAGATTCTGGAAAAGTAGATTTTCTATAAAAAAGTAACGCCTCAATTTCTTGAGGCGCTTATTTATTTTTATTTCTTAATAAGTTTCTTCGTGATAAATTGATCTCCAGAACTTACTTTAACGATGTAAATTCCACTATTCAATCTTGAAATATTAATTTCATTATTATTCAAATTAATTTCTTTTTGAAGAACTAATTTTCCTAAAAGATTATAAACTTTAATTTTCGCATCTTCTTTGATACTAAAGAAAATAGAACTTCCGTTTGTTGGATTTGGAAACATTTTAAAAGATATAAAAATAGCCTCATCTACACTAAGTACACTACTTGTAAAGCTACCAATATCATCAAAAGTATTTGCAGGGAATTCAGTCCATTCAGCTTGTGGAATATAGGTTGT
>JAWUWX010000011.1:0-17155 GCA_034111625.1 Flavobacteriaceae bacterium | reverse complement strand
TTCTTTATCTCTTACAATTCCTGCAATGGATTGATTGCATTCAATAGGTTCTAAACTGAAATTAATTTCAGTACTTTCCTTATTGATTTTGGAAGAAGTATGATTTCTTTCTTCTTGGATATAATCATTTTTGGAAACCTTAATAGTATATGCCGTTTCACATATTGTTGCAAAAGTATATGCTCCATTCTCATTGGAAATTGTAGTTTCAATACTTTTATTATTGATAAATAATTGTACTTTAGCATTTGCCAAGATCTGACCATTTTCTTTATCTCTTACAATTCCTGCAATGGATTGATTGCATTCAATAGGTTCTAAACTGAAATTAATTTCAGTAGTTTCCTTATTAATTTTGGAAGAAGTATGATTTCTTTCTTTTTGAATAAAATCAGTTTTAGAAGCCTTAATAGTATATGCCGTTTCACAAACTGTTTCAAAATTAAATACTCCATTCTCATTAGAAATTGTATTTTCAATACGTTTATTATTAATAAATAATTCTACTTCAGCATTTGCTAATAGTTCGTTAGTTTTATTGTTTTTTACAATTCCTGCAATGGATTGATTGCATCGAATAGGTTCTAAATTGAATGAAAAAATATCTACATCTCCTTTATTACCCTCTCTTACAGATGAAAAATATCCAACATTTAGTTCATCGTTTATTACAAATGCAAAATCATCACCTGAATAATTTAGTTGATCTAGGTTTTTAACTTGAGAAAATTCATCATTTACTAGTTTACTGCTAAAAATATCAAGACCACCTTTACCAGGATGGCCATCGGAAGAAAAATAAAAAGTATTATCATTACTTAGAAATGGAAACATTTCATTTCCTACTGTATTGATTTTTAAGCCCAAATTTTCGGGTATAGAATAACTTCCGTCAGTTAAAATAGATACTTTATAAATATCAGTACCTCCGTAAGATCCTTCCATATCTGAAATAAAGAATAAAGTTTTCCCATCTGGACTTAATCTTGGGTGGTGTACAGAATAGTTTTTTCCATTGAAAGGGAGAGGAGTAAGATTAGAAGCAATACCCTTTTCATTTATAGTGGCTTTAGAAATATTAAGTAAGTATTTTTTTGTCATACTTAATAGGAAATTCTTTCTATAATCTTTATCTATATAATTTTTAAAAGTGAAATAGATTGTTTTACTATCATTGGCAAATGTTATATCGGATTCATGAAATAGATTGAAGTTCTCAGTAGAAAATCTCGTTACATCTATTATCTGACCATCCTTCCTTATTCTTCCTTTATAAAATTGAATATTTCCCGTTCTATTATTGCCTCTTTTACTACGTTTTATGGCTCTATCCTTCATAGAAGAAGCAAAAAGTACTAGATTATCTTTATAGAAAGTAACTCCAAAATCTGCATATTCAGAATTAACATCTAGATTTTGAATATTATAAAATTTTTGGGGCTCTTGTGAGAATAAATCTAAAATTGAAAGCAGAAATAATAAAATAACAATTGTTTTTTTCATTCTATTTTTTTGAAGTAATTTTTTTAATAACCCATGCTGGACCTATCATTAAAAATTGTAGATCTTTTATGAAAGAAGGCTTTTTACCTTCTATTTTATGCCCGTAAAATTGCCCAATCCAAGCAATAACAAATATTACAATTGAAGCGTAAAGTAAGGATACATAATGACCTAAATAATAGTTTCCAATTATACAGAGTATAGCAAAAATAGCGATTTTAACAAACATAGAAAAGGACAGTCTTACATAAAAAATCAAAGCAAATATTATAAACACTATAGCCCAATTTTCAATCATTGAATTATTTAAGTTGAATGTTTTACTTAAAAAATGAGAAGGAATACACATTAAGAGCCCTACAATACTAAAAAAAATGGCTGGAACACAGATATAATGAATAAGTTGATTCGTTTTATTTTGATGGCTTACAGCGTATTCATCAAACCATTGGTTGAGAGTTTTCATGTGTCTTTTTATTTTTGTTTTTAACGGTCACAAGTTGTTCGCTATTAATCATTATCTTAGATTATAAAACTTTTAACATTCACGTTTCATAAATTTGTATTTTTGATTTTATAAACATACAAATTATTTATCAAAATGGCGAGAACTCCCTCGAAAATGCTTGCACTTGGAACTATAGCACCTGATTTTAATCTTCTAGATGCTGTTACTGAAAAATATAGATCTCTTAATTCTTTAAAAGGAAGCAGTGGCACTGTTATATATTTTATATGCAATCATTGTCCGTGTGTAATTCATGTAAATGATGAGTTGGTCATGATTGCCAATGAATATAGTAAAAAAGGAATTTCTTTTATTGCTATTTCTTCAAATGATGTTGTAAATTATCCTCAAGATTCTCCAGAGTTGATGAAAGAGAATGCTTTAAATAATAAATTTCCATTTCCTTATCTATACGATGAAACCCAAGGAGTAGCAAAATTGTACGATGCAGCATGTACTCCTGATAATTATGTTTTCAATGCTAATAATGAATTGATCTATAGAGGGCAACTAGATGATTCGAGACCAGGAAATGGAGTGGAAGTTACTGGAAAAGATATAAGACATGCTATAAAATGTCTTATAAATAATAAGGAAAACACGATTTTGCAAAACCCGAGTATAGGTTGTGGTATTAAATGGAAGACTGCTTAAAATTCAATTGCCAGAATCCTACGTCAATCCATTTTCCAAATTTCTTTCCAACTTCTTTAAAATGCGCCACTTTTTCAAACCCAAATTTTTCATGAAATTGAATACTTTGATCATTTGGTAATGAAATACTACCTATAATCGTATGAAAGTCTAATTCCCTTAATTGTTTCAAAAGTTCGGTATATAATTGACTTCCTATTTTTTTTCCATGGATACCATGTTTCACATAAACGGTGCTTTCAACTGTCTGATTGTAAGAAGGTTTAGTACGCCAATAATTAGCATATGCATAGCCTAAAATCTCATTATTTTCTTCAAAAATAATACAAGGAAAGTTAGAAGAAATATCTTTAATTTTTATTGTGTATTCCTCAATTGAAAAAGGAATTCTATCAAATGTTATTATAGAGTTTAATACATAATAATTGTAAATTTCTGCAATCTGAGGAGTGTCTTTTAATTCAAACTTTCGTATCATTTATTCCAATTTTTTCTTAGTAGTAATTGGTTAATGTGTTCATAATGATGTTCACAATGCCAACAATAAATTCCAATATTCTCTTTTAAAGAAACTTCTTCATTTCTATCTGGATGAATAAATAGAGTATCTAAATCATGACTTGTTAAGCCTTTTAAGAAATAGACCCATTTCGCATGAAGTGACTTTAAATAGTTTAAAGACAATTCAATAGGAGCAGACCTTGAGTCAGCTAATTCTGCCCAACAATCTACATAATATGCTTTAATTATAGGTTTATCTTCAGTCAATGCCCATTTAAAACGTGTATATGAATTAAGATGACTATCAGCACAATGATGAATAACTTGACGGATTGTCCAGCCATTTTCACGATATGGAGTATTTAATTGTTTATCAGAAAGATTTTTTACCAGTACACTTAGTTTCCTTGGAAATTCTTCAATAGCTAAAATCCAATCTTTAATAATTACTTCTGTAATTACTTTTGGAATTTTGGGTTTTCCAATTGGATATTTTAAATTTTCTGACATTTATTTTTTTCCATATTTTTTTACAAAATCTTTTGCTCTTCTGTTACCAGAATTTATTGCAATAGCGTTTTTATAATTTTCCACGGCGCTTATTGTATCACCTTTTCTAAAGTATGCTTCCGCTAGACTATCATAAACATTATCGCTATTAGGGTATAAGGCTGTGTTAATTTTAAAAATTTCAATTGCATCGGCATAATTTTCCGCTCTTAATTCTCGATATCCTAAAGAATTAAAATTGGTTTCAGAAATATATGTATTTGTAGAATCACTTTCTTTAATTGTTAAATAACCTTCAAGAGCTTTGTCATATTCTTTATTTTTTAAATAACTACTAGGTACGTCTTCCCCAACTTCCAACTTCCTAAAATCATAAGTTATAGCATCCGTTTTCTCTTTTGGAATTAGAGAAATGTATTGAATACGATCCGTTGGATTTATTAAAAACTGAATTTTCTCATTCATTTCTTTTATAAAAAAGGTTTCATCTCCAAGTTTCATTGGAGCAATTTTATCTTTTCCTCTCCATTTCATAAGAAGTTTATTTTCTTCAAAATAAACTTCAACAGTTTCATCAAGATTATATAGGTATTTTCCTGTTGCTTGTTCCATAAATTCAGAACTATTACTCTTGTCTGAACAACTTATTAGTAATAACGTCAAGAAAAAAAGCGTAATATGTATCGGTTTCATAGTTGTGAGTATTAATAATTCAAAATAATAAATCTTTAGCATAAAAAAACGCCTCATTATACATGAGACGTTTCATTATCAATTTTGTTTCAAATTATTGAATATTATTTTACATTCACCAATTCAACATCAAAAATTAATGGAGCATCAGGAGGAATAACTCCGCCAGCACCTTGACTTCCATAAGCTAATTCTGAAGGTATTACAAAGCGAGCTTTGTCTCCAACTTTTAATAATTGAATTCCTTCATCCCATCCAGAAATCACTTGTCCTAAACCTACATTGAAATCAAGAGGCTGTTTACGTTTGTATGAACTGTCAAACACTGTCCCGTCAAGTAATTGCCCTTTATAGTGTACAGAAACCATATCGCCCTTAGCCGCTTGTTTTCCATTACCGTTTTGTAATATTTTATAACGTAATCCGCTATTTGTTTTATCAAAACCAGCAGATTCTTTGTCTAATATTTCATTTTGTGCATTAACAGCATCAGCCTCTCTTTTTTCACGTGAACCTTCAAATGTTCTGAAAGCCTCTATTGCGTTAAATTTTTCAGCGTCTTCTCCAACTCTTACAATTTCAATTGATTCAAGTGTATCTCCTTGTGAAACAGCATCAACAATCTCTTGGCCTTCAATAACATTCCCAAAAACGGTATGCTTGTTATCTAACCAATCCGTAGCAATGTGTGTAATATAAAACTGACTACCGTTCGTTGCAGGTCCAGAATTTGCCATTGACAATATTCCAGGTCTATTATGTTTTAATTCTGGATGAAACTCATCATCAAATTTATATCCAGGATTTCCAGTTCCAGTTCCTTGAGGACATCCTCCTTGAATCATAAAATCTTCGATTACTCGATGAAATTTCAATCCGTTATAATATGGAGTTCCTTGTGGTTTTACATCATTTTCTAGGCTTCCTTCTGAAAGCGCCACAAAGTTACCTACTGTTCCTGGAGTCTTTTCAAACTCTAAATTCACTAAAATTTCACCTTTTGTAGTGTTGAATTTTGCGTATAATCCGTTATTCATTTTCTGTCTTTTTTATTGAGTGTGCAAAGGTAGTATATTGAGGTATATCAAAAAATTAATGAGTGATATAATATTAGAATTTACCGAATGCTATACTTAATTGATAAATAATAGTTATTGTATGTCCTTATTTTTGTCATAAAGCCAAAACTTCACCCTGAATTTATTTCAGGGTCTCATTGTATGAGTTTGACTTGCAATAACATGGGATTCTGAATTCAAAGAATCATGAATACCTTTGACAATAGGAAAGCATGAACTAAACAGGTTCAGAATGACGCTACCTATAACTTTACACCACTTTATAGACATCCAATAAGTAATTTCTTATTTATCCAATTGTTCTAATTCTTTATAATTCCTCTTTAATCTTCTTAGTAGAATTCCATAGATAATTCTATAAACAAGAAGAATGAATCCTATAACTAATACCATAGATGCACTAAGGATAATAAGTAACGTTGTGTCTGAGAAGGCTTCAGGTATCTGACTTTTAAGTTTGTAAGTAGTGGTATTTTCTGAACTAGAGAATATTTTATTCAATAACATTGCAGATGATACTGCCATAAAACCTAGATTAAAATAGATATAATATTTAACGGTTTTTCTAGTGTTTAAAATGCTTTTCATTAAGGTTTTAGCATCTGTGCCTACATTGATCTTTCTGTAGTTTTTATAAAATAAATAAATAAATATGATCATGATCAAATATGAAATGACAGTAACAATTTGTATCATATTCTTCATTCCCATTTGAATATATAGATCCAAATACTTGTCATTGTCAATCAATAAGTTTAAAGCAATGACAACTAAAAATTCGATGATGCTTATGTAAAATATCCACTTTACATAAGATGTAGACTTTGCAAGTAACATCTTATAAATATCATTGGTAGATACTTTATGCTTAGAATAATCTTGGGATTTCCAAGCCTCTTTTAGTTTATCTAATTGATCCATAATTACGGATTTAGTATTGTTTTTAATTTTGTTTTAATCCTATTCACTTTTACACGAGCATTTACTTCAGTTATACCCATAGTTTCTGCAATTTCTTTATACGGTTTATCTTCTAAATACAATAAGATTAATGCTTTTTCAATATCACTTAATTGGTGGATCGCCTTATAGAGCAATTGCATTTGTTCTTCAATTTCTCCATCATACTCATCATACTCAAGTTTGTAATGAAAATCTGAAATGTCACTAGTTTGAATTCGTCTTTTAGACTTTCTATATAATGTTATTGCCGTATTCAATGCTACTCTATACATCCAAGTGCTGAACTTTGCGTCACCACGAAACTTAGGATATGCTTTCCACAGTTGAATAGTTACTTCTTGGAACAAATCTTTATGTGCATCAGAATTATTCGTGTACACGCGACATACCTTATGAATAATATTCTGGTTCTCGTCTAGTAATTTTACAAATTGTTTTTCTAATTCTTGAGTCAATTCTTATGCTGATTTATATATAAGTAGCACAAATATATCTTTTGTTACATAAAAACAAGAATTACCTGTTGAGGGTTTTTATAAATTCAGTCAATTCGATTGAGTTTTACGATTGAAATGAGTAAAAAGGTTTATTTCGACTCGGATAAGCAACAACCGTTCTGTTATCATTGCTCTGCAGAAATAATGAGAATAAGAATTATTTGTAATTTAATTAGTTTACGATATAATTTTTTTATCAAAAAAAATACTCGATCTGTAATCCAGGAGACTATTTTATTTCCGAAATATTTTTTAAAATCAAATTTTTATAAACTTCAGGAAGATCTGAGTCATCTATTTTTAGTTTTACAAATTTAATATCTGCTTCAATTTCTTTATCATAGCCTAAAAATTTCGGTATTTCAGACTGAACAAAAATTCGAATATAACGCGCTTCGATATTGTTAGGATTATTTTGAATAAAGGATTCAAGCATTTTTTTTCCCTTATTGAAATTTTTCAATTTTTTAGTAGGGAAAAAAGCGTATTTGGCACTTTGCATGATTGCAGAAGCTAGGTAAGGGAGGGCTTTTTCAGATTCTGATTTAGTTGTTAATTCAATAAAAATTTCTAATTTTTCTTTAGAACCAATAGTGTGGAAATCATTTCTAATACTTTGCATATCATCACATTTATTTTGAAGGGAAAAAAGAGAAATAATAATAAAAAGCAACTTCATAAAGAATCAATTTATCCGTTCAATCCAGATTTATAAGTTTCTAAACAGCGTATTCTAGCATATTTATGTTCTACGATAGGACTTGGATATGTCAATTCTTGAAAATCCGGAACCCATTGTTTTATATATTCTAAGTCTTTATCAAACTTTTTAACTTGTTCTGTAGGATTAAAAATCCTAAAATAAGGCGCTGAATCACAACCTGTTCCTGCTGTCCATTGCCAATTTCCAACGTTCTGTGCTAAATCAAAATCTAATAATTTTTTAGCAAAATAGGCTTCTCCCCATTTCCAGTCTATCAATAAATGCTTACATAGAAAACTCGCAGTAATCATTCGTACACGATTGTGCATATATCCTGTTTTATTTAACTCATTCATTCCAGCATCAACAATCGGATAACCAGTTTTTCCGTTGCACCAAGCATTAAATTCTGACTCATTATTTCTCCATTTTATAGAATTATATTTAGGCTTAAAATTGAATTGAGCAGATTTAGGAAAATGCCAAAGTATCTGGATAAAAAATTCTCTCCAAATAAGTTCTTTGACAAATGTAGGATCAGACGATTTTAAGGCCATCTGCACACATTTCCGAATACTTATCGACCCAAATCTTAAATGTGGACTTAGTTTAGATGTTTTATTAATTGCCGGAAAATTTCGTGTAGCATTATAATTTTCTATTAATGAATCTGTTGTATTATACGGTACTACTCTAATTTTAGATTCCGAAAAACCGATAGTATCCATTGATGGAAAAGTAAAATTTGACTTAAATAGTTTGTGCAATAAATTTTCCGATTGGTATTCTTTTAAGTGAGAATTATCGAGTGTAGATAGCCATTTTTTAGAATATGGAGTGTACACTTTATATGGAGTAGCATCTTGTTTTACGATTTCATTAGTTTCAAAAACAACATGATCTTTATAAGTATTGAATTCAATAGCATTATTATTTAATAATACCTCAATTTCTTTATCTCGTATGCTAGAATAGGGTTCATAATCTCTATTGGTATATACACTTTCAATCGAATAATTCTTTATAAGTTTAGCGAAAATTTCTATTGGATTTCCTTTTTTAATAAGAAGTGATGAATCGAATTTTTTTAAGGATTCGTTTATGCCATTTAGTAGTGAATATATAAACGTAATCCTCGAATCATCTTTTTCAAGTTCTTCAATAATTTCTGTATCGAAAATAAAAAGGGGAAGTACGTTGTTCTTAGAATTTAGCGCATTAAAAAATGCAGTATTATCTTCAATCCTTAAATCTCTTCTGAACCAAAAAAGAGTTACTTTACTGTTTTCCATTTATTCTTAAACATTTCAATTAATAGGATACTCATAAACAACATGTTGAAAGCGTATCCAATATCTTCTATCGGTATAGTAGCAATTCTTATGCCTAGATTTTCTGCATTATTATACCATACAACTTGACCTTCAATAAAACTTCCTGTTAAAATTCCATTAACAATAAAAAAAGGAATAAGGATGATCATAAAAGTTATATAGAATATTGGCAATTGTTTATTGTCAGTAAACAAACTATAAGATAAAATAAAGATCAATAATAGATAATTATAAAACGTATAGGCTTTATCATAATTAAAAACCAGCGTAATTATAAGAAGTATAATAAGAGCTATTGTAATAATTTTAGTTGTTGACTTTGACAATTTTTTATTAGGTGAAAAATACTGAAACGCATAGTGTATAAAGATACTTGCGTATGGAATACAAATAAAGAAAAGCCATTCTTCTATTGGTAAATTTAAGATATCAAATCCTATTAAATAAGTAGAATTAAATCCCCATACTCCTTGATTAGTAAAAATAATATCCCAAATAATAAAAAAAGCCGCAACAATAGAGATTGATAAAAAAACTTCTTTCCACCACTGAATAAACCTCATTTTTTTTTCAAAACTATACATTAGAGGAATACTTAAAGATGCTATATTTAAGATTAAGTATAGTGACATTTAAATTTTAAAATATTTAAAAGGAACGAATAGCATTCCAAAACATTCTCCATTTACTTTGCCTAGGTTCTTATGATGTACTTTATGCGCTTTTCTCAATCCAATTAAATATTTATTGCTAGTTTTTTTAAACCATTTAAAACGTTGATGTATCAAGACATCGTGAACAAGAAAGTAAGCAGTCCCATAAAATAATATTCCTAGTCCAATAAAAAACAAATAATTTAAGCCTCCTTGAAAACCGAAATAAAATAATAAGATACTTGGTATGGCAAAAATGACAAAGAAAATATCATTTTTTTCAAAGGTATCAGGATATTTTGGCTGATGATGATCTCCATGGAAATACCACATAAATTTATGCATTACATACTTGTGCGTTAGCCAAGTAACACCTTCCATTATCGAGAAAGTAACTATTGTTATAAGAATAAATTGTAGCATATAAACTCTAAATTAATTTAGCTTTGTAAGTTATAAAAGATTTTATGAGTAAAAGCATTTTGAATGTATTAGAAATTCTAATTCTAGTTTTTATAATTTCTTCTGCAGGAGTTCGTTTTAATTTTTTTAACAATGATAAGTAATAAATATATGCCGTATAAACTCCAAATTTAGCATCTTTAGGTAGCTTTTTTATTCCGATAAGGGCATCTTTAAAATCTTTTTCAATTTCTTGAATAATCATTTTTTTAGATTCGTTATTTAGGTTTTTTACATCGATATTTGGAAAATAACTTCTATTTAATTCTTCGTAATCATCTTTTAAATCTCTAAGAAAATTTACTTTTTGAAAAGCAGAACCTAACTTCATTGCCGATTCTTCTAATGAATCATATTCTTCTTGATTACCTTTAACAAATACCTTTAGGCACATTAAACCAACAACATCAGCAGAGCCATAAATATATTCATTATATTCGGTATCAGTATATTCACTTTTCTTTAAATCTAATTTCATGCTAGTTAAAAAAGCCTGAATTAAATCATTATCAATCTCATACTCTTTTACAGTGTGCTGAAATGAATTTAAGATAGGATTTAGACTTATTCTAGATTCTAATGCCCTATAGTAATCTTTTTCAAAATCATTAATTAATGCTTCTTTATCATACTCATGGAAAGAGTCAACGATTTCATCAGAAAATCTAACAAATCCATAAATGCTATAAATTGCATTTCTTATAGATTTATCAAGCATTTTTACTGCCAATGAGAATGAAGTGCTATATTGTTTTGTAACTATCTTACTGCACTTTATTGAAACTTCATCAAATGCTTCTTTCATTTAATTAATTTTTGTTGAATTGTTTTTCAATTAAATCTGCTGCTAGTTTTCCTGATATTAAAGCAGGTGGAACTCCAGGACCAGGAACTGTTAATTGCCCCGTAAAGAATAAGTTTTTCACTTTCTTACTCTTTATTTTTGGTCTTAAAAAAGCAGTTTGCGTTAATATATTTGCCAATCCATATGCGTTCCCTTTATATGAGTTGTAATCTTTTATAAAATCATTAACACAATAGGATTCTTTAAATAGAATATGTTTTCTAAAGTTTTGATTTGTTAGTTTCTCAAAGCGATCAATGATCTGATTAAAGTATTTTTCTCTTATTTCAGGAGTATCTTCAATTCCTGGAGCAATAGGAATTAAAAAAACACATGCTTCATTTCCTTCAGGTGCAAAAGAGTCATCACTTATACTTGGGAAACTACCATAAAACAAGGGCTTTTCTGGCCATTTTGGGTTGTCATAAATATCCTTAGCATGGGTATCAAAGCTTGTGTCAAAAAACAAGTTATGATGAGAAACATTATTTAATTTTTTATCTAATCCTATGTAAAATAGGAGCGAAGATGGAGCAAACGTTTTTTTCGCCCAATATTTTTGTGAATATTGACGGTATTCTACATCCAATAAACTTTCGGAATGATGATAGTCAGCACCAGATAAAACTATATCAGCTTTTAAAAACTTGTAATCACATGTTACCCCTGTTATTTTAGAGTTCTCAACATTTATCTTAGTAACATTTCGATTAGTTTCAATTTTTACACCAAGGCTTATTGCTAGACTAGCTATTGCTTTTATAACTTCATACATTCCTCCTTTAGGATGCCATGTTCCCATGCCAAAGTCTGCATAGTTCATGAAATTATAAAAAGAGGGTGTGTCACTTGGTTTGGCACCAAGAAATAAAACAGGAAACTCAAGGATTTGAATTAATTTTTGACTTTTTATTTTTTTTCTAACAATAGAACTAATACTTGAAAAAAATTGAGAAATTCTAGCAATAGTTACAGGAGTTACTAATTCGGTTATTGAAACTCCAGGCCTATAGACAAGATCTTTAATTGCAACATCATAATTTGACTTTGCTGAATTTAAAAACTTTTTTAAAATTTTCGCACTCCCTTTTTCTTCGTTCTCGAAAATAGTATATATATCCTCTAAATTATCTGGAATTGTGATGGAGTCGCCTTTATCAAAAACAACTTTATAGGCAGGATTTAATTTATTCAAATTATAAAAATCAGAAGGCTTTTTATCAAAATCATTGAAAAAACGCTCAAAAACATCTGGCATCCAATACCAACTTGGACCAATATCAAACTTGAAACCATCTTTTTTTAACACTCTTGCTCTACCACCTATAGTCTTATTCTTTTCTAGTATTGTTACATCATAGCCTTTCTTTGCTAGGTAGCATGATGCTGCAAGCGATGAAAATCCAGAACCAATTAGTATAATTTTATTTTTCATATTTGTTCAACAAAAATAAATAAAAAGTTATACAAAAACTAATTTATGTTTAAATATTATCAAAATATATAATTTATTAATTTACGATAAAGATAAGTAAATATTAGATGTTTTTCTTGAGAAAATTGTTTTGTTACAAGCATTTTTATTACTACTGTTTAAACATGATATATCATATTTCAATTCATCATCGATAAATGACAGTTCGGTGTGAAAGAGTTTTATACAGAATATAATTAGATGACTTTTGTCCTGTAATTACAAACAAACAATTTTAAATAAATGATTATGATAAAAATAATATTAATCCTACTTATAATTTTAGTTTCCTATTTAGGTTAATTCGAAAATAATTGAAGTTTCAGGTACAAACCTTACATTTGAAATAAAACTATTTAACTAATTTTAGTAATTAAATTACACAAATGAATTCAATCATAAAAAACATCTTAATTCTCTTTGTTATAGGTACAATAATATTCGTTATAGGAAATATATTTTATGGAGGATTCCAATTTGATAGCCTTAATGACTTCTTAATTAAATTTGGATTCAATCAATTATATTCCTTTGTGATTGGAATATCAAACATGGTTTTTTTTAATTATCTAAACAATAGAGAATGGAAAGATAATGAAAGTGTTAAACGAATAATCATAGGTATGGTAGGATCGGTAATTATTTCTTTAATTGCCTTGTTTTTTCTTAAAATGTTTCAATCAGTTGTCTATTTCGGAGGTTCCTATAATGATTTCATTGCCAATGAAAGTTACCGTAATTACACTTTTGGATTATGGATTACTTTAACAATTGTAATAGTGTTTCATGCAGTTTATTTTTTCAAAAAAAATCAAGAAAATAAAGTAAAGGAATCTCAAATAGTTGCTAAAAATCAGACAGCAAAATTTGAATCACTTAAAAATCAATTAGATCCACACTTTTTATTCAATAGTTTAAATGTATTGACTTCTTTGATTAGCGAAAATCCTAATCAAGCAGAAAAATTCACTACCAAATTATCTAAAGTTTATAGATATGTATTAGAGCAAAAAGACAAAGATTTAATTCCTCTTGCAGAAGAATTGAAATTTGCCAATTCGTATATGGAATTATTAAAAATGAGGTTTGAAGACGGAATCAATTTTAATATTACAGAAACGGTAAGCAATCCTGAATTAAAAATAGTTCCGTTATCGTTACAATTACTTTTAGAAAACGCAGTAAAGCACAATGTGATAACATCAAAGAGTCCTTTAAAAATCAATATTTATGAAGATAAAGGATATTTAATAGTAGAAAACAATATCAATTTAAAACAGTCACTTGAAAAGAGTACTAAAGTTGGATTGAAAAACATAAATCAACGTTATAGTTTAATCTCTAAAGAGAAGGTTGTAATAACAGATAGCAATAATATTTTCAGGGTAAAATTACCCTTATTAACACAAAAAATTAAAATAATGAGAACAGATTATATAAATGAAAGTAGTAGATATATAAGAGCAAAAGAAAGGGTTGATGAATTAAAGGGGTTTTATGGGAGTTTACTATCCTATGTGATCGTAATGCCATTTTTAATCTACATTAATTATAGAACTTCTTGGAACTTTCAATGGTTTTGGTTTCCAATGTTTGGTTGGGGATTAGGTTTGGTTATTCAAAGTTTTAAAGCATTTGGATACGGATCAAATTGGGAAGAGCGTAAGATTAGAGAGATCATGGAGAATGATAATAATTTATAAAATTGATAAAAATGAGAACAGATAATAATATTGATAATACGTATAACAAAGCAAAAAAACGTGTAAAAAAGTTAAAAGATTTATATTCTCACATTTTGGCTTATATCGTTTTAATACCTTTTTGGATATTTATAAATTATAAAACATATTGGGACTTTAAATGGTTTTGGATTCCTGTATTAATAATGGGGATTAGTATTATAGCCCATGCTTTTATAGTGTTTAGATATAATAATGAATGGGAAGAACGTAAGTTGAAAGAGTTTATGGATAAGGATAATTTTTAAAACAAGAAAATGGAGACCGAATATATAGAAGAGAAGCGTTATTTAAAAGCTCAGAAAAGGTTAAAAGAGATAAAAGGGTTTTACATGAATTTATTTTGGTATTTAATTGTAAACATAATATGGTTTATAGTTGTAATGAATTTAAATTCAGAAGAAAGTTTTTTCCAATATGGATTTTGGGGAAAGGGGTTTGGGCTTATTGCTAATCTAACATTTTGGGGAATAGGTCTATTCGTTCATTGGTTTGTCGTTTTTGGGAAGCATCTTACTTTTTCTAAACGCTGGGAAGAACGAAAAATTAAAGAATTGATAGGTAAAGATAATTTTTAAAAAACAAGAAAATGGAAAACGAATATATAGAAGAGAAAAAATATTTAAGAGCACAAAAGAAAATAAAAGAAATCAAAGGTTTTTATTGGCATTTATTTTGGTATTTAGCAGTAAATATATTTATTTGGGGGTCAATTTTTATTAACTTAGATGTAGATGAAAGTTTCTTTCAATACGGTCACTTTTTCACAGCATTCTTTTGGGGAATTGGTTTGTTCTTTCATTGGTTAGGAGTTTTTGGAAAAAATATTGCTTTTACCAAAGACTGGGAAGATAGAAAGATTAAAGAGTATATGGATAAAGACAAATTTGATTATTAATAGATTATGAACGTAATTATTATTGAAGATGAAAAGCCTTCAGCAAGAAGGTTGCAAAGAATGCTTGCAGAAATTAATATTGAGGCTCTTGCCATGTTACATTCAGTGGAAGAATCTGTAAATTGGTTTAAGACTAATGAGCATCCAGATTTAATCTTATTAGATATTCAATTATCGGACGGATTATCATTTGAAATCTTTGAGCAAGTAGCCGTGAAGAGTGCAATTATTTTCACTACTGCTTATGATGAGTATGCACTTAAAGCATTTAAATTAAACAGTATTGACTATTTGTTGAAGCCTATTGATGATGAGGAATTGGAGAATGCAATAGATAAATTTAAAATAAATAAGCAGAGTTCTAGTAATGTTCAGTTGAATATAGAACAGATTCAAAAGTTGCTTGTAAATCCTTTAGATAGAGATTTTAAAGAACGATTTACCGTGAAAATTGGTCAGCATTTAAAAATTATTCCTATTGAGGATATTGAATGTTTTTATAGCGAAAATAAGGGAACCTATATTTTTACTTCAGATAAAAGAGAGTATTTGATTGATATGACTTTAGAGCAATTAGATCCAACGTTGAATCCAACAAAATTCTTCAGAGTAAGTCGTAAGTTTTTTGTCAATATTAATCAAATTAAAGACATCATTTCTTATACTAATAGTAGACTGAAAATTATTCTAAATAACTTCTCTGAGCATGAAATTATAGTTAGTAGGGAAAAGGTAAAAGATTTTAAAAATTGGATTGGATAATTGCAGTCGTATAAACTACTTAATAATCAATAAATTAATCTTGTTAATTTGTCTTTAAAACCCTACATTTGCACTCCTTTTAACGAGAGCAGATTTGGAAAGGAAAAAAGATAAAAATTTTACAAACATCTTTTATTGAAATTATCGTTTAACAGTCTGAATTACAATAAAATACAATTTAAATATTGACATATGTCAAAATTACAAGAAAAAATTGACCTTTACACAAGTGAGGTCGAAAAATTAGAATTAGGAGTTGATCTTGAATTATTAGCAGCAGTAACTAAAGGATTAGGTCCTTCTATTTACAAAGATGACGCTGAAAAAGTATCAAGTTCTGACAAAAAAGAATTAGAAACAGTTAAGAAAAACTTTTTGATAAAAAAGTTAGGCTTAAAAGACAGTCCAGAATTAGATGCTTCAATTGAAGTGGTAATTGAAAAGATTGGAAAATCTAATAGAAACAAATACAGAGCAATTTTTTATTCTTTATTAGTAGAAGAATTGGGAATGCAAGCTATCTACGCTGAGGATGAAGAGAAGATTGTTGCAAAAGCCAAAGAATCTGTTAAAGAAGTGTTGATTGACGAAGGTGAAGAGGATGAAGTGGTAATTGAAGAAGAAGAAGAAGAAGTTTCTCCAGAGGAATTTTTAGAAAACTTTAACTGGCACAAATACGAACAAGGTATTGAAGAGGTTGAAGAAGGAAAGTTAAAAGCTTTTGAAGAAGCTCTTGTAGGTACTGTAGGATTTGTAACTGAAAGAGAGGTTATTGAAGGAACTATTGTAAGAAAAACAGAACGTGAAGTAATTATTGACATCAATTCAAAATCTGAAGGTGTTATTTCTTTAAATGAATTTAGATACAATCCAGCATTAGCTGTTGGTGATACTGTTGAAGTATTAGTTGATAAGAGAGAAGATGCTACTGGTCAATTAGTATTATCACATAAAAAGGCACGTGTAATCAAGGCTTGGGATAGAGTTATTGCTGCACAAGAGTCTGGTGAAGTTGTTACTGGATTCGTGAAATGTAGAACTCGTGGAGGTATGATTGTTGATGTTTTCGGAATTGAAGCATTCTTACCAGGATCTCAGATTGACGTTAAGCCAATTAGAGATTACGATCAATATGTAGAGAAGACAATGGAATTCAAAGTTGTGAAAATCAACCACGAATTTAAAAACGTTGTTGTATCTCATAAAGCTCTTATTGAAGCTGATATTGAATTACAGAAAAAAGAAATTATTGGTCAATTAGAAAAAGGACAAGTATTAGAAGGTATTGTTAAAAATATTACTTCTTATGGTGTCTTTGTTGTTTTTGGTGGTGTTGATGGGTTGGTACATATTACTGATTTATCTTGGTCAAGAA
>JAWUWX010000010.1:0-42275 GCA_034111625.1 Flavobacteriaceae bacterium | reverse complement strand
AAATTCTGGGTCATACATAATATAACGCACTCCATTCATAGTTAATGCAACTGCATTATTAATATTACTACATTCTTGCAAAACAAATCTTTTAGACGCTCCAATCACATTTAAAATATCATCTAATGCTGAATCAGCTGCTCTTTCGCTTGCAAAGTTATTGCCTTGAATTGCAGTACATACATTGATAGATTCACAACTATTATTGTAGTCAAGACTTTGAGAATAAGAAATAAAAGATAAAAGTAAAGCGATAGCAAGTAGTATGTTTTTCATATCGATATTATTTTTTGGTTAAAAATAATTAAATTAAATGCTATTTGCAAATAATCACCTCAATAGTGAGCTCTTAGCTAATAGATATTTCACTATTAGGCATGAAAAAACCACCCCTAAAAGAGATGGAGAAATTGTAGAACTAGAAATAACACCAACTTCTGAGTCAATATCTAAAAAAAATGGTAAAAAAATAGAAAAAATAAAGGATTAAAGTTTAGCTGCGATAGGCAATTATAATATTTATGAAGCTCAATCTCCAAATGAAAAGTACTATTAAATAGGGTTACTATTATCTCTTAAATAAAACAAGGGGGGTATATTTGGAGTACTCCTAGAAATGCCCCTCTTTTAAAATAAAACGGTGTATATCTCTATAGGCTATATAACTTATGTTAGTGTAAAAACAAATTATTTATAGAGACAGATAAACGAACCTAAATATAACATAGCCTATAGTTGCTATTAAGATTTTTTTTCTGTGTTTAAGATACCATTCCATTTACGGCTTGTTTATAGTTTTCTTTCAAATATAAGAAAAACTTCCAACCTCTTTATAAGGTTAAGAAATAGCTGAATTGAAAAAAGTATTGATTAAATAAAGATTAATTAAAGATTGAAATCAATATTTGGTTTCTATACTTGGCAAATACTTTTCCAAGTCCTTCCCAGTTTTAAAACTTTCAACTCCTATGATTTGATTGCTTTTTGCATCATAAATAACCTCTTCTTCCATTTTTCCAAACTCATCAGTTGGATACAGCCATTTATTTTTAGTTTTCATTTGTGATATTAATGGCTCATTAATTTCTTCTTCAGTATTCATTTGTATTCCATTTTAAATCTAATATTAATCAAACTTATAACTAAAAACAAAATTCCCTATACGGGAAACCGTACAGAGAATTTAGTTCTAATTTAATAGACTCCTTTTTCAATAAATTTTTGATGAGGCAATTTTTTTTTACATAACCATATGTTTTTGTGAATGTATGTGTTGCTATTTTTCATATACATTATTATAGATAGTTTTTATTCACTAAGTACTATTACTGTTTCAATAATTTTATTTTCCTCGTCAATATTTATTTTTGCTATGTTTCCACTTTTCATATAATTAATAAAAGCAGTTTTCTCTGAATTTTCTAAAGTAACTTTTACATATTTTGTGTCAACTCTCTTTAAAGAACCACTTATGGCATCAACTCCCCAACCTATAATGCTAATACCATTTAAAATACTTACCAAATTGAACTTGCTGTCCATTACTACAACTCTTTCACGGTAATTATCTAATTTGAAGTCAACTCTGTCGTTAGCTTTTACTTTGATTTGAACAGGTGTTGTTCCTTTTTCAAATCCATTTACAAAAACTTTTGCACCAGATGGATCTGATTCAAATAGGACGCTTCTTTTTGCTCCTGTAAAAACAGTAGCACAACTCGTTGTAAGTAAAAGTACTCCTGCCATTGTTAAAATTGTTAATTTTCTCATCATCTATTATTATTATTATTATTATTTATGGTTTTACCTACTTCTGTTTAGAGTCTTTTTTCAGTTTATTCTGAATTTTTAATTATCGTTAGTTCAACATTGTCAAGAACTACTCTTAATATTATTTTTTATAAGAGATATAAATCGATTACATTAAACCTAACTACAACCCCTTCCTTCCTTTTTGATTTCTTGGAATTACAAAGAATTTTTTTTTCTTCTGTTACCATAGAACTTAGGCATTTAAGATCATCCTAATTTGAGTTTTTATTGAGGAAAATGTTGTTATAGGCTCCATACCTGATTGAAGAAGTTGACAAGCAACTCATTAATAGTAAAGCTGGAATTAAAAAAGTAAAGGACTTGATAGTTTTCATAGTATAGACTTAAAATTGATTATTTAATAAAATCAAAATTAAACTCTACGCATATGATATCTATACGGATTCCCGTATATGGAAATAAAAGATTGAAATTAAATCAAGCCTAAATCTTTTACAATTGAAACTAAGTGAATTATGTTACTGGCTTGAAATTGATCTTTGAGTCTATTGAGTCTTTTTTCTAAAGAACTCAATCCATTAGGTGAGATACTATTTTGTTTAAATAAATCCGATATTTCTATGTGTGTTAAGCCTAAAGAGACTTGCTTTATCAATTCAATATCAAAAGAAGAAATTTCCTTATCTCTATTTAATTTTAGTGCATTAGATACTTGAGGCGAAACATAAGTTTGGCCATTGAAAACAGATTGAATGGCTGCTTCCAATTCAATCAGCCCTCTCCTTCCTTTGCATACATAACCGTTAATATTATGTTCAGTTAATAATTGTCTTACTTTTTGAATTCGATCTTCTACGGAATAAACAATTATTATTAATGATGGATGTTCTTTTTTTAAGGCTTGTATAAGTTCTTCACCAGATTTAAACGTTTCTTCTCTATGGTCCGGCATAAAGGATAAATCTGTTATTAAAAGTTCAAATGGGTTATTGTTTAATTGAGCCTTTTTTATTTTTAAATAAACGGTATCACAATATTGATCTAATTGAGCGTTTTTAATCTTAAGATTGTCGGCAACTGTCTTTACACCTTTATTGATGCTTGCTAGATCATCTGATATTAATACTTTCTTAAACATATTATATGACTAATTTTGCTTTGAACCCTTTGTCTTTTACTGATTCAAAAGTAATTTTCCCATCAATACTATTAATACGGGATTCCGTATTTTGAAGTCCACTTCCTTTTTTCAATTCCCCGCCTATACCATTATCTAAATAATTTATAAAAATTATTTTTGGTTTTTGTATAAATGTAATAACCACATGACTCGCTTTACTATGTTTTTTCATGTTGGTCATTAATTCTTGAAGTATTCTATATATGGTTATTTTTTTTTCATCAGAAATTTTTCTCCAATCTACTACTTTTAGGTCATTAATAATTATATTGGTTTTGCTATTGTCATAACTAAGTACAAGATTTTCAATAACTTCTCCAAAGTTTTTATGAACATCGATAGTACTATTTTCCTTTGAGATGTCTCGGGTTTTAAAATATATTGATTCGATAGCATCTATGACTTCATCATCATTCGAGTTGTTTTCTTGTAGCTGGGTCATAATTTGGTAGATGTCATTTGCTATTTCGTCATGCACTTTTTTTGAAATTCGAGTTTCTGTAAAATAAACTTGTTCAGCCTTTTCCTTTTTGTGTCTTGTTTTTATGAGAATGTATAAAAGAACTACTATAACTAAACCAAAACCGGATATTAATTGAAATAACAATTTTGATTGTCTTTCTTCTTCTTCAACTAATTGACTTTTATAAAGTTCTATTTTAGTTTCTTCCGCTTTTCTTTTTTCATTTTTATAATCGTATTTAATAGAGACAAACTTTTTTTTATTAAGCAATTGCGACATAGCGACACTATCAGTTAGCCTTTTATATTCTAATGCAATTGAATTATTTCCTATATCAATCAAAAATGATAAAGCCGTAATTTTATCCCCTATATTATTCATTTTTGAAGCAGCATCATATGCTTTTTCAGCATAATATCTTGTTTTATAAATATTGTTTCGATCATAATAATGTTCTGCAAGATGTATATAACTAACATATAAACCGGAATTACTTTTTCTCTTTAACCTCATATCTAAGGCTAACAACATGTCTTGTAAACCTTGGGGAATATTCAATTTTGATTTTACCAAGCCCATATTATCTAATGACCTTGCAATTTGAACTGTATCTTTAAGAAAAATGCTATTTTTATATACTTTTAAAAGCTCTTTCAAAGCTTGAGTATATTCCATTTGATGTTTATAAGTGATGGCTTTATTATTAAGAATAGCAGTAATTTTAGATAAGTCCTCCTCAACTTCTAATACTTTGTCATAATATTCTATGGCTCTATCATAATTTTTCAATTCCCTTGAAAGAATGCCTAAACGATTATATATACCAACCTTTGCACTAATTACAGTCTTAGTTGTTTTTAAATTATTTGCAAGTTGCAACGCATTTACAGCCGATACCTCGCTTTCATTTAATAAACCTAATTCATATTGAATAAAAGATATAAATCTTAGATCTTGAATGGCATTAATTGTGTCATTTTTAATCAGACTTAATTCTTTATGGGTATTATAAAACGTATATGCTTTAATTAAATCAGAACTTTTCTTCGCATTCTGCAAAAAGTAATAGTAATAGTTCAAACTATCCTTTTGCTGTTGAGCCTGGCTATTGTATAAAAATGAAAGTAAAAAGGCTAAAAAGAGGAATAAAGATTTTTTTTTTTTCATTCCTCTAAAATAATAAATTTATTGGTCTTCAGAGATTAATTTCCTCCGTTTCCTTCTGGAGGAGGAGATAAGATTGGTTCTTCACCATCAGTTGATGCTTCTTCAAGTTGCATTTGTTCAAGATGTATTAGATCGTCATCATCATCATCATCATCATCATCATCATCCTCAGTTGTATAAGAAAAAAGCGTAATATTAAGTAGCGCTATTGTTAATATTAAAAATATTTTTTTATTTTAATTGTTTTAAAAATTTGAAAAAATTATCCTAATCCGAGTTTTTTTTCAGATGTTTTTTGATGCATTGCATCGCAATAGAATTTTAAGAGAGGTCTCTCTATTGGGAAGTGAGGAGCCCATAGTAAAGGTATGATAATCATCTTTTAGATTGACGTTTGTAACAGAAGGTTTTAGGTAATTAGCTTTCGAAAAGAGAATCCCTTTTTTTAAACTTTCAAACTCTAAAATATAACCACTGGAATCTTTTATAAAAAAGGAGAGCATCCATTCTTTTTTATCTTTTAAAAAAGGGGCTTGTGTTACTTGTGCCAGATTTTATTCGCTTAATTTTAAATATATTTTTTCCCCAAAAGCAACATTAATAACAATCCCAAAAGGAAATGATGGTAAAATCTTTCCTTCAGACATGTAATCAAGATTGTTAAAACCACATTTAACAGCCTTATGAAATGAGATTTGATGGTTAAGATTTCGCTTTTTAGTCTAAATCTTCTTCAACTTCTTCAGTTAATTCAGGATCTTGAACTGCATCTGGATCATCATCATCAAAAGCTTCATAATCATCCTCGTCATAATTTTCCATGGTAAACACTAGTTTTGTACTCACTTTTACTAGATATTTTGTATCTTCAGAAACAATTTCTACGGCTTCAATAAGTTCGTTTTTTGCATTTTTAAAAGAAATAATATGTCTATTACCATAACCATCAGGATATTCCTCTACCAACATAGCTAAAATTTCTGGCGTTAACTTTTTAAAATCTACGATAACTCGTTTTAAAGTGTCTTTTCTTTTTTCCATTAAAATTTATTTTTATTTTCCATTTAGAAAATAGAATCTAAAATTAATACTTTTATATTCAAAGATACAAGATTATTTAATTCGTATGACATCATAAAAATAGTTTACTTGCTTTTTGTTTGTTTTCTTCAAAGAGATTTAACCACTCAAACTCATCTTTTTTCAGCAAGCAACGGTACTTGTTGTAAACTAGCCTTTGAGCGTTCTTTATTGTTAGTTTTAATAGCTTTATTTAGCTCTTTTATACTGTCTCCAAATTCTAATTCGTTCCAGTTTTGTAGTTTTTTGATAGTTTTTCTAAACTGAATTTCTGTTTGAGGTAGTTTTGAAATTTATTTGAATACCCTACATTATCTTTATTCATTTTTAGCATAGTTTTCTATAACTATATAAAGGGTTTTTATAATTGCTCAGGATTTCTCTATGAAATTTCGAATACAGTAATATTTATCGTTATTTTTGAAATATATAAAAAGAGATATGCAGACAGTTCAAGACTTATTATCATTACTAGTTTTAGAAAAGGTAAATGAAAATCAATTCAATGGGATTAGCAAGGCGATGGGAAGCCCAAATGTGTTTGGAGGTCAAGTACTTGCGCAATCCTTGAATGCTGCATATAGAACTATTAAAAATGAGCGTATTTTACATTCTATGCATGGATATTTTCTAGAGGCAGGAAACTTGAAATTACCGATTAGATATGAAGTTAATATCACAAGAGACGGCGGAAGCTTTTCTACAAGAAGAGTAACTGCAATGCAAGGTGAAGTGACCATTTTTATATTGGCTGCTTCATTTCATAAAAAAGAGAATGGCTATGATCATCAGATTGATTTAGACAAGATCATTCCACCTCCAGAAAAATTAATGAGTTGGACAGATATATCTACTCAATCAGGAGATTTTTTACCAAATAAATTAAAGTATTTTTTGCAAATAGATAGACCTATAGAGTTTAAACCTGTTTTGATAAATAATCCTGCCGATCAAAAAGATTTACCTCCATATAATGATGTGTGGTTTAAATTAAAAGGGAGTTTTGAAGAAATGAATTTGGCTACGAAACAACAAATCCTAACCTATATTTCAGATTATAACATTTTAACATCAGCATTACTTCCTAATGCTAGTAAGGCAAATTTTACGAATACACAAATGGCAAGTCTGGACCATTCAATGTGGTTTTTTAGAGAATTTGATTTAAATGATTGGTTGTTATTTTCTATTGAATCTCCGAGCGCTTCCAATGCAAGAGGTTTTTCAAGGGGAAATATTTACGATAGAAAAGGAAAATTGATTGCATCAGTTGCTCAAGAAGGACTTATGCGACCAATGAATTATAACAAATAAACTTCAATATTAATATTATGTTTGCATGATGGTTGAAAAACTAAAGGCTAGTTATGGACATTTGTTTGAAGATGTATTATTAAAAGAAGTGCCTGAGGATCATATTTTTATAGAAGTAGCTCAGTATATATTAAATAGATACCACTTTTATTATACGGAGTAATTAAAGTTCTTAGAGAAGACTTTGAAGGCGATTATTTGCATTCTTCAGGCCAAGTAATTTCTAGGTTGTTAAAGAAAATAGAAAATTAGCAATTGGTAAAACTCAATCGAAACCAAATGACATTATTATAATATCAAGTATGGATGTAAACCTTATTTTAGGATATATAGGGGCTCTTTTTATTGGAGCAATATTGGGATTGATTGGAGGCGGAGGCTCTATACTTACAGTACCAGTCCTTGTATACCTTCTTTATATGAACCCAATTATTGCAACTGCGTATTCTTTATTCATTGTAGGAGTTTCTTCCTTGTTTGGTGCAATTAAAAATATTCAAAAAGGATTGGTAGATTTTAGAACTGCCATTGTTTTTTCTATTCCTGCATTTATTGCAGTTTATAGTACACGGAAATTTATTGTACCAAGAATACCTGAAAAATTATTCTCTGTAGGTGATTACGAGGTTACAAGAGATGTAGGGATTATGGTGTTTTTTGCCATGATTATGTTATTGGCATCAATCTCAATGATTTTTATAAAGAGGGAGGATGTTAATGAAGAGGAAACTATCGTAAAATACAATTATCCAATGATTACTATTGAGGGATTGGTTGTAGGAATTATTACAGGATTGATTGGTGCTGGTGGAGGTTTTTTAATTATTCCTGCATTGGTTTTACTAGCAAAATTACCAATGAAAAAAGCGGTTGCAACATCGCTGTTGATTATTGCAATAAAATCACTGATAGGATTTATAGGCGATATAGAAAATTTAGAAATAGATTGGAATTTTTTATTGACATTTACTTCAATTTCAGTGGTTGGAATGTTTATAGGTGTTTATTTGAATAAATTTATTGACGGAAAGAAATTAAAAAAAGCATTTGGATGGTTCGTATTTATCATGGGAATCTATATAATAATTAAAGAGTTTACGAGGTAATTGATGAGACTAATGTTACTTAAAAGGTGAAAATATTAGAGTAAATTTGTAAAAAAAAAATAAGGTAAGAAATGAACAGAGCATGTTAAAAGCATTATCACCTACGGGAAATATTAATTGCGAACACATGTGACAATAATAAATAAATATAGACACATGAAAATAGAACAAATATATACTGGATGCTTAGCACAAGGAGCTTACTATATTGAAAGTGATGGTGAAGTTGCTATTATTGATCCACTTAGAGAGACAAAACCATATATTGAAAGAGCAGAAAAAAACAATACAAAAATCAAATATATTTTTGAGACTCATTTCCATGCAGATTTTGTGAGTGGACATTTAAGTCTTGCTAAAGAAACAGGAGCAGCTATTGTTTTTGGACCTACTGCTCAGACTTCTTTTAAGTCGATTATTGCAGGAGATGGGCAAGAATTTAAAATTGGAGCTATTACAATAGTTGCATTGCATACGCCTGGACATACGATGGAAAGCACCACTTATTTATTACGTGATGAAAATGGAAAAGATTATGCAATCTTCAGTGGAGACACGTTGTTTCTTGGAGATGTAGGAAGGCCAGATTTAGCACAGAAAGGTGCTGATATAACACAAGCAGATTTGGCAGGAATTTTATTTAATAGTCTGAGAACTAAAATAATGACACTTTCAGATGATCTTATTGTGTATCCAGCACACGGAGCAGGTTCGGCTTGTGGAAAAAACTTGAGTAAAGAAACTGTAGGGAATCTAGGTGAGCAAAAACAGACCAATTATGCCCTTCGTTCCGATATGACCAAAGAAGAATTTATAAAAGAAGTAACAGACGGGTTGTTGCCACCACCACAATACTTCCCATTAAATGTAAAGATGAACAAGGAAGGTTATGAGGATATCAGTACTGTTATCGAAAGAGGAACTCGTGCGTTAACACCAGATGAATTTGAATTAATGGCCAATGAAACAGATGCTATAATTCTTGATGTACGACACCAAAAAGATTTTATTAAAGGTCATATTCCAGGTTCCATATTTATAGGAATTGATGGAGGATTTGCGCCTTGGGTTGGTGCATTGATAGGAGATGTAAAACAAGCTATTTTGTTGGTTGCTCCAGAAGGTAGGGAAGAAGAAACGATTACGAGATTGTCTAGAGTAGGATTTGACAATACGGTAGGATATTTGAAAGGTAGTTTTAAGGCATGGAAAAATGAAGAGAAAGAAACAGACTCAATGAAATCTATTTCTGCAGAGGAGTTTGAAACACTTTTAAATGATGAGACACATGTTGTAGATGTGAGAAAAGACGGAGAATATGCTTCAGCACACATCAATAATGCGCAACATATTTCTCTTGACTTCATCAATGAGCATATAGATGAACTTCCAGAAAACGAACCTTTTTATGTGCATTGTGCAGGTGGTTATCGCTCAGTAATTGCGGCTTCTATATTGAAAAGTAGAGGAATACATAACTTGGTAGATATTGCTGGAGGATTTGGAGCAATAGAGAAAGTTGGTATTCCAGTGACAGACTTTGTTTGTCCTTCGACACTTAAATAAACTTATGAGTACATGATACTATGAAGTTTCTTTAAAAGGAAGCTTTTTTAGTTTAGTGCTATTCTATTTTCTATCTTTGCGGCCATGAAATTTGAACTAAAAGGAAAAGATTTACAGAGCAGAGCAAGAGCAGGAGTTATGACTACCGATCATGGTAAAATTGAAACTCCTATTTTTATGCCTGTAGGAACTGTTGCTACTGTTAAAGGAGTGCATCAGAGAGAGTTGAAAGAAGAGATA
Organism: Flavobacteriaceae bacterium; assembly: GCA_034111625.1. Classification (GTDB taxonomy): domain Bacteria; phylum Bacteroidota; class Bacteroidia; order Flavobacteriales; family Flavobacteriaceae; genus Urechidicola. The sequence continues at coordinate 32,386 of JAWUWX010000010.1, read as the reverse complement.
AATCCTGATATTATATTGGGAAATACATATCATTTATTCCTACGTCCTAAAACTGATATCCTTGAACAAGCAGGAGGATTACATAAGTTTATGAATTGGGATCGACCTATCTTAACGGATAGTGGAGGATATCAAGTATATTCTTTATCCGAGAGAAGAAAAATCAAGGAAGAAGGCGTTAAATTTAAAAGCCATATTGACGGTTCATCACATATGTTTACTCCTGAAAACGTGATGGAAATTCAACGAAAAATTGGTGCTGATATTATCATGGCATTTGATGAATGTACTCCATACCCTTGTGATTATAATTATGCCAAGCGTTCCATGCATATGACACATCGATGGTTGAAAAGGTGTATGACTCATTTAGACAAAACACCGTTAAGGTATGATTATAACCAAACTTTTTTTCCAATTGTCCAAGGGAGTTGTTACAAAGATTTACGTCAACAGTCAGCAGAGTTTATTGCATCTGTGGGAGCAGAAGGGAATGCGATAGGAGGATTATCAGTTGGGGAACCTGCAGAAGAGATGTATGCTATGACGGAAGTTGTAACGGCAATATTACCTGAAGATAAACCGCGTTATTTAATGGGTGTAGGAACGCCTATTAATATATTGGAAAATATTGCATTGGGAATTGACATGTTTGATTGTGTGATGCCTACAAGAAATGCTAGAAACGGAATGTTATTTACAGCATATGGATCTATCAATATCAAGAATAAAAAGTGGGAAAATGATTTTTCTGCGATTGACGATATGAATATAACCTATGTAGATACGTATTATTCTAAAGCCTATTTGCGTCATTTATTTATTGCAAAAGAGTTGCTAGGAAAACAAATTGCTTCTATTCATAATCTTGGATTTTATTTATGGTTGGTTCGTGAAGCAAGAAAACATATATTAGCAGGAGATTTTACCGAATGGAAGAATAAGATGGTAAAACAAATGGATAATAGACTGTAACTTGAAAATACTTGATAAATACATATTAAAAAAATATTTAGGCTCGTTCTTTTTTGTCCTATTGATATTGGTTCCTGTTATTATTGCAGTGGACATTTCTGAAAAAATAGATAAATTTTTAAGACATGCTGATTTAACTGCTGGAGTAATCATTAGAGATTATTACGTAAATTTTATTGTGAATATTGGGAATATGATATTGCCATTGGCATTGTTTATTTCTGTACTTTTTTTTACGTCTAGACTTGCTAGCGATACTGAAATTATTGCAATTAATTCTTCCAAAATTTCTTTTACACGGTTTTTAAAACCTTACTTTATTGGAGCTACAATAGTAACAGTATTATCGCTTCTTTTGAATCATTTTATTGTTCCTCAAAGTAGTAAAGTATACACTGAATTTACCAATACGTATATAAAACCTAAGAAGAGAGATCTCAATACGATTCAGAATATCAATCTTCAGTTGAGTCAGAATGATTATATCTATATTCGAAATTTCAACTTGAAGAGTGAGGTTGGATATGATTTTTCTTACGAGAAATATGATGGTATTAAAATGGTTCAGAAATTGACGTCAGATAAAATAAAATTTATCAAAACAGACTCCACGTCCAGTTACAGACTTACCAATTACTATAGAAGAGTCTTGACCGAGGAAGACGATATAATTAGTGCAGGAAAACAAATTGATACCCTTTTTAATTTTTTACCAAAAGACTTATTGCATATAGAATCATTTGCTAAAGAAATGAAAACACCAGAATTAATGGAATACATCTCTGTGTCGAGAGATCGTGGTAGAGGCAATCTGAATATATACTTAGTTGAATTGCATAAACGAACAAGCCTACCTATTTCTTCTTATATATTAACTCTGATTGCTGTGTGCTTAGGTTCAATCAAGAGAAGAGGTGGAATAGGAATGAACCTAGCCATAGGAATTGCAATGATGTTTATTTATGTCTTCTTAATGAAAATAGTTGAAGTTATGGGAGGTTCTGCTGATTCAATTCCTTTTATTATGGTGTGGATTCCTAATATCTTGTTTGGCGTAATAGGAATTTATTTATTTAACAAGGCAAGAAAGTAATTTCAAAAGAGTATGGAAAAATCAAGCCATGGAATAGCGCATATAAAAAATTACTTACACCTTCATTTATTAGTGTTGATTGCTGGATTTACAGCAATTCTCGGTGAATTGATATCTGTAAAAGCAATTTCATTGGTATGGTTTAGAATGTCGATGGCATTGATACTGATAGGTTTCTATATTCTTATTTCTAGAAAGAAAGTTAAAGTTAACTTCAAGACCTTTATACTATTATCAATTGCCGGAATAATTATAGCACTTCATTGGATTACTTTTTTTGAAGCCATAGATGTGTCTAATGTTTCAATAACATTGGCTATGTTTTCTACAGGTGCATTTTTCGCTTCAATTATTGAACCGATTGTGTTTAAAAGAAAAGTAATAGGGTATGAAATGGTATTTGGGATTATAGTAATTATAGGGGTTTTTATAGTGACTCAAAGTGAAATTAAATATCTTACTGGAATTATATTGGGAATAGTTTCAGCATTTCTATCTTCATTATTTGCGGTGTTTAATGGGAAGTTTTTAGAAAAAAACACTCCAACAACAATATCGTTTTATGAGTTTATCAGTGGTGTTTTTTTTGTAAGTATTTATATATTTATTTTTGGAGAAGGGTTTGATAAAGAATTTTTCAATTTAAGATCTTTGGATTTTACATACATCTTTATTCTTGCTTCAATATGTACTGCTTATGCCTTTATAGCATCTGTACATGTGATGAAATATATAAGTCCATACTCAGTTGTTCTTGCCTATAATTTAGAGCCTGTCTATGGAATAATATTGGCTATTATTTTATTTCCAAATGAAGAAAAAATGTCTCCAAATTTTTATCTAGGCGCTGTAATTATCTTTTCTGCAGTTGTTTTAAATGGTATTTTTAAAAACAAAAAGCATATCACAAGCCGAATTCAAAAAAAGAAAATTTAAGTTTTATTGTACTGATAAGTTAGTATATTTGTTTTTATATCCAAACATATAACAATGGAATATTTAGATTTCGAATTACCTATAAAAGAACTTGTTGATCAGTTAGAAAAATGTGCTCTGATAGGTCAGGAAAGTGATGTTGATGTCTCAGAAACATGTGAGAAATTAGAAATAAAATTAGAAAAAACCCGTAAAGAAATATATAAGAACTTGACTGCTTGGCAGCGAGTTCAACTATCAAGACATCCTAATCGTCCTTATACGATGGATTATATCAATGCTATTGCTGCTGATTCTTTTATGGAATTACATGGTGATCGTAACGTAAAGGATGATAAAGCGATGGTAGGTGGTCTTGGAAAGATTGGAAACCAGAGTTTTATGTTTATTGGCCAACAGAAAGGGTACAATACTAAGACGCGTCAGTTTAGAAATTTTGGAATGCCAAATCCTGAAGGATACCGTAAGGCATTGAGATTAATGAAAATGGCAGAAAAATTCAATATTCCCGTGGTTACTTTATTGGATACTCCAGGAGCTTATCCAGGACTAGAAGCCGAAGAAAGAGGTCAAGGTGAAGCCATTGCTAGAAACATTCTTGAAATGACACGATTGAAAGTTCCTATTATTACAATAATAATTGGTGAAGGTGCTTCTGGAGGAGCATTAGGAATAGGTGTAGGAGATAAAGTATTTATGATGGAAAACACATGGTACTCAGTAATTTCTCCAGAATCTTGTTCTTCTATTTTATGGAGAAGTTGGGAGTTTAAAGAACAGGCTGCTGAAGCTTTGAAATTGACTGCAACAGACATGAAAAAGCAAAAATTAATTGATGGTATTATAAAAGAACCTGTTGGAGGAGCTCATTATAACCGAGAAGGCGCATTTAAAGTTGTTGAAAAAATGATTGTAAAAACTTATAATGAATTAAAAGACCTGTCACCATCCGATCTGGTAGAACAGCGGATGAATAAATACTCTGAGATGGGTGTTTATAATGATTAACAAACACTAAATCTAAGCCTCTCAATTTTTTGAGAGGCTTTTTTATTATATGGAAATACTTACAGGAAAACAAATATATGAATTAGATAAAGCGACAATAAAAAGTCAAGGCATCACTTCATTGGATTTAATGGAAAGAGCAGGAACCGTATGTTTTAATTGGGTTCATTCTAAGTTGCAAGGCAACCCTGTTAAAATTTTGGTTTTTTGTGGTATTGGTAATAATGGAGGAGATGGATTGGTAGTAGCAAGACATTTACATCAGCATGGATATAATGTTCACTGTTATGTAGTTAATTTTTCTAAAAAAAGAACAGAAGGGTTTCTATCAAATTTTGAAAAATTAAAAAATGCAGGTGTATGGCCTGCGGTAATTAATTGCAATGATGATTTCCCAGAAATTACTCCACAAGATGTGGTCATTGATGGGATTATGGGAATAGGAATTTCTAGAAAAATACAAGGATTTACAATTGATCTCATAAAACATATTAATAAACCAAAATCTTATACTTTATCTATTGACTTACCTTCAGGTTTATTTCCAGATAAATCTTTTAGCAAAGATGCTGTTGTCATTGAGGCATCTCATACGTTAACGTTTCAGCGTCCAAAAATCGCCTTATTATTACCTGAAAACGAACCTTACATTTATACTTGGGAAACAATAGACATAGGGCTTGACGAAGCATATATCGCTTCTATGAAAAAAATCGAAAAATTTATAATTGAAAAAGAAGATGTTCAAGAGATTTATCTCCCAAGAGATAAGTTTACGCATAAGGGAACTTATGGGCATGCATTGATTATAGGTGGAAGTCTTGGAAAAATTGGAGCCGTAACACTAGCGTCAAAAGGAGCCTTAAAAGTAGGAAGTGGTTTAGTGACTGCTTATATCCCAAAATGCGGTTATGAAATACTACAGATTTCAATCCCAGAAGTAATGGTTGAGGTTGATGCAGAAAACGAATTGGAATATTTTAATTATAAATCCAATCCTACTGTTATCGGAATAGGAATAGGAATGGGTACTTCAGAAAAAACGGCTAATGGGTTTTCGAAATTCTTAAAAGCCAATAAACTTCCATTAATTATTGATGCAGACGGTATTAATATCATAGCAAATCATAAAGAATTATTGAAACTCTTACCTGAAAATTCTATCCTTACTCCACATCCAAAAGAGTTTGAACGATTGGTAGGGAAGTGGAAAAATGATTATGATAAATTAAAGAAATTAAAAGAATTTACTGTCAACCATAAGGTAATAGTTGTTCTTAAAGGAGCCAATACTGTGATTGCACAAGGAGAAAACTTATACTTTAATACTACAGGAAATCCAGCACTATCTTCGGCAGGTACAGGAGATGTTCTTACAGGAATGTTGACAGGATTGTTGGCGCAAGGTTATGATGCTTTAAATGCTGCGATTATGGGTGTTTATCTGCATGGAAGAACCGCAGATTTAGCGATTGAATCAACAGGTGTAGAATCTTTTACTGCCTCAATGGTTTTTGACTATATAGGGAAATCATATTTGGATTTATTTGTTGAAGAAGAAATAATCAGTACAGGAAAACCTTCTCATCAACCAGAGCCAGACAATTCCAATGAAGACGAAATATATGTATAAAAAAAGCACCAAAGAGGTGCTTTTTTTTAAATGCTTAATGAGTTAAATAGTTCTTTTAATCTAGGATCTGATGGTCTAGGAGCATCAGCATCTAAAATATTTCCTTCAGGATCAATTAATATAAAACGTGGAATAGAATTTATCTGATATTCATTTGAAAAGGAGCGATCTTCACCAGCATATAACTGTACACCACTCATTTGTTTATCTTCAATCATTTTTCTCCAAGCATCATATTTATTTCTTTTATCAGTAGAAATACTCACAAACTCAATGTTTTTATGTTCGTATTGTTTTTCTATTTCTTTTAAAAATGGGATCTGTGTTTTACAAGGTCCACACCATGTAGCCCAAACATCTATATAAATATACTTACCTCTTAAATCATCCATAGAAGTCTTTCCTCCAGCATAGTTTTCAAAATTGACAAATTTTGGTGAAGGCTTTCCTTTAGCAAATTTCACCATCATAGAATGCTTTGTTTCGTAATTTTTAGTAAGATATTGTACGAATCTTGAATTGTCATTTTCAACCTGTGCAATCAATAGAGAATCAACATTAGTCAATGGAAAAGAACTGTTTAGTTTTATTAACTCATCCATTCTAGAATCAAATGCTTCTCTTTCTAATAAAAAATAAGATTTTGCATTGTACAAATCAGATTTTGTCGAATTGATTTTATTTAATATATAATGATTGCTTTCCATTCCTGTTCCTTCAATAGTAGCATTTTCAAAATCTGTAATGTCAGTATTGATCGTAAGATCGTATCCGTTTTTTAAAAACAATAGTGCTTTGTTCTTTCCGTCTGTTAAAGAATATAAGCCTTTCTCTACTTTAAGGGTGTCTTGAAAAGTTCCATCTTCGTTTAAAGAAATGGTTTTAGAGTAATTTTTAGCAACAATTTCTAACTCAATAGTCTCATAATTGGTCAGTTGCCCTTTTAAAGAAACATAATCTTTAGATTCTTTACAACTTATAATGAGAAGAGAAATAAATAAAAAATAAATAATTTTTTTCATTTGATTGATTATTAAATGTTTTCTTGATTGAATAACTCAATTAATTTTTCACTTGAAGGTCTTGGTGCGCTAGCGTTTACAATATTTCCATTAGGATCAATTAAAATGAAGCGAGGAATACCTTTAATCTTATAACCAGTTACAAAGTCAGATTTCCAATCGTTATCTGCAAATAATTGAATTCCTCCTAGTTCTTTTTCTTTTACCATTTCTACCCATGCATTATGATCTTTAGCAACATCAATTGAAGTACTTACAAATTCAATGTTCTTTCCATGGTATTTTTTCTCAACTTCTTTTAAGAAAGGAATTTCTCTTTTACAAGGACCACACCAAGTTGCCCATACATCTACATATACATACTTCCCTTTTAAGTCAGATAATGAAGTAGTTCCACCTTTGTGGTTTTCGTATTTGTCAAACGTTGGAGAAGGAGCGCCTTTGGGTAAATCCTCTCTCAATTGAGCTATGCCCATAAAGTAGTTTTTATTTCCAGCGATTGATCTTTCTAAATTTTCAAAACTAGAATTAGATACTATACTATCAAGATCTTTATGAGAATTGATAAAACCGGTAACTTCTTTTCTAATGTTTTTAAATGTTGTTTCTAATCCTTCTTTATCCAAAGCATCAAAATCTTGTTCATATAATTTTTCTTCCATCAAAGATTTCTGAGCAAGGAAATTGCTATTCTCAGAACCTGTTCCAGTATACTTAGCCGATTCATCAAACATTTTCGTGTCTAACGTCATTTTAATATCATAACCATTCTTTAAAAAGATAGAGGTAGATTCTGCACCATCATAAAAAGAGTAAACTCCAGGAGTAACGTTTAGTGTATCGCTGAAAGAACCATCTTCTTGAACTTGAATGGTTTTAGAGTAAGTACGACTTCTCACAACAACTGAATCACTCTTCTGATCTGTTATAGTTCCTGAAAAAGTAACATAATCTTTAGGTTCGTTTTTACAAGAAATAATTGCTAGGGCTGCAATAAAATATAGGATTTTTTTCATTTGGTTTTAAATTTGATTTAATGGTCGGTCAAATATATAAGATATTACACTGATACAATAATTTTTAATTATACTTTAACATTATATTTGTTTTACTCTCAACTTGCACAATAAACGCAGAATCTACTTTGAGGTCGTATCAATATTCTGCCTATGGGAATTTCATTCTGACACTTAGCACATATTCCGAAGTTGTTGTCTTCAATTCTAGAAAGTGCTATAGTAAGCATCGAGAGTTTTTGCTCAGCCAGTCTCATTGCTGCTTCGTTAATACTTTTGTTATTGATAGCATCCATTCGACTTACTCGACCTATCGCGTTTTCAGGAGAAATAGGTTTTGTCAATTCTTTATATTCATCAATTGAGTTTTTCGTTTTTCTGATTTCTTCAAGAATTTTCGTATGGATTTCTTCTTTTTGTTGTTTCTTCATCTAGATAAATTTTAGACATAAAAAAAGTCTTTATTCTCAGAATAAAGACTTTTTAAAATCGACATTATTCTTCGACTCGTTTTTTACCTTTTTTAATTTTGACGGTCAATTCACTTTTCTTCTCGTCAAGATCCATAGTAATTGAATCACCTTCAGTTAATTTAGAATTTACAATTTCTTCAGCAAGTGCATCCTCAATATATTTTTGAATAGCACGCTTCAATGGTCTTGCTCCATATTGCTTGTCAAATCCTTTATCAGCAATAAAATCTTTGGCTTTATCAGTCAAATTCAATTTATAGCCAAGACTTAAAATACGATTCAAAAGCATGTCAAGTTCAATATCTATAATAGAATGAATATCTTCGCGTTCCAATGCGTTAAACACAATTACATCATCAATTCTATTCAAAAATTCAGGAGCAAAAGATTTTTTCAATGCGTTTTCAATCACGCTTTTTGCATGTGCATCCGCCTGATCATTTTTAGAAGAAGTTCCAAAACCAACTCCAACCCCAAAATCTTTTAATTGGCGCGAACCGATATTAGAAGTCATAATGATAATTGTATTTCTAAAATCAATTTTTCTACCAAGACTATCCGTAATATGTCCGTCATCAAGAATCTGCAATAGCATATTGAATACATCTGGATGTGCTTTTTCTATTTCGTCAAGTAAAACTACAGAATAAGGCTTTCTACGAATCTTTTCAGTCAATTGACCACCTTCCTCATAACCTACATATCCTGGAGGAGCACCAATCAATCTAGATATTGCAAATTTTTCCATATATTCACTCATATCAATACGTACAAGTGCATCTTGATTGTCAAATAATTCTCTAGCAAGTACCTTAGCAAGTTGCGTTTTTCCAACGCCTGTTTGCCCAAGAAATATAAACGAACCAATAGGCTTGTTTGGATCTTTCAATCCAACTCTATTTCTTTGAATTGCCTTCACAACTTTCGTAACCGCTTCATCTTGACCTATTACTTTTCCTTTTATTAAATTTGGAAGGTCATGTAATCTATGGCTTTCAGCTTCAGCAACACGATTTACTGGGATTCCAGTCATCATAGAAACCACTTCTGCGACATTATCTTCAGTTACAATTTCACGATTTAATTTAGAAGCTTCTTCCCACTGAGTTTGTGCAGTGTGAAGCATAGTTTCCAATCGTTTTTCATCATCACGTAGTTTTGCAGCTTCTTCATATTTCTGACTATTAACCGCATTCGTCTTATCAAGTTTTACTTGCTCAAGTTGGCCTTCAAGTTCGAGCACGTCTTTTGGCACAACAATATTGGTAATATGAATTCTAGAGCCTGCTTCGTCTAATGCATCTATAGCTTTGTCAGGTAAGTAGCGATCTGTCATGTAACGATTGGTTAATTTGACACAAGCTTCAATTGCATTATCTGTATAATCTACATGATGATGAGCTTCATATTTATCTTTTATATTGTGCAATATTTCTATTGTTTCCTCAACACTTGTAGGTTCTATAATTACTTTTTGAAAACGTCGTTCTAATGCGCCATCTTTTTCAATATTCTGACGGTATTCATCAAGTGTTGTTGCTCCAATACATTGGATTTCTCCTCTGGCTAGAGCAGGTTTTAACATGTTAGAAGCATCTAGTGATCCTGTTGCGCCACCAGCACCAACAATTGTGTGTATTTCATCAATAAATAAGATAATATCATCATTCTTTTCAAGCTCATTCATCAAGGCTTTCATTCTTTCTTCAAACTGTCCTCTGTATTTAGTTCCTGCAACTAAACTTGCTAAGTCAAGAGAAACAACACGCTTGTTAAATAAAATTCTTGATACTTTTCTCTGAACAATTCTTAGAGCAAGGCCCTCTGCGATAGCAGATTTACCTACTCCAGGCTCACCGATAAGCATTGGGTTGTTTTTTTTACGTCGACTTAAAATTTGAGAGACGCGTTCTATTTCTTTCTTTCTTCCTACTACAGGATCTAAGTCTCCTTGTTCTGCTAAGACTGTTAAATCACGGCCAAAATTATCTAGAACAGGTGTTTTAGACTTTGCTTGAGAAGATTTTCCTTTTGGTTGTTCAAATGGATTGGACTTTGCTTCTTCAAATTCATCATCTTCAGAAGGAGTTTCAGCACTTGGAAGTTCTGGAATGTCATCTTCTAAAAATAATTCTTTAAATAAGGCTTTTACTTCTTCATAGTCCACGTCAAACTTATGTAGCAATTTCGTTGTAGGATCATTTTCATTACGCAATATGCATAATAATAAATGTGCTGTATTGACAGATTCGCTTTTGTAAAGTTTTGCTTCTAAAAAAGTTGTTTTTAATGCTTTTTCAGATTGCTTAGTTAAATGAAGGTTTCTTTTTTCATTTGCCGTAACACCTGAAGGGTTTACAGGGCTTAAAATCTCAATTTTTTTTCTTAAATGCTCTAAATTTATTTCTAGTGTATTTAAGATTTGAATTGCTTTTCCATCTCCTTTTCTCAATAATCCAAGCACAAGATGTTCAGTGCCAATAAAGTCATGACCCAACCTTAGTGCCTCTTCCTTACTGTACGCAATTACATCTTTTACTTTTGGTGAAAAATTATCATCCATATAAATATATTTAATATTGTAAAATTAAGAGTTTTTTTTCTTAAAGTATTGCAAAAACAATACCTCTTTTTAACACTGACAAAATAACAGTATAAAAGAACTGTTAAAATTTCTGATTGCCAAGCTATTAATATAGTTGTTTAAGCACACCAAATTGTTAATAACTATTCTTAAAAACGAAAACATTTTTAAATACTAAAAGTAGTAAAATTGTATCTTGCTCTTCTATTAAAAAACAACAAAAAAATAAACAATTTATATATGGCAGACGGAGAAAAGCTGATACCAATTAATATTGAAGATGAAATGAAATCAGCGTACATTGATTATTCAATGTCAGTAATTGTTTCAAGAGCACTACCAGATGTGCGTGATGGTTTAAAACCAGTACACAGGAGAGTTCTTTTTGGGATGCATGAGCTTGGAATTAAAGCTACTGGATCTTATAAAAAATCAGCAAGAATAGTTGGGGAAGTTTTAGGAAAGTATCATCCACATGGTGATACATCTGTGTACGATTCTATGGTGCGTATGGCGCAGCATTGGAGTCAACGTTATATGATGGTAGATGGGCAAGGAAACTTTGGGTCGGTTGATGGAGATAGTCCAGCAGCGATGCGTTATACAGAGGTGAGAATGCAGAAAATATCTGAAGAAATGTTATCAGATATTGAGAAAGAGACTGTTGATCATAGATTGAATTTTGATGATACATTGCAAGAACCTACTGTATTGCCTACAAGAATACCAAATCTACTTGTTAATGGCGCTTCTGGTATTGCTGTAGGAATGGCTACCAACATGGCTCCACATAACTTGACTGAAGTTATTAATGGAACGATTGCTTATATTGATAATAATGATATTGAGATTGATGAGTTAATGCAACACATTAAAGCTCCAGATTTTCCAACAGGAGGAACTATATATGGTTATGATGGTGTGAAAAGTGCTTTTCATACCGGAAGAGGAAGGATTGTGATGAGAGCCAAGACATCATTTGAAGAAGTAAAAGGAAGAGAATGTATTATTGTTACTGAAATTCCTTACCAAGTGAATAAAGCTGATATGATTAAGAAAACAGCGGACTTGGTAAATGATAAAAAATTAGATGGAATTGCCAATATTCGTGATGAGTCTGATAGAAATGGTATGCGTATCGTTTATATCTTAAAAAGAGATGCGATTCCTAATGTTGTTTTAAATAAATTATTTAAATATACTGCTTTACAGACCTCTTTCAGTGTCAATAATATTGCATTGGTTAAAGGGCGTCCTGAACAATTAAATTTAAAACAACTGATTCATTACTTTGTTGAGCATAGACATGAAGTAGTTGAGAGAAGAACGACATTTGATTTAAAAAAGGCAGAAGCTAGAGCACATATTTTAGAAGGATTGATTATTGCTTCTGATAATATTGACGAAGTAATAAAAATTATCCGTGCTTCTAATAATGCTGATGAAGCCCGCGAAAACTTAATAAAAAGATTTGAATTAACAGAAATTCAAGCGAAGGCTATTGTTGAGATGAGATTGCGTCAATTAACTGGTCTAGAGCAAAATAAGCTAAGAGCTGAATTTGATGAAATAATGATATTGATTGCTGATTTAAAAGATATTTTGTCAAACGAACCAAGAAGATATCAAATCATTAAAGATGAGTTAATTCATATTGGAGAAAAATATGGGGATGAACGTCGTTCATTAATTGAATATGCAGGAGGAGACTTAAGCATTGAAGATATGATTCCTGATTCTAAAGTTGTGGTGACAATTTCACATGCAGGTTATGTAAAAAGAACCAATCTTGATGAATATAAAGTTCAGAATAGAGGAGGACGTGGACAAAAAGGAGTTTCAACAAGAAGTGAAGATTTCTTAGAACATTTATTTGTAGGTACAAACCATCAATATATGCTGTTCTTCACACAGAAAGGGAAAGTGTTTTGGATGCGAGTTTATGAAATACCAGAAGGAGGAAAAACTTCTAAAGGTAGAGCAATTCAGAATTTGGTAAATATCGAACCAGATGATAAAGTAAAAGCATTTTTGGTAACTCAAGATTTGAAAGAGGAAGGGTATATCAATAGTCATTATGTTATAATGGCGACTAAAAAAGGTCAAGTCAAGAAAACTTCATTAGAACAATATTCTAGACCTAGAACCAATGGAATTAATGCGATTACTATCCGTGAAGGGGATGAATTATTAGAAGCAAAATTAACCACTGGAGACAGTCAAGTGATGTTGGCTTTGAAATCTGGTAAGTCTATCCGATTTGAAGAAAGTAAAACCAGACCAATGGGAAGGAATGCTTCTGGAGTAAGAGGTATAAGATTGAAAGACGATACAGATGAGGTTGTAGGTATGATTGCTGTAAATGACGATTCCGAAAATGTATTGGTAGTTTCTGAAAATGGATACGGAAAACGATCATCATTAGATGATTACAGAATTACCAATAGAGGAGGGAAAGGTGTAAAAACCATTAATGTTACGGATAAAACGGGTGAATTGGTTGCTATAAAAAACGTTACCGATGATGATGATCTAATGATTATTAATAAATCTGGAATAACTATTAGAATGGCTGTTTCTGATTTACGCGTGATGGGAAGAGCAACACAAGGTGTTAAACTTATTAATATTAAAGGTAACGATTCAATTGCTGCTGTAGCGAAGGTTATGCATGAAGATGATGAAGATGAAGGCGAAGGCGAAGAGGGATTAGAGAATGGCACGGAAATTGAAAATAACGATAGTGAAGACAGAAACAATCAAGAATAACTAAATGAAAACCTTATTTAAAAATATGATCATGACTAAAAAACAAATTTTGATGTTGTCGTTATCTCTATGTATGGGATTAGCAACATTCGCACAGAAAAGTGAATTGAAAGCAGCTGGGAAAGCTCTAAAAAAAGCTGATTTTGCGACAGTACTCTCCACTTTAAATCAAGTTGAAGGACTTATTGGAAATGCAGATTCTAAAACGAAAGCGAAGTATTACTTTTTAAAAGGAAAAGCCTTATTTGCCAATGGAAGTAATCCTGATGTTGAAGGAGTTGCCATGGCATTTAATAAATTAATAGATTTAGAAGCGAAATCTGGAGGATCATATTCATCTGAAGCTGGAACAATATTAAATAATTTGATTCAGGTTGAAGCTAAAAAAGCACAGGTAAATTTTAAAACTGCCAAAGAATCTTCTAATTCTGAAAGCTATATAGCAGCTGCTGGAGGGTTCGAAAAGGTATATTTGCTAAGTCCCACAGACACTTCATTTTTATATAATGCTGCATTGGTATATTCATTAGGAAAGGATTATGAAAAATCTAATGAAAAATATGAGAAGTTACTTGATATGACCTATACTGGAGTTTCTACTGAATATAAAGGGATTAGTATTGTAGATGGTCAAGAAATGGGTTTCTCTTCTAAATCAGATATGGATAAGAAAGTAAAACTAGGAATTGCTAAGGATCCAAAAGTTGTAGTTACAGAATCTAAAGTGAGTGAGATTGTTAAATCAATTGCTACAAATTATATAGCATTAGGTGATACTGATAAAGCATTGACTGCAATTGCTAAAGCAAAAGAATCAAATCCTGATGATTATAATTTAGTTATTGAAGAAGCAAATATTTACCTTAAGTTAGGTGATAATGTGAAATTCAAGGAAAAATTAGAGGAAGCAATAGAATTGAACCCTACCAATGCTAACTTATACTACAATGTAGGAGTTATGAATTTAGATTTAGGAAATAAAGAGGAAGCAAGGAATAATTTCAAAAAGGCCATTGAATTGAATCCAGAATATGGAGAAGCATACAATAACCTTGGAACTATTATTTTGTCTAAATCTGATGCAGTTCAAAAAGAATTGGATGCTAATGCAATGAACTTTAAAAAGTATGATCAAATAAAAGAAGCTAAATTATTACCTATTTACAGAGAAGCTTTACCAATATTTGAAAAAGCATATGAGTTCTCTCCAAGCAAACAGTTAATGAATTTATTGAATAGTTTTTATGAAAATTTAAGTATGGATAAAAGAGTTGAATAAGAATTCTTTTCCCAAACAAATAAAAAAAACCGCTAATAGCGGTTTTTTTTATTTTATATAATTTTTTTAATAACTCTAAGTTTATGGGTGTGTCTATGTGTATCTATATTATAAATTCCACTATGATCAATTCTGTCTATTCTTACTTTTCCATGTGCATGAATGATGTAATTGTCTTTCATGATAATTCCTACATGAACAATATCTCCTTCGCTATTGTCAAAAAATGCTAAATCTCCAGGCTCACTTTCCTCAATAAAACTTAATACTTCGCCTTGCATTGCTTGTTGAGAAGCATCACGAAGTAATTTATATCCACATAATTTATAGACCATCTGAGTAAGACCTGAGCAGTCAATCCCAAAAGGTGTTTTCCCTCCCCATAAATAGGGAGTATTTAAATACATAAAAGCAGTATTTATAAGATTTTCTTTATTGCTAATGCCAGAAAGAGTTGAACCTTCATAGTTAAATGATTCGCTATCTATTCTTACCAATGAGTTTTCGTAAAAAGGAAGTGAAGATCCCAAAGGAATAGGAGTTAGACTTTTATTGGAATCTGAAATGAAATCAATTAATTCGCCAGCAAGAATCTGATCTGAATTTGATATGTTAATATATACTTCTTCAGTTATATCTATATATTGCTTGTTATCAACCCAACCTTCATAATTGTCAAACTCTAATCTGATTTTACTAAATTTACTACGTCTTTCAAGAACTTTAAAGTGTTCTCCAAACAGAATTTGAGATACCAATTCACTCTTGTCGCTTGGTTCAAGTCGAAGAGAAATGATGCTTAAATTACAAATTCCGTATTGCATAGAATAGAATTAATTCTTATAGTCTATTAAATTTTTTCAATAACAATAGCACTTGCTCCGCCACCTCCATTACAGATTCCAGCAGCACCATATTTTCCATTGTTTTGTTCTAAAACTGAAATTAATGACATTACAATTCGTGCTCCAGACATTCCAAGTGGATGACCAAGAGAAACAGCCCCTCCATTTACATTAACTTTGTTTGCGTCCAATCCTAAAATCTTAATATTGGCAAGACCTACCACACTAAATGCTTCATTCAATTCAAAATAATCTATTGCATCCATTGAAATATTCGCTTTGTCAAGTGCTTTAGGAATTGCTTTAGCAGGAGCAGTAGTAAACCATTGTGGCTCATGTGCAGCATCAGCATAAGATACTATCTTTGCAATTGGTTTTAAGTTTAATTCTTTGGCTTTTTCAGCACTCATTAATACTACTGCAGCTGCTCCATCATTAAGAGTTGATGCATTCGCAGCGGTAACAGTTCCTTCAGGTGAAAAAACAGGACGTAACGATGGGATTTTTTCCATTTTCACGTTTTTATATTCTTCATCTTCTGAAAAAATAATAGCATCACCTCTTCTTTGAGGGATTTCAACAGGAACTACTTCATTCGAAAATCTATTTTCTTTCCAAGCATTCGCAGATCGATTATAAGATTCTATTGCAAAGGCATCTTGATCTTCACGAGAAAAACCATACTCTTGTGCACATAAATCACCACAGGTTCCCATATGTTTCTGATCATAGACATCCGTAAGTCCATCAACTAGCAGTCCATCTGTAGCTTTTATATCTCCTAGCTTTACGCTTTTTCTTCCATCTAAATAATGAGGAATTCTACTCATACTTTCCATTCCACCAGCAACAACAATCTCAGCATCTCCACATTGAATTGATTGTGCAGCGATGATGATTGCTTTCATTCCAGAAGAACAAACCTTGTTAATAGTAGTACAAGGAACTGTATCAGGAATTCCGGCAAACATAGCTGCTTGTCTGGCTGGTGCTTGACCCAATCCAGCTGAAACCACATTTCCCATAAGAACCTCATCAACCTTGTTAGCATCCAATCCTATTCTGTTCAAAGCACCTTTAATCGCTATAGAACCAAGTTTAGTAGCCGAAAGAGTAGCCAAACTGCCTAAAAAACTCCCTATTGGCGTACGTGCCATAGAAACAATAACTATATCTTTATTCATCTGATATCAATTCAAAATTAACCTTGCGAATTTAATCATTTTACTTCAATATACCATCGATTTGGTATTAGATATAACTAAATCATATTGATTGCTTTTTATTTTTTACATTTGAACTATGAAAAAAATCTTAAATAATTTATTTCAAAATCACTCATTTATATATAAAGTGTTTTTATACATAATGACTGTTTTTTTGATTGTTTATTTATTGCCAAAAGGAGGTAAATTTAAATATGATTATTTCAAAGGTAAGCCCTGGCAATATGAAAATTATTATGCTCCGTTTAATTTTGCAATTCAAAAATCTCAAGATGATATTGATAAAGAAATCGCTAATATTGAACAAAAATCCAAAGTTTATTTTGCTAAAGACAACAGTATTGAAGTTTCTGTTATTAAGGAGTTCGAGTACCAATTAAGTATAAATTATTTCTCGAAAAGTATTAATGAATCTCTCAGAGAAAAGGGTACTGAGGTTATCAAAGGAATCTATAAAATAGGTTTTATAGACAACCAAAGTGAGCAAAAATTAAATAAAGGATTATTAATTTTTCTGCGTAATGGAAATTTAGTTATAGAAATAAATGGAGAAGATTTAATTAAATCCAGTGATTTATTACAGCTTATTAATATTGATTCATATGAGGTAACATCAATAGGCACAAGAAGTATATTATTGAATATCCTTTCAGATGTTATAAAGCCCAATGTCACCTATGATGATAATTTTACTCAGAAAGCAAAACAAAAATCTATAGATAACATTTCTTACACAACTGGATTCATTGCTGAAAATGAATTGATAATTTTAAAAGGAGATATTGTAGGAGGAAAAAAACTTAAAGCACTAAATTCAATACAGCAGGAACTCGAATCACAGGTGTGGAGTAAATCTAATTATAATTGGGTTGTATTTGGATATTCAATTTTAGTTGCTTTAGCCTTGTTGATGTTATTGCTTTTTTTAAGGAAGTATAGACCGCTCATATTTGAAGATAATAACAAGACTACGCTTATCTTTTTAAATATTTTGTTAATGATTTTTTTAACTACAATAGTGGTTAAATATGACGCGAGATACGTTTATGCAATACCGTTGTGTGCTTTACCAATAATATTGAAAGCTTTTTTTGATGCACGTTTAGGGCTTTTTGCTCATGTCCTTACTGTTTTATTACTTGGTTTTATTGTCCCAAATAGTTTTGAATTTATTTTCTTGCAAATAATTGCTGGGATTGTAACCATATTGACTGTTTCAGAATTATATAAAAGAGTTAATTTATTTATTTCTATAGGACAAATAACGCTGATATATATGATTACATATATAGCGTTTACAATCATACAAGAAGGGAATGCAAATGATTTAAATTTGTTTTATTTCTGGTTGTTTATTTTTAATGGAATATTGGCATTTCTATCAACTATTTTAATATTTATTTATGAAAAGATATTTGGTCTTGTTTCTGATGTTTCGCTTCTTGAGTTATCAAATACTAATTCTGTTTTATTACGTCAGCTTGCTGAAAAGGCTCCTGGAACCTTTCAACATTCTATGCAAGTTGCCAATCTTGCTGAAGCAGTAGCTAATGAAATAAATGCGAATGCTATGCTTGTAAGAACCGGAGCTCTTTATCATGACATTGGTAAGATGAACAATTCCATGTACTTTATAGAAAATCAATCAACCAATGTAAATCCGCACAATGAATTGTCAAATAAGGATAGTGCTCGTATAATCATAGATCATGTCATAGAAGGTATTGAATTGGCTAAAAAACATAGGTTACCGGATAGAATTATAGACTTTATCAGAACACATCACGGAACAAGTTTAGTTTATTATTTTTATCAACAAGAGAAAATTAATAATCCAGATTTTGTCAATATTGAAGATTATAGATATCCTGGGCCAAATCCATTTTCTAAAGAAACAGCAATCTTAATGATGTGTGATGCTGCAGAGGCAGCTTCGAAAAGTATAAAAGAGCCTACAGTTCAATTGATTGACTCACTCATTGATAAAATAGTTGCAAAGCAAATGGCTGATGGGCAATTTATGAATGCGAATATTACTTTTAGAGATATTGAATTGGTAAAAAAAGTATTGAAAAAGAAATTAAAAAACATTTATCATTTAAGGATTGAATATCCTGATTAAAAACATCTTTATTTTCTAAATTAGTTTATAAAAAGGTTGTGTTATTGTAAATGGATTGATACATTTGCACTCGCAAAAATAAGTTCATTACAGTAGCGAAAATTGGAGAGGTGCCAGAGTGGTCGATCGGGGCTCCCTGCTAAGGAGTTGTACCTTTACGGGTACCGGGGGTTCGAATCCCTTCCTCTCCGCAAAATTTTCGGGGTGTAGCGTAGCCCGGTCATCGCGCCTCGTTTGGGACGAGGAGGTCGCAGGTTCGAATCCTGCCACCCCGACTTATTTTTCTGGTGGCATAGCTCAGCTGGATAGAGCACCTGCCTTCTAAGCAGGCGGTCGAAGGTTCGAATCCTTCTGCCATCACTAAAAAAGCCATACAAAATGTATGGCTTTTTTAGTTTATTTAATTGAAGACTCAATCAATATTTTTCATTAATTAGATTCGCTATTATAATTTTATATATAAATAGCAATATCATAACAATACTTGTGGTTATCAATAATAAATGAAGAACTCCAAGAATTTTATTTATTTTAAGAATCGTATTTTTTTCTTTATTTTTTAAAGTGTAAGAGCACTCCCTTATGCATATAAGTTTGTTTCCATTTTGTGGGTAAATGGGTTTGATTATTTGCTTTGGGGTTGCTTAATATTTTATTTCTTTTTTACAAAAGACCTATCCATGACTTCATCCATTTCTTTCTTAATACTCTTTGCTTTTAAATAAACACCTATTTTACTTCTAATGAAAAATAGGATTGTTAGAATAACCAGTGTTATAGGTAATGTGTAAATATAACCTACTTCATCAAAATATCTTAAATCATCATTTAAAATTCCTGCTACTTGAGATACATATACAGAAATTGGAATTGCAATAGAATAGTACCACCAATTCTTAGAGGTTGTAAACCATATTAATAATAAGGATAATGGAACAAGTTTAGAAAATAAAAGCCATGCGAAATACCTCACATCTTCATATCCTTTACTTTCAAAAGTAAAAAATCTTGTTTCAAAAATTTTTTCCTCAGGAAAATAAGTGTATAGATAGAAGGCGTAAGGTATAAATAGCATAAATGCTATAATAAGACTACCCGTTAGAAGGTATTCCTCTTGTCTTATTCTTTTTGATTGCTTGTTCCTTGTCATTTACTGTATTTGAATTATCATTCATTACGAAAGATAATGAAAAAATAACTAATGCTAGCAATCCGAAAATTAATTTTACTTTTTTCATTTTAGTAAGATTTAAGTTAAAGTAAGTATCAAATATATATTTCACTTACGATATAGCCAAATAAATCTATATCTATTTTCGAGGACTATTCAAAAATAAACGAACTAAAATATCGGTTTGCACATTAAAATCAACCAATTATTGTTGATTATCTTCCATTTATGCTCGATTTAGGTATATGTTTTTTTTCTTTTTTCTTTATGTTTTTTTTACGAACACCTGTAAAAATCATCAAATAATGCTATAATTATAAAAATTATAAGCGCTATTATCTAGTGATAATTGCTTAACTTTTTCGATAAATGGCGAGGTTTTAGGGACGCACTAAAGACAAATGTATATAATAATTTGTTATCTGCAAAATTATTTAACTTAATAATAGAATGATTGATATTGTTATTAACTGTAGATAGTTGTTCTCTCACCTCTTGTAAAACCTAATAATTGAATTCCAAACTCTTTAGCAAAATCTATTGCGAGTGAAGAACATCCCGAAACTGCAATAATTGTTTTTATTTTAGCGATAAAGGCTTTGGTAACTATCTCATAAGAAACTCTTCCACTAACTAATAGGTAAGAGGAATTCTTTAATTGATTGTTATTAATCAATTCTCCAATTGCTTTGTCCACTGCATTATGTCTGCCGATATCTTCCATAATGGAAAGGAGGCTGTAATCTGAATTAAAAATTGCTGCTGCGTGTGAAGCTCCAGTATTTGAAAATAAAATTTGTCTTTTTTGCATTTGATAAAACATGTCTTTGATTTTTGAAAAATCAATTTTTCTGTTTAATTCTAATTTAGTTCCAATAACTTTTATATCATCAATTGATTGCTTTCCACATATTCCACAAGAGGAAACAGAAAGTAATGAACGTTTATTCATATAACCTTTACCGAGTTCACTATTTGGAATGATTACATTGAAAATTGAAAAATGAGTATCAGTTGTTTCTATTAATAGTGTGTTTAGTGACTCCTCACCTTTATATATATCTTCAGCATATAAAAGCCCTCTGATTAGTTCCTTATCATTTCCAGGAGTACGCATTACAACAGTATAAGGCTCTTCATTAATATTAATTTGTAAAGGAGCTTCAATAACTATAGAATCTTTAATCTGACTCTTAGAACTCATTGAGATTTTTATCGCTTCGTACTTTAAAGATTGCATATTATACTTTGTGAATTGTGATGGTTATTGTTTTTGAAGCAGGAGTATTGCTAATATCTGCTTTGTTGTGCAATGGTACTAATACATTTGTTTCTGGGAAATAGGTTGCTGTACATTGTTTTGGAATATCATAAGGAATAACGAGAAATTTATAAGCACTACGAGTTTCTCCTTTAAAATGGCTCATTAAATCTACAACATCTAGTTTCTTCAAATTCATTTCTTTCATGTCCCATTTATTCATTAATAGCACTCTACGTTCGTTGAGAATCCCACGATATCGATCATCAAGCCCATAAATAGTGGTATTGTATTGATCATGACTACGTATAGTCATCATTAAGAATTGTTTTTTTTCTAATTTAATTTCTGAAGGTTTATTAATGCTAAAATTTGCTTTTCCAGTATCAGTAGGAGAGAAGTCATTATCTCGTGCGTTATTTGGAAGGTAAAAACCGCCTTTTATTCTAACTCTAGTATTATAGTTTTCAAACCCTGGAATGGTTTCTTCAATTTTATTTCTAATGCTATCATAGTCCTCAATCAGTCCAAGCCATTGAGTTTTACTATTTTTAAGAGTCGCATTAGCAACTCCTGATACTATCGCTGCTTCACTTTTTAAATACTCAGAGAGCGGTATAAGATGACCGTGTGATTGATGCACAACTCCCATAGAGTTTTCGACACTGACAAATTGCTCTCCAGTTTCCTGAACATCAACTTCTGAACGTCCTAAACATGGCAATATCAATGCTCTTTTTCCATGAATTAAATGACTTCGGTTTAATTTAGTAGAAATCTGAACAGTTAAATCACAGTTTTGTAATGCTTCTGCGGTAAATTCAGTATCTGGAGTTGCAGAAATAAAATTCCCTCCCATCCCAATAAATACTTTGGCCTTTTTCTGATGCATCGCTTCAATTGCATCCACAACATCATAACCGTGATTTCTTGGTGCTTTAAAGTGAAATACTTCCTCGAGTTTATCAAGAAAAGCATCTTTTGGTTTTTCCCATATTCCCATGGTTCTATCACCTTGAACATTAGAATGACCTCTTACTGGACAAGTCCCAGCGCCTTTTTTACCAATACTACCTTTTAAAAGTAATAGATTTACAATTTCACGGATATTATCAACTGCATTTTTATGCTGTGTTAATCCCATTGCCCAACAAATAATAATTTTCTTTGTATTGGCAATCAATTCTGCTGCTTCTTTAATTTTTTCTAGTGATATTCCAGTCTGAGGCACTAAATCCTCAATAGAATATTGGTTTAGATCTTCAATAAAAGTCTTAAAGTCTGCAGTTTTGTTTTTTATAAATTCGTGGTCAAATACACTACCTTCTTCTTTATTTTCTTTTTCTAATAGCAAAATCATGATAACTTTTAATAATGCTACGTCACCATTTATTTTGACTTGAAGAAAAATATCTGTGAGTTTATCTCCACTGAACCATTTAAGAGGGTTCTGAGGATCCTTAAAATTCATAAGCCCAACTTCAGGCAAGGGATTGATAGTGATTATTTTTCCACCATTCTTCTTGGTATCTTTTAAAGCAGACAGCATTCTTGGGTGATTGGTTCCAGGATTTTGTCCCATTACAATTACCAAGTCAGCATGATTGAAATCATCCAACGTTACTGATCCTTTTCCAATTCCAAGCGTTTGAGATAATCCTACACCACTTGATTCATGGCACATATTGGAGCAATCAGGTAAATTGTTGGTTCCATATTGACGGACAAACAATTGATATAAAAAAGCGGCTTCGTTACTTGTCCTTCCTGAAGTGTAAAAAATTGCTTCATCAGGAGATGGTAATGCGTTGAGTTCTTCTGATATAATGTCAAATGCAGCCTCCCAAGAAGTTTCTTCATAGTAATCGCTGCCTTCTTTTAGGAGCATAGGATGTGTAATACGTCCTTTCTTTCCAATTTCATAATCAGACAATTTAGAAAGTTCAGAAACTGAATGTGTGGCGAAGAATAGCGGAGACACTCTGTTTTTAGTGGCTTCTTCAGCAATCGCTTTAGCGCCATTTTCACAATATTCAGCAAGGAATGCTCTTTTTTCGTCTGGATCTGGCCATGCGCATCCTGGACAATCGAATCCTTCTTTTTGGTTTATCTTTGAAAGTAATCCTATTCCTTTTATGAGTCCTACTTCTTCGGTGATATGTTTAAATGTAGATTTAATTGCTTTGAATCCAGCAGCAGTCTTTGGTACTTCGGTAAGTTTAATACCTGTAAATTCTTCTGGAGGCTGAGCATGTATATCTTCACTTTTCATATGTTCTTATTTAACTAATTGTAAAGTTATGAAAATTGACGATATAAGTGTTGTTTTATTTTGATTCTATATGGTTTTTTTACAGATTATTATGATACGTTTATCGTTCATGTCAGTTGTGAAAAAAAGGTACTGATTTCCGCCATCTTTTAGGCCTGTTTTTTTGCGAATCTGACCAACAGATTGCGGAAAATTTCGAGTTGTAATATTTGCTTTTCCAGTTGGAATTAGTTTTTTTAATTTCTTTTTGTCAAATGTAATTGTGTGCAAAATTCGAAACCTTCTTCCAGGAAAATCTATCAACTCATCAGAAGTGTATAAATGAGAATGTTGATGTAATTTTTCAACCTTATATTGTGCTGATACTTCATGAAATCCACCAGATTTTAAGATTGCAGCGTTTGGTTCGTACAAATACTCTTTGGTTAAAGAATAACTTGAGGTTGTAGAATTAAAAAATTGGTAATTAAATAGTTGTATATTTTCATTATACACATTAATAGTCTTAGTTATAGGTGAATTAATATAATTTTTCTCTAAAATAAAGAGCAATTCTTTCACTTCGTTATGTACTGCAACGATATGAACTTCTTTGACATATTTCAATTCATTTATAGCACTTGTGATATCAAGAATTGGTGAATTTTTAATGAGAATGTTATTGCTTTTTTCAAATAGTAAATCTATATTTTCAGGAATATTAGGCAAGCAATCTTTTAATAAAAAGACTTTTTCTTTGGTGTCATTTCTACGTGATGGATCTACATAAATCCAGTCAAAATTCTCTACTGATTTTTGAAGAAAATTCAATCCGTTTTTTGGAATTATTTTACAATTTTTAACTCCTAATTCTTGATAATTATGCGCTACTATTTCTGAGAGGTTTTCGTTAATTTCACAGTGAATGATTGTCTTTATTTTTTTTGAAAAATGGTAAGAATCTACTCCGTAGCCTCCAGTTAAATCGATCAAGGAATTCCCAAAGACTAGATTTGATTTGTATGCTGCGGTAACTTCTGAAGAAGTTTGTTCAATGTTAAGTTTGTTAGGATAATAGATGTTTTTAGTAGAAAACCAAGTTGGCAGTTTGTTTTTACATTTCTTTTTTGCTTCAATCTGTTCAACAATCTCTTGTATAGTAACATTAGGGAATGCAGTCCCTTTAAACAGAATTTTAGAAGTATCTGTATTTAAATTATTATTTATATATTCTTGAATTTCAGTATGTAAGATATTTTTGTTCAAGAAATTATGTTTATAAATCTTTGGTCAAGGACTTCACTATTTTATTTTCTGAAAGAAACTCTTTTAAGATTACTTTAAGCGCAGTATAAGATGGCACAGCGACCACCATTCCAATAACTCCAAATAATAAGCCTCCTATAATGATCACTAAAAATATTTCTAGAGGATGTGCCTTAGTGGCTTTTGAGAATATTTTTGGCTGACTTATGAAATTATCAATCATTTGCGCTATGAAATATCCAATCATCACGTATATGGTTGTTGGTAAGATTTCGGTTTGAAAATCTTCACCTATATGGCTTGACATGGTTAAAAACAGGATTAGTACTGCACCAATCATTGGGCCTACATAAGGAATCAAGTTCAGTAGTGCGCATAGAAATGCAATTACAATGGCGTTCTGAACACCAAATATTCCTAATACTATTGAATAGAGAATAAATAGAATTGTGATTTGGATTACCAAACCAATAAAATATCTTGAAAGTAAATCTTTAATAGTTGTAAAGGATTTTTGAAATCTTTTTTCAGTATTATTGGGTACCAAAACCATCAATCCCTTATTCAATATTTCACCATCCTTCATAAGGAAGAAAGATATAAAAAGCACTGAAAATATCCCTACACTTAGAGAACCTACAGTTCCGATAATTGAGTTCAGAAGATTAGGAATCTCTTTAAAATTGGACAATAAATCGAGGCTTTTAAATTGCTCAATGATATTGATGTTTTTTTGAATAAAATATTCATTTATTTGAGAAATAATACTTTCTGCATTATTAGTTAACTCATTGATATTTAGTAAAGAAATGTTTTTTCCTTGCTGAGTTATTAATGGAATGAAGAGTCGTATCAACCCAAATAAAAACCCTATAAATAACGATATAGTTATGATTACAGCAAGCGTATCAGGAAATTTCAACTTTCTTTTTAAAAAAATAATTAATGGACGCCCAATAAGTGACAATACACCAGCAATGATAATATAAACAAGTATAGATTGAATTGTCCATAAAAAAAACAGGAGTATGGATACGCCTAAAATTATTAAAAGTGCACGAAGTATTCCGTTTGAAATAGTTTTTGAGTTCATAGGGTAAATATAAAATATTTCTCTGAGTAAACTGAATAGAGAATTATTTTTCTACAAACTATCTAAGCCTTCTATTTTTTACTTGATGTTCTGATAATTCTTCTAATGGATGTGTAATACTGACCATAAAATTAATTCTTCATTTAGCTGTTTTCTTTCAGTAATAGCAGTGATGATACGTATTCTATTTGGAAGGGAATAGTTTCTCGAATTTTTTTGGCAATTCTGAATCAACTTTCATTTTCTCTTTTGTAAACGGATGCATAAATTCCAATGATGCAGCATGTAAATACAATCCTTTGCCTTTTAAAATCAGGTTTTCTTTTCCGTATTCTAGATCACCTAAAATGGGATTTCCTATTTCTGACAAATGTTTTCTTAACTGATGTCTTCTTCCTGTTTTTGGACTTAATTTCACGAAGTTTAAGGCTTCAAAACGTTCTGAAGCAATTGTTTTTAAAACTTCATAGTGAGATAACGACTCTTTTTCATCAATAGGTAAATCGATACTTCCAGAAGATTTCATTTTTCCAATAGCAACAGCATAATAGGTTTTTTGAATATCTTTATTTTCAAATAGTTTGTTTAATTCCAATATTGAACTTGCCGTTTTCCCAATCAATAGAAGTCCAGAAGTAGGGTAGTCTAGCCTGTGAACTGGTCTCGGTCGTACGGCATCATTCTGTTTACTCTTTTCAAGGTTTTGTTCTAGCGCATTGTCAATGGTCATGAACTTGTTTCCGCTCACGAGAATTCCCGAAGGTTTGTAAACAATTGCCAAATAGTCATCTTCAAAAAGAACCTCTAATTTTAATTCTAATTCTTTTTTAGCCTTCGTTTTTTCGTCATCACATAAAGAAATAATTTCTCCACCATGTATGAATCTTGCAGTAGTAGAAATCTCATTATTTACTTGGATTAAACCTTTTTTAATGACTTTTTTAAGTGCAGATTTTGTAGAAATAGTTGTAAAAATTCCTACAGCATATTCTTGTAAACGAATTGGTTTTTCTAATAAAGGAACTTTATGTGTTTCTAAGATTTTCATTATTTGGCAAAAACCTGACTCATATCTTTAAATGCTTTGAATTCTAAGGCATTGTTTTCTGGATCATTAAAAAATAAGGTTGCTTGTTCTCCTACTTTACCTTTAAATCGGATAGTTGGCTCTATAATAAACTGAGTATTTGCTGCTTTAAGCCTTTCAGAAAGGCGTATCCAGTCTTCCCAAGAAAGAACCACACCAAAGTGTGGAATAGGGACGTCATGTCCGTCAACAGGATTGGTAATTCCTTTTTTAGGTTCATAACCCTCTTTTTGATGAATTACAAACTGATGTCCGAAAAAATTGAAGTCTACCCAAGTTTCTGAACTTCTCCCTTCTTTACACTGTAGAATATCTCTATAAAAAACTCTGCATTTTTCTAGATTTTGAACAGGAATTGCTAAATGAAATGGTTGTAGTTTTTTCATAGTTTAAATTTAAAATCCATCAGCAGTATCATCACCTCTTGGATCTGCACCGCCTTCTAATTGTCCGTTAGGCAACACTAAAATAGCATCTACTTTTCCAATCACAGTTGAGGCAGACTCATTCAATTCATAGCCCAACTCTAAAAGCCTCTTTTTAGTTGCTTCATCAAAACTGTTTGGTTCTAATCGAATGTTATCTGGTAGCCATTGATGATGAAAACGTGGACTTGAAACAGATTCTTGCATTCCCATATCAAACTGTGTAACATTTAGAATGTTTTGTAATACGGATGTAATAATCGTTGAACCTCCAGGAGTTCCAACAACCATTTTTAATTTTCCGTCTTGCTCAACAATTGTGGGTGTCATAGAACTTAACATCCGTTTTTCTGAGGCAATTGAATTGGCTTCGTTGCCTACAAGTCCATATAGATTAGGAACTCCAGGTTTTACGCTAAAGTCATCCATTTGGTTATTCAAAAAGACACCCAATTCTTCAATATATACTTTTGAACCATAAGCACTATTTAAGGTTGTAGTAACGGAAACAGCATTTCCAAACTGATCTACAATAGAGTAGTGCGTTGTTTCATCACTTTCATAACCCATCACTTCTCCATGAGAAATGTCGGTTGAATTTCCGGCTTTATCCCAAGTAAAATCAGCCATTCTATTTTTGATATATAGATCATCAATTAGACTGTCTACAGGAACATCGATAAAGTCAATATCTCCTAAAAAATGTGCTCTATCTGCATAGGCTCTTCGTTCTGCTTCTGTCAATAATTGAACATATTTAGGAGAATTTTGTCCCATTTCAACTAAATCATACGGCTCTATTGATTTTAAAATTTGCGCTAAACAAATACTTCCGCTAGAAGGAAGTGTCATAGAAATAATGGTTAAATCTTTATATTGAAACGTTAATGGTTTTCGCCATTTTGCTTCGTATTTTTCTAAATCTTCTAAAGTCATAATCCCACCATTTTTTTGTAAGTGATTTACAAATATTTCTGCAGTTTTACCTTTATAAAATCCATTTTTACCATGATCACGAATACGTTCAAATGTAGTTGCTAATTGTAGGTGCTTAATTGTATCATTTTCTTTCCAACCGTTGTTCAATAATGTTTTTTTACCATTTACTTCTGTAAATAAGTGTTCGTATTCAGCAATTCTCGCTTCTTGTTTTTTAGTAACAACAACACCTTTTCTTGCCAAGTCTATTGCTGGTTGAATCAAGGTTTTAAATGGCAATGTCCCAAATTTTTCATGAACTGCAAACAATCCTGCAACGGTTCCAGGAACTCCAACAGCCAATGCGCCTTTGTTACTTAAATCTATGATTACATCTCCATTTTCATCCAAGTACATATCTCTAGTTGCTGCAATTGGTGCTTTTTCTCGGTAATCAAGTGCACCCGTTTTACCATCCTTGGTTCTGTAGACCATAAATCCGCCACCAGTAATATTCCCAGAATACGGATAGGCAACTACCAATGCTAAATCCGTTGCTATCATAGCATCAAATGCTGTTCCTCCTTGTCTTAAAATATCAATACCTATTTTTGAGGCTTCTTCTCTAGCAGAAACAACCATCGCTTTGTCGGTTACTAAACCTAGTTCTATCGGTTTAGATTCCTCTTTTTTACATTGAATAAAAAGGGTCGTGAAAATAAGTAGTACGAGTAATTTTTTCATAAGTTTTATACTATTTGTTATTCCTGCGAAGGCAAGAATCTATATTAAGGTCTGTTAGGGTTCCGCATCAAGGTCGGAATGATAATTCGTTTATTTTGTTATCCGTAAAGTTAATTAATTCTTTAAAAAATAGTGAAAAATCAGTCTCTAAATCTGAATAATGTTCTTGTAAATCTTCTATGGCAATATTCATTTTAGAAACCATTTTAGTCCGTCTGTTCATTCCTTCAAGAACTGTTTTCATGCCTTCTAAGAATTGATAATTGTATAGCCAATCATATTGCTCCATATATGGAAGTAAGTTCTGCGCTTTCTCTGGAAGGATGTCATAGTTAGTATGCATTAATTTATAAAAACCCTGAGCGTAGATATCTAACGGAATAGTAGAATAGTGATGCCAGTTTTTTGCCAAAAAATGATCATAGAATATATCGATAATAATTCCGGCATAGTGTCCGTAGCGTTCGTGCAATCGACGTTTGCTGATTTTCACAATTTTGTGTTGGTCTGTAAAAGTATCTATTTGACGATGAAGTAATATTCCTTTTTGAATAGTTGGTCTATAATTTTCGTGTTTTTTTCCTTTCACAAAATCGCCTAAAAAGTTACCGAGCATTAAGTCCGTATTTTCTTTTGATAAGTATAAATGTGCTAGAAAATTCATGGAGTGAAAGTAGTTAAAAAAGTATAAATGTACTAGGAATCAATATTACATTAATTATAAACGTGTTAAGTTTAAATTTAGACTATAAATCACAGATAGAAAGTCTGCGAGGATTTTCGTAAGTAAGCTCAAGTAAAAAACCTTTATGATTCGTTGTTTTTTTAATCATACTCTTTTTTAATTGATTCTCATATTAGAAGACCTCAATTTAAAAAAGGTTGCAGTTTTATCTTGTCTCATTCAGATGTGACTTTCAATGAATTAATATCTGCGCATTCAAGTTTTTTATAACATCTCCTAATTTGATTATCAATTTCAAGACTTTTTTTGTTGTTTTTGTAGCCACATCCTAATTTCTTTTCTTAAAGAAACTTCAGGTTTTGGCAATGGAATTGTTTGTCCAAATTGTTTACTTCTATTGAATTTTGAAAACGTAATTTTATGTTTTTTCCAAACTTCTGGATACAATTCTAAGAGTTTATTAAAAAAAAATTGTTCATTAATTTTCCCTTCTATTTTAGAGAGTACTTCCTTAAATTTTTGCTCTTGTTCTATAATCATTTTTGTGTTATTCAGTAATAAATAAAATTATTTATAGTTTTTAATTTTATTGTATTCATTCTTTTTAACGTTGTTGTATATGGTTTGTTGCGTGTTTCAAGCAACTAATTTAGTAAATACAGATTGAATAGAAAATCTGCGAGAATTTCCGTAAGTAGCTTATAACGAACAATTAATATAATATCTTGTTACCATTAGTTATTGTATGATGTTAAATTTAATAAATAAACTTCACACGTACTGAATTTTCAATATTTAACTGAAAATTAAATGTTTTAAGTTTTAAAATTAGTATTATTGCTTGTACTTTAAATTTAATATAAATATCTTTAAATAATTTCCCTCACAATGATAAAAACTATTTTCTCAGCATGTATGCTATGTGCTGTATTGACAATTCAAGCCCAAGATGCTATTCCAGTATCAGGAGGAGAGGCTGCAGGCAGTGGAGGCACAGTCAGTTATTCAGTTGGGCAATTGATGTACACTACCAATATAGGAAGTGGTACAGTTTCCCAAGGGGTTCAGCAAGCATTTGAATTTCAAACATTAAGCAATCCAGAATTGACTACTGTAAATCTATCAGCGGTAACCTACCCAAACCCAACTAAAGACTATATAGTATTGTCTTTAACAGATGCTACACTTACAGGTTTAAGTTATATGATGTTCGATTTACAAGGACGCCTAGTCACCAAAGCAAAAGTAGAGCAAGAAGCAACACAAATAGCCATGAAAAATTTGGCGATAGGAGTTTATATTTTAAAAGTAAACCGACACAACCAAGAATTAAAAATATTTAAAATTATTAAAAAATAAAAATTCACATGAAAAAACTATACACAATTTTAGCATTTTTATTAGTTACTGCAACAACGTATGCCCAAGTGGGTATAGGCACAATTAATCCCGATGGCTCTGCAGCATTGGATATTACTTCTACTACGGGGGGGTTACTACCACCACGTATGACAACTACCCAGCGTGATGCGATTATTGCTGCAAAAGGATTAGTGTTATTTAATACTACTTTAAATACGCTACAAATTAATGAAGGAGATGCTACAACAGCTAATTGGGTAAGTTTAAGTGCTGCTGCTTCTACTTGTGGCTTATCAATAGGTGATACCCACCAAGGCGGTATTATCTTTTATTTAGACGCAACGGGCTGTCATGGATTGGTGGCTAAAGCGACAGATGAGGCAGGTACTTACCAATGGTCTTCAACAAATTTCCAGACATGGGCATATGCATCTGGAATATACGGAGGTGCTCAAAACACAAAAAAAAGTATTGCAAGAGCTATAGCTGAAAGTAGCACATGTAATGCAGCGAGTGTTTGTGATAATTTAGTTTCGGGTGGCTATACAGATTGGTATTTACCTTCAAAAGATGAACTAGACATGATGTATGTAAATTTACACTTGCAAGGGCTTGGTAATTTTAATTTTTTCTACTGGAGTTCTACGGAGGGCGATAACAATACCGCGTGGGAACAGCTTTTCAACAGTGGTGGTCAGGGCAGCCTCAATAAGAACCGCACAAACAATGTGCGTGCTGTTCGGGCTTTTTAGTTATTTATCAATTTAATTATTTAAAACTATACCGCGTAAGCGGTCGAGTAAAAAAAATATATCCCCAAGAATAATAATTTATTCTTGGGGATAATTTGTACTCAAGGCGGGAATCGAACCCGCACTTCCGAAAAAACTGGATTTTGAATCCAGCGCGTCTACCAATTCCGCCACTTGAGCAAGTTTTTGATAATTAGATGATTAGATTAATAATTATTGAAAATTTATTAATTTTTTAATCAAATATAGTACACTATTTAGTACACCAATAGAATTATGTACATTTTAGTATGGTTCAAAGATATAAACTCTTTTGTTCTTATTAAAGACCTATTTGTATTTCTTTTAATTGAACTATTATATATATAAATATTCAAATCATAATATCTC